>NZ_CP012600.1:1551092-1861273 GCF_001278705.1 Bacillus gobiensis
CCTATCGTTGCGCTTGTGATTTTTATCTTTCCCGGATTTTGGCTGATCACAACGGCACCGGCACCAGTAGCTGTTGACGTGGCCGTACCGGGTTTTTGTCCTCCATATTCCGTCGGGTAACGAAACTGGCGTTCAGCAGTTGCATTATGGCTGCTTGTTGCAGCTATCACATGTTTCGCAAATCCCCCATCAATAAGTGCAGACCCTACAGCTACCGTTTCCATCGATGTGGAGCATGCGCCAAACATACAGATAAAAGGGATTTTAAGCTTTCTTCCCACATAGTTCGCAGTAACGTTTTGGTTCAACAAGTCTCCGGCTAGAAATAAATCGATATCATCATTTGTCAGGCTGCCTTTATTGAGAGCATTATTGATCGCATCCTCCATCAGCTGTCTCTCGGCGAGCTCCCAATTGTCTTGATTGCAATGAAGGTCATCATATGTTTTATCAAATTTATGCCCTAGCGGACCGGCTTTTTCTTTTGGCCCGACGGCAGTACCTGAGGAGTTAATAAATAATGGATTCTGGAATTTCCAGGTTTGTTTGCCGATTAGTTTCATCCCTTTACCCCCTTACATTATTTTTTCAAAAGCAAATCGAATGATTCCGACAATATAGGCGGCTACGACTCCAAATACGATCACGCTGCCTGCCAATTTAAACATGTTAGGAGAGACACCGAGAACAAAGCCTTCACTTTTATGTTCAAGCGCCGCACTTGTCATACTATTTGCAAAGCCTGTCACAGGGACTGCTGAGCCGGCTCCTGCAAATTGACCAATTCTGTCGTATATACCAAAACCGGTAAGCAATGCAGAGATCAGAATGAGTGTCGCAACAGTTGGATTACCTGCCGTTTTTTCATCGAAATCAAAAAAATACATATAAAGGTTTTGAATGACCTGCCCGACCAAGCAAATGAACCCACCGACTAGAAACGCTTTTACGCAGTTCGTAACATATGGAGGCTTCGGCTGATAAGCTTTCACTTTTGATTTATAATTTTCTTTTATACTCGACATGTAACACCCTCCAATTTAGTTAATATGGACATAGTACAACCAGTGAAATAGAGACCCTAACACTTTTCCAAACACAATTGCCATTAATAATGCAATGATTCGTTCTCCCATTCCCACACGTTTTGCCAAAATCGGCAAAACATTGATCACTTCTGTCAGTGCCGCAGCCAGCATCCCGATAAACATTCCCGAGAACAACCCGATCGGCAATAGGATGATTTCCGGTAAATAGAGACGGTAATCGTGCAGAGAGGTCCAAGCGAGGATGACTGCACCTGAAATTACAGCCAATTCATAGGAATGAATAAATTGAAACGTTTTCGTCATCTGCATAAGCCTCGGTACGATACCCAGTACTGTTAAAAAAGCTACAAAGCCTGCGCCTACCGCAAGCCCGCCTCCTAAGCCTAGAAGAAGCAAAAGAATCATTTTAATGATCATTTAGTTTTTTAATACTCTCTTTATTTTCAGTCATGCTGACATATTGATCCAAATCCAACTGGTATTTAAACATTTCTACTTCCAGAGGGCTCGGTTCTTCATTAAAGCGTTTTTTAAATATGTGGTTAAAAAAGAGAACCATTCCCAGACCTAATCCTAAGCTGTATGGCACTTGAAGAATATAAGGATATTTATTTTCCTCACCTGTTACAAGCTTGTATAGATTTTGGTGAAGAGCCTTCATGCTGACGTCTTCATGAAAATTCATGATTGCAAGTCCTGAACCAATAAAGAGAAGCAGCCATACCAGTCCGAACATGATGAGTGTAAGCTGTTTTTTTTGGTAAACAATTTCTACGATCGTTTCAGAATCACCGATTGGCTGAATATCATAATCCGGGTACTTTATTTGTATCCTTTTTAAAATGTACATTAGATCAAGCACCACAATATTTTTGTCTTCCGCCTTCACTTTATACACAGGAAGAGCAGAAACCTTTGCTTTGATCACCTCATCCCCTGATATTTGCGAAAGCTGTCCGACAGTAATTTCTTCTTCCGGATTTACTTGAATTCGATGCCTGAGCCTCAAATAGATTCTGCCTTTCATTTGCTTCACTTCCTGTTGTAAGAAGGTTATATAAGTAGTATGAGAATTTATTGATCCTTCATTCAGAACTTACTGTATGAACATTAATTACCAATTCACAATAAAAAAAGGCAGCCAACTGTCTGGCTACCCTTCGGTTAGATCCATGTGATTTTTCATCTGTTTTAATATTTTCTTTTCCAGCCTTGATACTTGTACCTGTGAGATTCCAAGTCTTTCAGCTACTTCAGATTGTGTCTGGTCTTTGTAGTATCGCAAAAAGACAATCAATTTTTCTCTTTCATCCAACTCTTTAATGGCTTCCTTTAAAGCGATTTTATCGAACCATGCTGACTCTGAAGAATCAGCAATTTGATCAAGTAGCGTTATCGGGTCTCCATCATTCTCGTAAACCGTCTCGTGAATCGATGACGGGGCACGGATTGCCTCTTGAGCCATCACGACTTCCTCCGCCGAAATATTGAGGTAGTCGGCAATCTCATTCACTGTTGGAACCTTTCCATTCGTTTTTGAAAGCTCATCTTTTGCTCTGCGAATTTTATTTCCAAGCTCTTTTAAGGAGCGGCTGACCTTTACTGTTCCATCATCACGGATGAATCGCTGGATTTCTCCTATGATCATCGGTACGGCATAGGTAGAAAATTTCACATCAAAGGAGAGGTCAAACTTATCTACGGATTTCAGCAGACCGATACACCCGATTTGAAAGAGATCGTCAGGCTCATACCCACGATTTAGAAATCTTTGAACGACCGACCATACGAGCCTCATATTTTTTTCGACCAAAAGATCTCTGGCACTCTGGTCGCCGTCTTGGCTTTTTCTAATTAGGTCTTTTACTTGATTATCATTAAGACGGGCGGACTTTGCGTCTTTTTTAACCTCCACATCCATAGCGAAACTCCTTAATTCGAAAACGCTTTGCTTTTAGTTAAGTGCTTGACCAGCCTTATAGTTGTTCCCATCTCAGGTGATGAATCGATCTTTACGTCATCCATAAAATTCTCCATAATCGTAAAACCCATTCCCGAACGTTCCATTTCCGGCTTTGTTGTAAAAAGCGGCTGCCTTGCTTCTTCCAGATCAACGATTCCTACCCCTTCATCACGAATCGTTAAGTAAACCACATGATCCTCAATTGCAACCGAAATATAGATCCAACCATTAGGTTCGTTTTCGTAGCCGTGGATGATCGCGTTTGTTACCGCTTCGGAAACGACCGTTTTTATTTCTGTCAGCTCATCCATCGTAGGATCCAGCTGGGCTATAAATGAAGCTACTGTTACACGGGCAAAGGATTCATTTTGGCTTAAGGCAGAAAATTGGAGATTCATTTCATTTTTCATGAAGCCACCCCCAATTTTTGCAGTGCCAGCTGTTCAGAAGGCTCTGAACGAATGATTTTAAATAACCCAGACATATCAAACAATCGTTTGACTGATGGGGATATCCCGCAAATCACCATTTCTCCGCCAAGCTGTTTTATCTGTTTATATCTTCCTAAAACAACCCCCAAACCGGAACTATCCATAAAGGATAGCTCCTCCAGGTTCAGCATCAGGTGCTTTACATTCGTTTTTTCCAGGTATTGATTCACTTCGTGTCGAAGCGATTCCGCAGCATGATGATCCAACTCTCCGCTTAGGCGAACACAAAGAACTGATTGTTTCACATGGATATCTATTTCCAGACTCATACCTATCCCTCCTTGATAATCTCGGATAACTAGGGATTCGATTTTTACCTTTTCGATTCCTCCATGCTGACAAAACTAGTGCAGAATCGGCATTATTCCATTATTTTTGCCCAGTGAGAAAGCGTACGCTTCGTCATCGTCCAAAAGCCTGCTTTATCCATATCGGAATCTGCTACAAGCGGACTTTCAACCAGAAGCTTGCCTTCATTTTTAACCGTAAGGGTCCCAAGCGCCTGTGCTTTTTCAACCGGTGCGGATACGTCTTTCTTTAATTTAATTTCCGCTTTTATTTTTTTTATGTCCTCGCCCTTTTTCGTTAAAACTGATATTGGTTCAGAGGTGACGAGATTTATTGTTTTTTCTTTCCCTTTATTAATTTTTAATTTCTCAACTAATTGATTTTTCTTATAGAGCGGATGCGTTTCATACTGGCTGAATGCAAAATCGAGCATCTTTGTAATCTGGCCGTTTCTTTCCTTTGGCGTGCTGGCGCCAAACACAACTGCAATGACACGCATGTTTCCTTTTTTAGCTGAAGCCGTTAAGCAGTATTTTGCTTCCTGTGTAAATCCAGTTTTTATTCCATCCACACCCGGATAAAATTTGATCAGCCGATTGGTATTGACCAGCCAAAATTTTTTATCGGTGTTTTCTCGTAAGTAATCTTCATAAGTTCCCGTGAACGAAGTGATTTTCTCATATTTCAACAGCTCTTTAGCCATAAGTGCCATATCATGCGCAGAGCTGACATGCCCTTCCTCGGGAAGCCCCGTCGGATTTTTAAAGACAGTATCTTTTAAGCCGAGCTCTTTCGCTTTTTCATTCATTTTGTTGACAAACTCTTCCTTTGAGCCCTCCAGATGCTCAGCCATCGCCATGGATGCGTCATTTCCTGAAGCAATCGCAATTCCTTTCAGCATTTCTTCAACCGTCATTTCTTCACCAGGCTCCAGGAAGATTTGTGAACCTCCCATTGATGCCGCATACTCGCTCGTTCTTACTTTATCACTCATTTTCAGCTTGCCTTGTTCCATACGTTCCATAATTAACAGCATCGTCATGATTTTTGTCATGCTCGCTGGGGGAAGCTGTTCATGGCTGTTTTTGTCATAAAGCACTTGTCCTGTATCACGTTCGATTAATACAGCTGATTTCGCTTCATGTGCGAGTTCAGCCGATTTTTTCTCATCTTTTTCTTTGGCAAATGCTTGAGGTGTTATCGAAAAAACCATCATAATTATAAGCAATATTGATAGATGACGTTTCATGCCAGAGCCCTCCATTTCTTTATCTCTTTCATTTTTTCCAGTTCGAAATGGATTTATACCCTGCCTTTTTCTAAGGAGCTATGCAATTTTAGCTCAGAATTATGCTATACCGGGACAATCGTTCGATCCGCAAGCTTGTAACTACTTACCAGTCTATATGTCAGATGCATTTCCAATTAATTATTCTGAAATAGGCGCTTGCTTATATCTTTTTTCTTGCTTCCTTAATAATTCCTTCAATAAATGGAGCTTTATGCTTTGTATAGGCTATTCTTTCATGTTTTCTTGCCAGTTGTTTTTTTTGAAGCAAATAATCATTTGCCACATCAGAATGAGTTCTTAAATAATTTCTAAAAAGAATCATGTTTACCCATTCATCACTATCTTTTTCGAACATATGTAAATGATGAGTCCCGGCGCCCCATTGTCCTCTTCTAAAAAATTTCCTCTGGGGAAAATCTTTTTTTGGAACATACTCATAACCCACACGAGTTAATTCTTCTATTACCACTTCATCAATTACTGAAAAATCATTGACGGCAATCGCAATATCAATAATAGGTTTTGCACACATCCCAGGTATGGATGTACTGCCTACGTGCTCTATCTCTAAAAACAGATTTCCTAATACGCCGTATAGTTTCATTTTATCAACATTGAACATCTCTTCCCATTCGGGATTATACGGTACTAAAGTTACAACTTGAGTCACGATACTCACCTCCAAATGTCCAAGGACAAAAAAAGACAAACCGTCTTTCCAAAGTCTTCGTTTGAAAATAGGTTTGTCTGTTGTCAAATTTTATTTGATTATTGTTTTGACATATTCTATTTTTTCCGGAGCACTGCTCTTGATCGTATAAGCTTCCGTTAATTTCTCAATGGCGCTGCTTGTTATTTCGTTCAAACTAAAAAGAGTTGCTACAGCCTCTCCCTCACGAACCGCATCGCCAATTTTTTTGTGAAGCGTGATGCCGGCGCTGTGATCGATATTGTCATCTTTCTTGGCTCTGCCTGCTCCCAAATATAATGCAGCCTGACCGACGGCTTCTGCTTCAATACCATGAATAAAGCCTTTTTTATCGAGCTTTAGATCATAGCGATGTCTTGGTTGTGGAAGGCGGTTAGGATCATCTACTACGGATGGGTCCCCTCCTTGATTGGAAATAAACTGCTTAAATTTATTTAATGCAGATCCATCCTCAATCGATTTTATCAGAGCATTTTTCGCTTCATTCTCATCTGTAAACACGCCGTTTGCGAGACACATTTGCGTTGCAATTGCTAAAGAGATCGTTAAGAGATCATCAATTTTTTCACCTTTTAAGACCTGAATAACTTCTTTGACTTCATTTGCATTGCCCACTTCATGACCCAACGGTTGATTCATATCCGTAATTACGGCAACTGTATTCTTGTTTAACGAATTTCCGATGCTCACCATCTCTTTGGCTAAATCGGTCGCATCTTCAAGATTTTTCATAAATGCCCCTGATCCCGTTTTTACGTCCAAAACGATACCATCAGCACCCATTGCAATTTTCTTGCTCATGATTGAACTTGCAATCAAAGGCAGTGAGTTGACAGTTCCCGTTACATCTCTTAAGGCATAGAGCTTTTTATCCGCAGGAGCCAAATTGCCGGTTTGTCCAATGAGAGCCAATCCGTAATCGTTGACAAGCTCAATAAATTGTTCTTTCGATAATTCAATATTGAAACCGGAAATGGATTCAAGCTTATCCAAGGTTCCTCCTGTGTGGCCCAGTCCCCTGCCGGACATTTTGGCAATAGGAACGCCTAGCGAAGAGACCATAGGGGTAACGATCAAGCTGATTTTATCCCCTACTCCGCCTGTACTATGCTTATCGATCTTTACACCTTTGATTTGTGACAGATCCAGCTTCTCTCCGGAATCTACCATCGACTGGGTAAACAGCGCTGTTTCTTTCGGAGACATACCTTTAAAATAAATGGCCATTAATAAAGCCGATGCCTGATAATCCGGGATTTCGCCATTTGTGTATCCTTGTATAAAAAAGTCTATTTGTTCGTCTGAGAGCTCTTTTCCATTTCGTTTATCTTGTATGATATCGACCATTCTCATTTGGCATTCTCCTCTCTATACTTGAGATACGATTCGTTTCACGAACGTAAGGAAGTTGGCTCTTACTTTAGTCGTTACCTCAATGACCTCATCATGTGAGAGAGGCTGATCGAGGATGCCTGATGCAAGATTCGAAATACAGGAAATGCCAAGAACTTCAATGCCTGCGTGTCTAGCAGCAATGACCTCCGGGACAGTCGACATACCGACTGCGTCAGTGCCGATTGTACGGAAGAAACGAATCTCTGCCGGTGTTTCGTAGGAAGGACCGGTTACTGCTGTATATACTCCTTCCTGAACAGAGATCGACAATGCATCTGCGCTTGTTTTCGCTAACTCTCTGAGGCGTTTGCTATAGGCCTCCGACATATCCGGAAAGCGATCGCCAATTTCAGGGCTATTCGGACCGATTAACGGATTGGTGCCCATTAGATTAATGTGGTCGCTGATAATCATTAAGTCACCAGGCTGATACGATTCATTTACTCCTCCGGCCGCATTGGTAACAATTAATGTTTCGACACCAAGCTCCTTCATCACCCTTACCGGAAAAATCACACGATCCATCGAGTGCCCTTCATAAAAATGAAAGCGTCCCTGCATAGCCACAACATTCACACCTTCAAGGCTGCCAATTACAAGCCTGCCCGCATGGCCTTCTACCGTAGATACCGGAAAATCTGGAATCTCACTGTAATCAATTGTGACTGCGTCGGTAATTTCCTCTGCTAGAACACCAAGACCTGATCCCAATATCAAGCCTATTTTCGGTTTTTGTTCTGCTTTTTTCTTAATGTAATCAGCTGCTTGCCTTGTCTCCTTCATCACTTTGTCCTCCCTGTATTTAATAATGTCATAAAGCTTGTTCCATGTTCGGGAAGCTTAATCTTAAAATTATCAGCAATCGCAGCTCCCACGTTGGCGAAGGTTTCCCCATCAGGAAGCCTTGTACCTTTTTCGATTTGTTTTGTATACACTAAAAGCGGGACATATTCTCTCGTATGATCTGTGCCGTGATGAACAGGATCATTCCCGTGATCGGCAGTAATGATTAATAAATCATCCGTTTTCAGTTTTTCAAATACTTCAGGCAGCCGTTGGTCAAACTCTTCCAGCGCTTTTCCATAGCCCTTCGGATCACGTCGATGACCAAATATTGCATCAAAATCGACAAGATTAATAAAGCTCAGTCCTGTAAAATCGTCATCCATTGATGCAATCAGCTTATCCATACCATCCATGTTTGACGTTGTTCTAATGGATTTCGTTATCCCTTCTCCATCATAGATGTCATGAATTTTTCCGATAGCTATGCTGTCAAACCCCGCGTCCTTCAGCTCATTCATCACTGTGCGGCCAAACGGCTTCAACGCATAGTCGTGGCGGTTAGGCGTTCTCTTAAATTGACCTGGTTTGCCGATAAACGGCCGTGCAATTACTCTGCCGACTTTATACTTATCCTGAAGTGTTAACTCACGGGCTATCTCACAAATTTTATATAATTCTTCAAGTGGAACAATTTCCTCATGCGCGGCTATTTGCAGGACGGAATCAGCAGAAGTATAGACAATTAACGAACCGGATTCCATATGCTCTTGTCCCAATTCATCGAGAATTTCTGTGCCGGAAGCCGGCATATTCCCGATGATTTTGCGATTTGTTTTCTCCTCTAGCTCCTTAATCAACTCATCAGGAAAGCCTTCCGGAAACACTTGAAATGGCTGTTCAATCCGGAGCCCCATGATCTCCCAATGGCCAGTCATCGTATCTTTTCCGTTCGATGCCTCTTTCATCTTTCCATAATGGGCCATAGGAACGGCAGACTTTTCAACCCCTTGAATTTCTTTAATATGGCCTAAGCCTAATTTTGCTAGATTGGGCACACGAAGACCTTCCATTTGCTCCGCAATATGTCCAAGAGTATCGGCGCCGGTATCATTAAAATCAGCGGCATCAGGAGCTTCGCCTATTCCCACAGAATCCATGACAATAAGGAATACTCGTTTATATTGATCAAAAGGCATGTGAATCCTCCTAAATATGTATAACTTTATATATTTCTCAACACCTAATTATAAAGGTTTTCGCGAAAAATTGACAACCAGGCGCGAAAAACCCGCCAATTCCAGGCGGGTGAGTCTCCACCGGGCAATTTTATGCGCGGGGATGAAATTGCTTATAGACGTCTTTAAGCCGTGTTTTCGTTACATGGGTATAGATTTGTGTCGTTGAAATATCAGCATGTCCGAGCATCTCTTGCACCGCACGTAAATCAGCGCCGTTCTCTAGTAAATGAGTGGCAAAGGAATGCCTTAACGTATGGGGAGTGAGCTTTGTCAGAATACCGGCCTCAACCGCTATTTTTTTAAGATTTTTCCAAAATCCTTGCCTGCTGATCGGATTGCCATGATGATTTAAAAACAAAAAATCTGAGGTTTTTCTTTTTAATAGCTTTCCTCTTGCCTTTGTCAAATATTGATCGAGCGCATCAGAAGCTTGCTTGCCGATTGGAACGATCCGCTCTTTCCTTCCCTTTCCGAAGCAGCGGATAAATCCCATTTTCAAATGGACATCATCCATTTTTAGATCGATCATTTCACTGACACGAATTCCTGTTGCATAAAGCAATTCAAGCATCGCTTTATCTCTATAGCCAAAGGGGTTAACGGGCTTGGGTGTATCCAACAAACGTTCTGTCTCGGACAACGAAAGCACTTTCGGAAGCATTCGTTCAGTTTTTTGCGATTCAATGTGCACGGATGGATCCTTCTTAGATGCGCCTTCACGCAGTAAAAATTGATGGAATGAGCGGATGGAGGCTAAATGCCTCGCTGCCGTCTTACTAGATTTCCCAGCTTCCTTCAAATACTTTAAGTAATGGATAATGTGTATTCTTTCAATCTTTTCTATATTATCCACTTGTTCCGTTTCTTTTAAAAACAGCATGTACCCTTTTAAATCACGCTCATAAGAGACAATGGTATTTTCAGATAGACCTCGTTCGACAGTCATAAAATGAATAAAGTCGTTTAGTTGATCCTTCAATTTCTACTCCCCATTCAAATAAAAAAACATTAACCGATCAAACCATCTGCTGTGATTCTCTTCTTCCATCGTGGTCACCTTAATAGCAGATCCTTCAGGGGGATCATAGCGATGATAGTCTCTATATTCGGAATTTATCCACATCATAGCACAATAAAAAAGAATGGTAAAACCGGAAAAAAGAATAAATACTTTAAACATATCAGCTGCTGCTTTCATTGATTTCCGCATATAAACCCTGCCCTTTCTCTACGCTTCTATATAACAATCTATGCCAATAGAGCAGGGTTTTATACATTTGAAAATAGAAACGGCCCCTTCTATTTTGGAAGAAAAGGCACCTAAGAAAGCTTATTTATCTGTTGGCTGATTGTCTTTGCATCGATGGCAAATGCCATGAAAGGTAAGTCTATGATCTTTTATTTGAAACTTCCAGTCTCTTTCAATTACTTCTTCCACTTCTTCAAGCAAATCTTCAACGATTTCATCGACAGTTCCGCATTCCATACATACGAGGTGATGGTGAAAATGAGCAGCGCCTTCTTTTCTGAGATCGTATCTTGATACACCATCGCCAAAATTTATTTTATCTACTACTTTTAATTCAGTTAATAGTTCGAGCGTACGATAAACTGTAGCAAGTCCAATTTCCGGTGACTTTTCTTTTACGAGGAGGTACACATCTTCTGCACTCAGATGGTCTTCTTCGTTCTCCAACAGCACACGAACAGTGGCTTCACGTTGTGGCGTCAGCTTATAGCTGGAAGAATGCAGCTGTTTTTTTATTCGTTCAATACGGTTTTCCATCAAAAATTCCCTCCTACGCCGCTTCTTTGATATTATATCAAATCGGCCAAGGAGAGCCAACTAAAATTATTATAATTTTGTAATTGAAATCATTTTAATATGATAATAACTAAAATGTAAATGCGGCGATTTTTTCAATTAAAAATGGAGATAAATAGGCTTCTATAAATGAGGCTGAAAAAGAAAAAATGACGATGAACAGCAAAACAAAAGCATACTTTCCAAATAACTGAGCCGGGGCATGATTCAAGCTTTTTTTCAAGAAAAGCTGCCTGACAAGCTTTAACGAAAAGGCAGTGGATAACGCTCCCGTGATGATAAATGCAGGAATTAGCAGCATATTTTGCGGCAGAACGGATACAAAGGAAAGATAAAAGCCATTCAATCCCATCTGATTGACGAGAAACCCAACCGTAAAGCCGACGACAATCCCCTTTAAAAAAACCATAATGAGAAGAATCGGCAGCCCGATGACTGATATTCCGAGAATCCACATGAGACCCAAATATTTGACGTTATGAAAAAAGCTTTGACCCAGCATTTCATTTTGGCTGAATATTTTCCCCTCCATAACTTGTCCGAAAAAGCTGTTCAAATACGTAAACAAATCTTCCTTTTGGTTAAGTGTCATACTATTAACAATTACTGCCCCAAAAACAACGCCCATAACAAACAATATACTAATGAATAGATAAATGGATGAGTAATCTTTTATATGGATCGAGACCCGCTCTTTCAAATTGTATCTGCGCATCAGTTTCCTCCTGAATTCTCTCATTACCAGATTGTATGAAAGAAACCTGATGAATTATGCTAGTTTTGTTTAAAATAAAAGAACTCTTTTGCCCTGATTCGTACCGGTCAAAAGAGTTCTTCCCTTTGTGTTTCTTATTCATTTTTTCAAGCTGTTCCTTCTTCGTCGGTGTCTTTCTCACATAGGTGCTGAAATCTGGTATTATCCCTCTATGAACCGACTTGCTGTACCCTGTATTCCGCACAAGATGCTCCCGTCTTTTGCGTGCTTTTGATTTTGACATATTGATCACTCTCCTATCATTATTATAGCTTTTCATAATAGGAATAGAAAGAAATCTTATTACATCAAATCAAAGTCCTATAAGGAAGTGGTTGTTCTGATCATATCAATATGGGGAATATTATCTTCAAGATAAACCTCTGTTACCTCCTCGAAGCTAAACGAACCGTAAAATTCGCGCAAGTAGGCCTGAGCTTGAATTTTTATGGCAGGCTCCTTCCACTCTTCCTCAAGCACTTGAACTGCTTTCGCAAAAAGCCGGAAAGCGTACCCTTTTCCTCTTTTATCTTTTTTCACAAGCACCCTGCCGATTGTGGCCTCATCATAGACGACCCCATTAGGGATCAGTCTGCAATAGGCTGCAATTTCATTTTCTTCTTCAAGAAATAAATGATAGGATTCGAAATCACGATTATCCGCATCATGGTAAGGACATTCCTGTTCAACGACAAATACATCGATTCTTGCTTTCATAATCCGGTAAAGCTCCGTTGCTGTTAATTCATGGAATGCTTTTAACTTCCAAGACAACTTACTTTCCACCACCTGACTTATGTAAGAGCTGCAAATATTGTACTGCGTAAGCCGTTTTTGCATCATAAATCTCATGGGATTCCACTAAATCCTGAGCTTCTTCCAAAGAAACAAGCATTACGTCTACGAATTCATCTTCATCCAATTGTTTTTTTTCTGCAAGAGGCTCGATGCCATCAGCAATATATAAATGAATTAATTCGTCGGCAAATCCCGGTGAGGTGTAAAAAGAGATCACCTTTTGTAACGATGGTGAGGTATACCCGGTTTCTTCCTCCAATTCTCTCAAAGCGGCTTCTTTCGGATCTTCATTTTTTTCAAGCTTGCCTGCAGGGATCTCTACAATTGTCCGCTCTAGCGCTTTTCTGTATTGTTGAACCATCACGATCTTTTCGTCTTGTGTTAAAGCAATAACCGCTACTGCCCCGGGGTGCTTGACGATTTCCCTTTTGCTTGTTTTCCCGTTCGGCAGCTCTACCTCTTCAAGATAGAGATCGATCACCTTTCCGGAATATAGCTTCTCTTTTTTCAATGTTTTTTCTTCCAGGTTGCTCACTTCACTCAACTCCTCGTTCTATCCTTCTTTCATCACCATACATATTATCATATATGGACGAGAAAGGAGCGGAACCTATGAAGATATACCGTCTTCCGAACGGAATTGTGTTAACCGGGAAAGCATGGGAAATAAGAGCGAAACTAAAGGAATACGGAAAAACATTTCGTACAATTAAAGAATGGATTCGTTCATAAAGTACATTATCATTGAAACGCCGGCTGTGTTATATTACGGTATGATTAACACATTGCTGGGAGTGATAAACGTGAAGAAAAGACGACTGGGCCATTCCGATTTATATGTGAGCGAAATGGGACTTGGGTGTATGTCGCTTGGCACCGATAAGGAAAAAGCTTTGTCGACGTTAGATGAAGCGATTGAACTGGGCGTTAATTATTTGGACACCGCAGACTTATATGATCAAGGGACAAATGAAGAAATCGTCGGCGATGCCATAAAAAACAGAAGACAAGACATCATTGTGGCAACGAAGGTTGGAAACCGATTTGAACAAGGCAAGCCGGGATGGCATTGGGATCCTTCGAAGACTTACATAAAAGAAGCAGTCAAAAAAAGCTTATCCCGACTAAAAACCGACTACATTGACCTTTATCAGCTTCACGGAGGAACGATTGACGACCCGATCGACGAAACAATTGAAGCGTTTGAAGAGCTAAAGCAGGAGGGTGTCATCAGATATTACGGCATTTCTTCTATCCGGCCAAACGTGATCAAAGATTATATCAAGAAGTCTAATATCGTTTCCATCATGATGCAATACAGCCTCTTTGACAGAAGGCCTGAAGAATGGTTTTCACTTCTTGAAGAAAACAACATTAGTGTCGTTGCCAGAGGTCCCTTGGCCAAAGGATTATTAAGCGGAAAGCCGTTCTCAGAGCTAAAAAAGAAAGCAGCTGGGGGTTACCTATCCTATCACGAAGATGAGATTGTCGCTGCCAGAGAAGCAATCTCCAATGCAGTGCCGGATCTCAGCTTGACTGAAGCATCCGTCCAATACATCCTAAAGCATAATGCAGTAGGAACAATTGCAGCTGGAGCAAGCAGCATCGAACAGATTCGGGAAAATGTGCGTGCTGCACAAAGCAGGCCACTCTCCGAACAAGAAAGAAAAGCGCTTCAGTATTATACTAAACGGAACGTGTACGAAGCCCACCGGAAATAGAATACAAATAGGCGGACTCGCGGAACGCGAAATGCGTGGAAGAGTCCGCCTTTTTTATTAACTTAAGATTGGGATTCGTATCTGATTTTGATTGCTTGCACTGATGCTGGCTGAAATTGTGTAGAAGGTCACTGAAAATGTACGGTCAGGTACGGGTATTGCACCGTTCTGTGCTGGAATTGCACCGTTCTACCTCGGAATTACGCCCTTCTGCTTCGGAATTGCACCGTTCTACCTCGGAATTACGCCCTTCTGCCTCGGAATTGCGCCCTTCTGCACCGGAATTGCACTGTCCTGCCCTGGAATTGCACCGTTCTGAACCAGAGTTGCACCGCCAGTACAAGTAATCGAACTTACTTCTCCATTTACGATTTATATTGTTTCCAATTCAGATCGCTTTCATTTAGCAGTTCTTCAAAGCTTTTGTTTTGCTCCGCTTCTTTTTTCCTCTTTATAGCCTCTTCTTTTCGTTTTTGGGCTTTTTCTTCTTCTTCACTTTTTAATTGGTTTTTCATCTCAAACAATTTCGACTTCAACTCATCATTCATAGCTTCCTTTAACTCTGGTTTTTTCTCTTTTTTCATAAATATCATCCTCTCTATGCCAGCGTTTTTCATCCATCAATGCTATGATAGAAATGAACAAAACTACAATCGGGGGAATCGAAATGAAGAAGTTGCTGATAGGAATTGGTGTGGTGTTCTCAGTTATTTTTGCTATCGGTATTTTTTTCACAAATAAAATCATGTACATAAAGAAAAAAACGGAAAAAGAAATCATCGACCGAGAAACGTTAGACGGCCATTATGTCCAAAAAACGTTCGATGAACTGCCGAAAGACGAAATAAATTTGATGAGCCCTTATGGCTATCCGATTAAAGGATATTACATTAAGCCTTATCAAACAACCAAAACGATGATTATTTGCCATGGAGTCACGATGAGCCTGTACAATTCCGTAAAATATATGAACTTATTTATAGAGCTTGGCTGGAATGTAGTCATATATGATCATAGAAAACACGGATTAAGCGGTGGCAAAACGACAAGCTATGGCTATTATGAAAAGTTTGATTTGGCAGAAGTGGTCCGCTGGGTACGAAGTCAAACCGGGGAAAAAGCGCAAATCGGGATCCACGGTGAATCAATGGGAGCAGTCACAGCCCTGCTTTATGCAGGCCACATTGAAGACGGAGCCGATTTTTATATTGCCGACTGCCCGTTTGCTGCGCTATGGGAACAATTGAATTATCGATTAAAAACAGAATTTAAGCTGTCAGGAAAACTGATTTTACCTGTTGCCAATTTTTTTCTTAAGATCCGTGACGGCTATCGTATCAAGGAGATTTCTCCATTGTCAATTATCGATCGCATTGACAATCCCGTTTTGTTTATTCACAGCAAGGACGATGATTATATTCCTTCAATGAGCAGTCAGCTTCTTTTTGAAAAAAAGAAGGGAAAGAAAAAAATCTATCTGGCCGAGTTAGGCGAACATGCGATGTCGTATACGAAAAACAACAAGGAGTACAAAAAAGCAGTGGAAGAGTTTCTTGAGGAGTTTGTCAATTAAAAAAGGAGGATGCATCCTGCCTCCCCCTTTTTCTACAGAATATCTGTAATCTCCTTTAAATGCTCGTTCACCCAGGAAAGCGCTTCGTCCAATGACGGGAATTCGCGAGCCTCAAACGTCATTTCATCCTGCAGCAGCCAGACGTCCTTTTGAATAGATTCTGTACCGCCGATGGACCAATGAAGCAAGGTGTATGGATGGTTCGCATGTAAAAAAGAGACCCATGTTTTATCCTGAGCTACGTTTTTCATCGATTGAATTTTATCGCCCAATTCGTTTTTCTCCTTATTTGCTTATCATTCTCATTCTCGGATTTAACGTTTCAGAATTGCTTTTTAATGAAAAAGTATTCGACTTTTCATTCGCGTCCATCTTCATTTGTTCATCGAAAAATACCTTTTTCACTTTTTGAATAAGAATCGGAGCTCCGTTCGTTTGAATCGATTCTGTCTCGCCGACAGGCTGATCTGTCAGCCACAGAGCCGGTACCCCGCTTACCGCGCAGCCGCATCCTTCAGAATCATAGGCAAGCTGTATATGTTTTCCCGGTGACGCCATTAACGCCTCTTTAAGCATTTTATCTGCTGTTTCAGTTAATTGGATCTGCATGTAGTTTTCCCTCCAACATTTCTTAATGCCATTGTATCACCAAATGAGTGATCTTTCGAACGGAAGAGCTTTCAACCTTTATAGTTTACATAATAAAATTACTGTAAATCAAATATTACGAACCAATATTTTCTCACCTCTATGTCCTATTCCCTTTTTTAATATGAAATCCGCTCTGTATTTTGTTGGGAGAATATTCTCTTGTAAATTCGGCCTGTTTACTTTCGTCCAAATGTTTTGTGCAAACTTGATTGCCTCATCGTCGGATAAATCCTTGTAGCGATGAAAATAGGATTCAGGGTCTTGAAATGCGGTTTCTCTCAGCTTCAAAAACCGCTCAATGTACCAAGTCGTAATCAATTTCTCTTCTGCGTCTACATAGATGGAATAATTAAAGAAATCTGACACGAAGACCCTTGGCTTATTAATGTCTTCTTCTGATGGTGGCGGGGTTTGAAGCACATTAATCCCTTCGATGATGACAACGTCAGCGTCTTCTATGGTTTCATAGGATCCAGGAACTCTGTCATAGGTAAGGTGGGAATACACAGGAGCGCGAACGATCTTCTTTCCGGCTTTTATTTCGCTTAAAAATCCAAGTAAACGTTTTACATCATAACTTTCCGGAAATCCTTTTTTCAGCATCAACCCTTTTTCTTCCAGCTGCTTGTTCGGATATAGGAAGCCGTCCGTTGTAATTAAGCTGACCTTTGGTTTCCATGGCATACGCGAGAGCAAGGTTTGCAGGATGCGTGCAGTTGTGCTTTTACCTACGGCGACGCTTCCTGCGATTCCAATGATAAATGGCTGGCGTTGATTTTGATTATTTAAGTAGGCGTGTATGCCGCGCTGTCTTTGAAAATACGACATGATATGTATATTTAATAACTGGACAAACGGAACGTAAATTTCCTTCACTTCTGAAAGAGACAGTGATACATTGACTCCTTTTAATGCATCCATTTCTTTTTCCTTTATCGGGATTGCTGAAGGCATTCCGAGCTTTCTCCAGTCCTGTCTGGAATGTGAAGTAAACAATGAAATAAGACTGCTGTTGGATTGATTCATTTTCTCCCTCGTTCCCCTTAGATGATGACAGTTTTTCGTATATAGTAAGATCCCCATTGATTGAACTTATTTTAACACAATATTCTGGTTTCGTTATTTTTTCGAAAATGCGCCACGGGCCACTCGTTCAACAAGTCCGGGAAACAGTTGATAGAGCTTGCTGCCTGCATTCATCCAAGCAGGAAGGTTAATTTCCCGTTTATTTGTCAGCATACAGGCAACTACTTTTCCGGCAACTTTATCAGCGTCAAGCATCCACTTATCAATGGTTTTTGCATAATTTCCGCTCTCATCTGCTATCGAAAAAAAGTTCGTGCGGATCGGACCAGGATTCACTGTGGTTACGTGAATACCTGTTTTCATAAGCTCCATTCTCAGGCTGTTTGAATAGGCAAGTACGGCATGCTTTGTTGCAGAGTAAAGGCTCGATTTAGGAGTTGCAATCTTTCCACCCTGTGAAGCGACATTGATTATGTGTCCGTGACCCTTATCAATCATCTTGGGGAGAGCCATTTTTGTACATGCCACAAGACCGAAGACATTGACTTCAAACATGCCTTTCATTTCTTCCAGAGTAGAATCCTCTACAGTTTTAAAAACCCCGAATCCAGCGTTATTTACCAACACGTCGATTCTGTTGATTTCGGCAAATACGTTTGACACCTTCTCAAGATCAGATACATCGAGAATGATTGGCTTGCAGCTTCCTTGTGTTTCTTGATGAATTTTAGTCCGCAGGCGTTCGAGCGGCTCCATCCTTCTCGCAGCTGCATACACATGTGCCCCTTTAAGAGCAGCTTGATACGCTATTTTCTCACCCAGTCCTCCTGACGCTCCTGTAATAAAAACGGTTTTTCCTTTAAGTCTTTCATTCATTTTTCCACCCGCTTTGCTTTGTAGTACACATGCCCGTGATGCAGAAACATTTCAACCTTCCCTCGATCTTCTAAATCGTCAAGCTGCCCGACTGTTTCACTCATTGTAAAAAACAACTCGTTTTCATATTTTTGAGGAAATAGCTTTTGGCACACTTCATAAGGGGTAAGAGCATCTTTTTGCAAAAAATGATAGACCTCTTCTGCACGTCTTTGTTGTTTTTGCAGCCGGTTATCAACAAGCTGGCGGACATTATCAATGGGTTCTCCATGTCCGGGAAGAATCGTTTTAATCTCCAGATCCGCCAATTTTTTAAGTGATTTATTATAATCAAGCAGCGGACGAGAGCGAATATCGTTGTTTTTGGGAACCTCAAGAAGCGGATTTGAAGAAGTTTGTTTTAACAGTACATCTCCGCCAAGCATAATATGTTCTCCAAGATGATAAAGAACAATGTGCGACTCTGCGTGCCCGGGTGTATAGTAAATATCCCAATCCTCTAAGTCTTCGATCCTATCGCCTTCTTTTACTGCTTGTGTTAAAGGGCGGTGACACGATAATCGATATATCTTTCTAAATTCCATTACCAATTCATTTAATTGTTCCGGAACTCCAAACGATTGAAACAATTCATAAAAATAATCGAGCTCCTTATGAATAAATTCAGGTTTTTGATTTATGTACGGTTCATTATTCGGATGACCGATAATTCTCACTCGTTCTGGAAGATCATCCAACAATCCAACATGGTCGGCGTGATGATGAGTAAGGATCACTTGGTCAATATCTAATAAAGAAATTCCGTGTCGTGATAGCGCTCCTTTTAATGCCTCATACGCTTCTTTCGTTTTCGGACCTGCATCTATCAAGGTTACGGCTTCACCTAACAAAACGTATACGATGACGTCTCCTACAGGAAATGGAGTAGGTAAAGAAATAGGAATAATTTTACGTCTCGTCCTCATAAAATAAATCAACGCCTTTTTCACTTTTATTTTATATTTTAGCTTTTTTAAAATGGAATGTCACAGCATGCAAACCAAAAACTGCTTGACACACGACAACCAGCCATTGCATAATGGCAACAAACAAATTGTACGAATACGAACGCAGCGACTAGGACTAGTAAACAGACGATGGTTTTAGAAACTGAAATCCTCCGGCTGAAAGATTTCAGACCCACTCTTCTTGTTGAACCTTCCCTAAGAGCGGTTAGGCAAACCTAAACGTTTTCCGCGTTAAAGGAAACTTAAGAGAGCATGTCTTTATATCACGTGCTAATTAAAGGTGGTACCGCGAACCCTTTCGTCCTTACGATGAAGGGGTTCTTTTTTTATCCTGCAGCAACTCCTGTATACCCTTGGCGGGGACCAGCTGACGTCCCTTCCCCACTAATTGAAGATTCACTTAATTTAAGGAGGTTTTACCTATGAATAAAATCGGCTTTATTGGAGCTGGTTCCATGGCTGAATCAATGATAAACGGAATGGTAAATAGTAAGATCATCAATCCGAAAAATATTTATGTCACCAATCATTCAAATATTGATCGGCTTCACGAGCTCAATAACACGTACGGAATTACCATTTGTACGGATAAAAAACAGCTCATGCAGGAAACAGATATTGTTGTTCTTGCAATGAAACCGAAGGATGCAGCTTCAGGAATCCAAAACATTCGTTCTTATCTGAACGATCATTTGATCATTTCCGTTCTTGCAGGTATCACGATCGACACCATTCAACTGCTTTTTAATGAGCAAGTTTCTGTGGTTCGTGCGATGCCGAATACATCCGCTTCCATTCAAAAGTCTGCCACAGCATTTACTGTATGCGAACATGTCACAGAAAAACAATTTAATCATGCCCAAGCTTTTTTGGAAACGATCGGTGAAGCGTTTTACGTCGATGAAAATGAAATGGATGCCATCACAGCCGTTTCCGGAAGCGGTCCTGCCTATATTTATCATTTTATTGAGGCATTGGAGGCCGCTGCTATTGAGGTTGGATTGTCACAGTCTACCGCAAAACATTTGATTTTCCAAACACTTTCAGGAGCAACGGAAATGCTGTTGCAAAGCGAAAAATCTCCTGGAATTTTAAAGAAAGAAATCACGAGTCCTGGGGGTACAACAGAAGCGGGATTAAAAACGCTTCAACGGTACCATTTTAGCGAAGCAGTAACAGAATGCGTAAGGAATGCAGCAAGGCGCTCAGCTGAGATAAAAGTGGAATTTTCGAAACAAGCCTTAAAAAACCAAGCCTAAATATTGCTAGGCTTGGTTTAACAGACTTTCGATCGTATACTGTAAGACCTGAGGCAGCTGTCCAAACGAATAAGGAACATGGAGCCTTTCCGTCCATTTATGGGGATCTTTTCCGAAAGGGCCTACATTGATAACAGGTACGAAGATCGTACTTTCCTTCCCTGAAGGCAAAGCGTAACCTCGATTAAACAACGGCATATTGTTTGTATACGTACTGACCGATTGCTTTTCGAGCTGTAGATAACTTAAATCAGAAAGTCCGGGAAAATATTGAACCTCTTTGAATTTAAGTCCAAATTGTTTATCAGCAAACTCCGTAACCGAGTCAATCGTTTTTCTGATTAAAGGTTCATCTTTTGATGAGACCGACGGATAAAAAGGAGGGCTGTAAAACAACACAATCATCGGGCCGTCCTCTTTGCAAAGCGAAGCCAATTCAGAAACTATTTTTGTCGTGAAATCCCGATCTCCTAATTTACCCCGGTTGGCAAACACATAATTTAGTATTCTCTCAGCTTCCGACTTACCCGCACGTTTTTCTGCAAGCTCAAGCAAGCGTTCAAACGTAAAAACTGACACCTTGTATTCTTCCTTTGAAAAAGCTTCGAATCTTTGGTAATCTAACGTTTTTTTATTTATGTTATTTTCGATGTTCAATGCGGCTTTCTTGGCGGTATCAATCAGCATTCGATGAAGCTCATCAGCAGAACGCTCCATCGTGAGAACGTTAAAAAGCGATACGGAAGCATGCGGGGTTTGCACTGAATAATTTTCCTTCAAATCCTTTTGCATCAGATTCGTTGGCGGCGGAGTAAACTCTCCGTCTACTGCTTCACAATAGCCTACATTTAATTCAAGAAGACGGTTGACCTCAGAAACCATGAGATTTGAATTTAATCCTGAAAACGGTTCCCCTACGTGGGTTTCAATTCCTTTGCAAAAGAAACCGGGCAATACTTTCCCGATGCTTCCACTGTATACATAAAGATTTGGGTCTCCAGGAAATTTTTCGAACATCGGTTCACTGTTTAAACAAGCGATATACTTAAGGTCATGTAAATCCTTCATTTCCCTTAATACTGGGACTGCTTCAATCATGCCTTGCGAGTTTACCTCTTCATCAGGTACGGTCACCAATAGCAAATTTCCGTCAAATAAACCGTTCATTGCCCTTTCCAGCATAGAGAGCTGAACCGCCAGCCCCGATTTCATGTCCATTGCTCCTCGACCAAATATCCAATCTCCGCTCTCCAAATCCCTTCTTGCCCGTTCCGGCAAAAGTTCTTTTTTCTTTGTAAATGAATTAAGCAATTCGACAGGCTTGCAAGCCATGTTTTTAAACTCGCCGTAATCGTCAACATCAACTACGTCAAAATGGCTAAGCATTACTATCGTATTTTTATTTGGTTGTTTTTTAACAAGCGCGGACAAAAAATATCTTCCGTCTTTCATAGGGTGCAAGGTTAGATGGTTCGGATTTTTTTGAAAATAGGAGCGATCTTTTAATAAGTTATACATATATTCTGCCAGCGCTACTTCTCCTGTCGTTCCGGAAATGCTGTCATATTGAATGAGTGAGATGAGCAGCGATTTAAGCTCATCCTGGGTTTGCCATTTCATCATGGGCCTGCACCTCTACCCTACTAATATTTAACTGTATCACCAATTTCAGCTGATTTATAGATAGCATATATCAGCTTTTGAATCACGACACCTTGCTCTGCAGCAGGTACAGATGCGTGGCCGGCCCGGCAAGCATCGACAAACCTCTCTACCTCTAGCTCGTGGCTTGTTTTCTCTTGAAAAATGATCGGAGTGCTGTCAATCAGCGTTTCATGCCTCTCCTGAAAAATTTTCAAGGGAAACACATCGGCGCCACCTTGATTTCCCATCAAGGAAACCTGCATCGTTTCTTCTTTTTCAATATTTGCCGCAAAAGAGGTTTCTAAAATAAGCGATGCACCATTTTTAAACGTGATCATGCTGTGAGCAAGATCCTCAATCGAAAAGTTTCGCCAATCCCATTTCCCGAAAAAGCCGACTCCCTCCCGTATGCCGAGTTTTTGGTGGGTTTTTCCAAAAACGACATCTGGTTCGGGATATCCCATAAGATAAAGGGCGGTGTCCAGCATATGAACCCCAATATCAATTAACGGCCCTCCGCCTTGCAGCTCCTTGTTTGTAAAGACTCCCCAGCCGGGAATCCCTCTTCTCCTTAAGGCATGCGCGCGAACGGCATAAATATCTCCAAGCTCACCTGCCGCAATAAATCGTTTAAGAGCTTCCACTTCAGCAGAGTGCCGGTAATGAAATCCGTACATTAAAATTTTCCCTTTTCTTTTAGCCACCTCCGCCATACCGATAGCCTCTTCCGGAGTCATAGCAGGGGGCTTTTCACATAACACATGGCATCCTGCTTCAAGGGCAGTTGTTGTTGCAGGAAAATGAAATTTGTTTGGCGTGCAGACGCTGACCGCATCGATGTCTAGCTCGCGAAACATGTCCTCGTAGCTGGTAAATGTATGTTGAATGCCGAATTCTTCAGCGCAGGACTTTGCAGCTGCTTCATTGACATCACAAACAGAGACAATCTCTATGCGATTTCCCTGCCGTAAGTAATTTGGAATATGTACGTTTCTTGCTATTCCCCCTGCACCAATGATACCTATTTTTAATTTGGGTGACATATTGCCACATCTCTCCTTTTTGCATACACCTTTAGCTGTTATTTTCCTGAAATTTTTTCAAGCGGTTCCTTGTTTCCATACGTTACCTGATCTGTTCTATCCCTGTTTGCCCACTTGACTGCATTCTTAATTACTTTTTGGATTTGCGGATGGTAATAGGAGGGATAGGTTTCATGGCCGGGCCGGAAATAAAAGATCTTTCCCCTTCCCCGTTTAAAGGTGCAGCCGCTGCGAAATACTTCTCCGCCTTCAAACCAGCTGACAAGAATGAGTTCCTCCGGTTCCGGAATGTCAAAATGCTCCCCGTACATTTCCTCTTGTTCAAGTTCAATATACTCACCAACCCCTTCCAAAATAGGATGTGTAGGATCGATTACCCATAATCGTTCCTTTTCCCCCGTTTCCCGCCATTTTAAATCGCATGACGTACCCATAAGCGCTTTGAAAGGTTTTGAAAAGTGGCCTGAATGAAGTACGATGAGTCCCATTCCTTCAAGCACTCTTTGTTTCACGCGTTCAACTATTGCATCTTCCACTTCTTCATGTGCTTTATGTCCCCACCACAATAAGACATCAGTCTCATTTAAAAGTTTCTCTGTAAGCCCATGCTCCGGCTCATCTAATACAGCAGTTCTGACTGTATAACCATCTTCCTGCAGGAACTCCTGAATCGCCCCGTGAATTCCGTTTGGATAAATGCTTTGAACTTGCAGATCGCTTTGTTCATGGCGAAATTCATTCCACACTGTAACGTTCATTTCTCCATCCCCTTTTATGATCGTCTGATATTAAAAATAATGGTTTCAAGCCTATTGTACAGAATATTTACACAGTTGAAAATGGGCAAGATAGATAACTTTATTCTTTGTTTCTTGTGACAGGATAAACGTCAAAATCTGAGGCAACAAACGTATGCGGGAAAATTTTTTTCGCTTCACTTTCAAGCTCCCTTTTTTTCTTATCCCCTTGGTATCTTGCACTAATATGTGTAAGAATCAGCATGTTAACATTTGCTTTTTTAGCGGTGGCTGCCGCTTGTTCAGTCGTACTGTGAAAATACAAATAGGCTAGATCGTCTTCTTCTTTGCCAAATGTTGCTTCATGAATAAGTACATCGGCCTGCTTCGCTAGATCCACCAAACAGTCACACAGTCTTGTATCACCAGAATACGCGATAACTCTCCCCTTTTTTTCCAGTCCCATAAAGTCCTTTCCGTTTATGAGCTCACCTGTTTCTGTTTTGATGGTCTCCCCGTTTTTCAGCCTTTGATAGATGGGCCCCGGTTGAACTCCTTTCTTCATCAGCTCTTCAACTTGGAGCGCTCCAGGCAAATCCTTTTCCTCCACCCTGAAGCCGTATGACTCCATTCCGTGACTCACTTTTTTTGTAATGACCTTAAATTGATCATCTTCAAAAACAGTTCCTTCTTCTATTTCAATGATTTCTAAAGGATAGGACAGCTTCGTGCCTGACACGAGGAGGCTCGTTCTCACAAACGCTTCAATTCCTGCAGGACCATATATAGAAAGCTGTGACTCGCCACCTTGAAAGGCTCGGCTGCTGATCAATCCCGGAAGTCCATAAATGTGGTCTCCATGGAGATGGCTAATAAATATTTTTTCAATTTTTTTTGGTTTTAAGGAGGTGTAAAGAATTTGATGCTGGGTCGCTTCTCCGCAATCAAATAGCCATACAGCGTTCCGTTCCTCCAGTAATTTTAATGCGATCGACGTAACATTTCTTGTTTTTGCGGGTATGCCGGCACCCGTTCCTAAAAATAATAATTCCAATTGCTTTATCCTCCATAATAGGAATTAGACCTTATTCTATTAAAAGAATACATGAAACAAAAACGAATTGGAAATCTCAATTTCGAGTTTATGTTTTTGAAAGAATGTCTCAATTAGTTGCTTTCGTCCTAATTACCCTTTAAAATTAAATACTTGTAAAGCAAGTTGAAAATAAGCTTTTATAAAGTGAGGTACGTCAGTTGAAAACTCAAACAAATTATCCAAAAGCTGTTATTGTTATTTTTGGCGCAACTGGAGATTTAGCTAAACGTAAACTTTTCCCCTCTATCCATCAGCTCTATGTCAATAAACAAATTGGTGAAGAGTTTGCTGTAGTTGGAGTTGGGAGACGCGATTGGTCAAACGAAGTCTTCAGAAGCAATGTTGTTAAGTCGGTTTCATCTTCAGAAGAAAATCAAAATTTAGATGATTTCATTTCGCATTTTTACTATCATTCTTTCGATGTCAATTCTTCTGAATCATATCAGGAACTAAATAAATTGCTTGAACAACTGGAAGATACATACAACATTCCTCATAACCGAATGTTTTATCTTGCAATGGCTCCTGAATTTTTCGGTACTATCGCAACGAAATTAAAGCATGAAGGCTTAACTGCCACAGATGGTTGGTCAAGACTAATCATCGAAAAACCATTTGGCCACGATCTTCCAAGTGCAAAAGAATTGAATGATGAAATCCGCGAAGCGTTTACTGAAGATCAAATTTACAGAATTGATCATTATCTTGGTAAGCAAATGGTTCAAAATATTGAGGTAATTCGGTTTGCGAACGCGTTATTTGAACCGTTGTGGAATAACCGTTATATTTCCAACATTCAGATCACTTCGAGTGAGTTTCTCGGAGTAGAAGACCGCGGCAGATACTACGAGAAGTCCGGGGCATTGCGTGATATGGTTCAGAACCACCTTCTGCAAATGGTGGCACTACTTGCAATGGAACCGCCAATAAATTTAACTACGGATGAAATCAGAAGTGAAAAGGTAAAAGCGTTCAGAGCTCTCCGAAAAGTTACGAAGGCAGAAGTGGACGACTACTTTGTCAGAGGACAATACGATTCCGGTACAATCAATGGAAATGTTGTCCCTGCTTATAATGAGGAGCAAAATGTAGATAAGCATTCGAATACAGAAACGTTTGTTGCCGGCAAATTATTAATTGACAACTTCCGTTGGGCGGGCGTTCCTTTCTTTATCAGAACAGGTAAACGATTAGCAAAAAAATCAACGGAAATTATTGTCCAATTTAAAGATATTCCGATGAATCTTTATTATGGAAATGGCCATTCGATGCATCCGAACTTATTAGTAATTCATATTCAACCTGATGAAGGAATTACCCTTCACTTAAATGCAAGAAAAGTCGATGGATCGACCTTTACTGCCCCTATCAAACTGGACTATCAAAATAACAACATTGACGGAATGAACACACCTGAGGCTTATGAAAAGCTAATCAATGATTGTCTGAATGGGGACGCAACAAACTTTACACATTGGGATGAAGTAGCGCTTTCCTGGAGCTTTGTCGACCCTATATCTGAGGCATGGGCAGAAAATAAGACGCTCAACCCGAACTATGAATCAGGTTCAATGGGTCCTAAAGAATCGGATGCCCTTCTAGAAAAAGAAGGCTTTCATTGGTGGACAAATTAACTCAAAGAAAAAAGGTAAACCATCTGCGGTTTACCTTTTTTCTTTATTCTATTACTTCATCCATTCAGTATGGAAAATTCCTTCTTTATCTACTCGCTCATACGTGTGGGCACCGAAGTAATCACGCTGTGCCTGAATGAGGTTCGCAGGCAGTGTCGCTGTACGATAGCTGTCATAATACGCAAGTGCACTTGAGAATGAAGGTACAGGAATCCCCTGTGCAACCGCAAGTGACAGTACGTTGCGAAGAGAGCCTTGATACTTTTCGACGATTTCTTTGAAATAAGTATCTAAAAGGAGATTATCAAGCTCAGGATTGCGATCATAAGCTTCCTTAATTTGCTGAAGGAATGCGGCACGGATGATACATCCGCCTCTGAATATCATCGCAATTTCTCCATATTTTAAATCCCAATTGTATTCTTCAGATGCTGCTTTCATTTGAGCAAATCCTTGTGCGTATGAGCAGATTTTACTCATGAACAACGCTTTTCTAACGTCCTCAATGATTTCCTCTTTATTTTCAATGTTTACTTCGGCTGTTGGGCCGGAAAGGATCTCAGATGCTTTCACGCGCTCATCTTTCATTGAAGAGATAAACCTAGCGAAAACTGATTCTGTGATAATCGGGAGCGGCACACCTAAATCAAGCGCGCTTTGGCTCGTCCATTTGCCTGTTCCTTTTTGGCCGGCTTTATCCAAAATCACATCAACAAGCGGCTGGTTCGTTTCTTCGTCTATCTTTGTAAAAATATCTGCTGTAATTTCAATCAGATAGCTGTCAAGCTCACCTTTATTCCATTCGGAAAAGACTTTGTGAAGCTCATCAGCCGATAAACCAAGAAGGTTTTTCAGAATAAAATAAGACTCGGAAATTAATTGCATATCTCCGTATTCGATTCCGTTATGAACCATTTTTACATAGTGCCCCGCGCCATCTGGGCCGATATAAGTTGTACATGCCTCACCATTTACTTTTGCAGAGATAGCTTCAAGAATCGGTTCGACAAGCTCGTGAGCTTCTTTTTGGCCCCCAGGCATGATGGAAGGCCCTTTTAAAGCTCCTTCTTCACCGCCGGATACCCCGGTTCCGATAAAATGGATTCCGCTTTCAGCAAGGTCTTTGTTTCTTCTTTGCGTATCTTTATAATATGTATTGCCGCCATCGATAAGGATGTCTCCTTTTTCTAAATGAGGAAGCAATGATTGAATCGTGGCATCAGTTGGTGTTCCTGCTTTTACCATAAGAAGGATTTTCCGAGGCGTTTCAAGTGATTGAACAAACTCCTCAATGCTGTATGTACCAACAACCTGCTTACCATCCGCTTCTTTGAGAAATTCCTCTGTTTTTTCACTAGATCTGTTGTAAACAGAGATAGAAAATCCCCGGCTTTCAATATTCAAGGCGAGGTTTTTTCCCATTACTGCCAGTCCTACAACTCCTATTTGCTGCTTTGGCATGATAAAACTCCCTTTCTATTCAACATTCAGTTGCATCATAAAGTAATAGCCATTATTGAAATTACCACAACTTTGTCTACAATTTCAAGCTATTCATCTTCATTATTATTCGAAAGAAAATCTTTATTAAAACTTGTGCCGCCTGAATTGCTCTCTTTTGACTTACCCTTCAATCCTTTTTTTATGGCGTCCGTACCGTATTTTTCATTTATTTTACTGACAAGTTTATATATTGGCTCTTTTTTTGCATCGTCTGTAAAAGTGAATAAATCGAGCTGTTTAAATGCTTTATCTCTTTCGATTAAGTCCATTCCAGTGATTCCTGCCAATCGAATCGGCTCGCCATTCCAATGCTTATAAAATAACGCAGAGGCCTCTTGAACAAGTTCTGTTTCTAGATCTGTCGGATTATTTAACCGTTTATGTCTCGTTACTGTCTTCCAATCCGCATAACGGATCATAATTGATAATTTGCTTGCTACAACCTCTTTTCTTTTTAGCCGTCTGCTGACAGAGGCAGACAGCTTCTGTAACAAGTTGTTTATTTCATCTTTATCCGAGCTGTCGTGCGGTAAAGTCGATGAATTTCCGATGCTTTTGAATTCGTTTATGCTGTCAGGATTGACTTCTCTTGTGTCGGTGCCAAGCGCTCTATTTTTCAGCCTGGTACCATTAACCCCTAATGCTTGTTTTAATTGAAATTCCTCTGTAAGAGCGAGATCACCGATTGTTGTAATATTTAATTTCAAAAGCTTCTCCGCCGTCTTTTCTCCAATTCCGTGCATGTTATGAATAGGCATTGGCCACAGCAGAGTCTTCAACTCCCTTTTTCGTAAAACGGTAATCCCTAACGGCTTTTTCATGTTCGATGCCATTTTCGCAAGAAACTTATTTGGTGCGATCCCGATGCTTGAAGGGAGCAGCAGCTCATCGAGAAGTCTTTGTTGTATTTCTTTTGCAGTTATCATAGCATATTCGTGAAAACGGGTATTGGTTAAATCCATATATCCTTCGTCAATGGAAACAGGCTCTACCAAATCTGTATACTCTCGAAGCAGACTGAACATTTCTTTTGAAGATGAGCGGTACCGTTCAAAATTAGGTGATCTTACAATTAAGGAAGGACATAGCTTCTTCGCTTCCCACAAAGGCATAGGCGCTTTCACCCCGTATTTACGTGCTTCATAGCTGCTCGTAACTACTATTCCTTTGCGATCTTTTGCATTCCCGGCAATTGCAAGCGGCTTTCCTTTTAGGGAAGGATCATAGGCAACCTCTACTGAAGCGTAAAAGCTATTCATATCAATATGAAATATGATTCTACCGTTACGCTGCGTCTGGCTCATATGAATCTCTCCTCATTTCTGGACTTTTTAGTCGTTCCTATAGTAAACTCAACATGAACGGATGTGAGAAAAAATGATTTTCGATTCATTAAACGAACTCTTTTTCTTCGTGGATTTTGTCACGATTATCCTGCCTGCCTTGACGGCATTCGGTACAGTATTTTTCGTAAAAAAAGGCTTGACCGGCTTCAGTTCCAATATAAGGCATACAGCTGAAGAAAGTCTTCTCCAGGCTCCCAGCTTGCAGGATGCACTGGATATTTTTCATAATCGCATGACCAAGTGGATAAGTAAAGTGATTCGTATGAAAAGATCTTCAGATGATGAAGAGTGTTTTACCTCCTTTTGACAGTGAAATAAAAAGGAGGAAAACAATTGAAACGAATGATAAATAAATTAAGCTTTATATTCACCTTTGCTTTTACAATTCTTGCTGTCAACACTGCCCAAGCGAGTACAGGAGCTGCTTCTGGCGGAACTGATGACGGGTTTATCCATCATTATTTTGTCTCGCCTTTTTCTGCATTGCTTAAAGGTGTGGCAGAGTTATTTCACGGGGATTTTGGACTTTCCATTATTTGCGTTACGATAATTATCCGATTGCTGCTTTTGCCGCTATTCGTCAACCAATATAAAAAACAGCAAATCTTTCAGCAAAAGCTTGCGGTCATAAAACCAGAGCTGGATGCGATTCAAAGCAAACTGAAAAAGACGAAAGATCCTGTAAAACAAAGAGAAATTCAGCAGGAAATGTTTGCTGTTTATCGAGAAAATAAATTAAACCCGCTTGCCATGGGATGCTTGCCGATGCTCATTCAAATTCCAATCATCTTTGGATTCTATTCGGCGATTCGTACTACACCTGAAATTGCATCACACGAATTCTTATGGTTTAATTTAGGGAATTCCGATGTCACCCTATCACTTTTGGTTGGAGTGATGTACATCATTCAGTTTCAGGTTTCCCAAAAACTCAATGTGCAGCCAAACCCAACAAATCAAGGAATGATGCAGCAGGCCAAACTAATGGCCTTTCTCTTTCCAGTGATTACAACAGTATTTTCGTTAAGTGCGCCGTCGGCCTTGCCGCTCTATTGGTTCACCAGTGCCTTGTTTATGACAGGACAAACGATAATGATAAAAATCCTTTACGGGACCAAAAGTAAAACGGAAGCAGAATCTGTTTGAATAAAAAAGCCGAACACCCGGAGTGGCGGGTAGTTCGGCTTTTTTCATTCGTTGTTTCCTTTTTTGAAGTTTTATCTACGGCCAGACTCAATTTTGTAGATATTCCCTTTTACGTAAACAGCGTTCCCCGTCAATGCCAAGTATACCCTTCCATTTTTAGGATATACTGTTTTTGACTGACCCATAATATCCGTGACCGTAAGAGAGCAATCCGTCCGGATAGTCACGTCTTGAGGAGTTTCAGACCATAATGCTCTGACTGCACTATAACCCTTCTTAAACTTGTAGCTGTGGACCCCTGCAGCGATTTCTTCTTTCTTTTCAAAGACAGCATCAGTCAGCTGACGGGTCATAGCGGAATATGCCACGTAAGCAGGTTTTGGAGTATAAGCCCCTAGAGCATCATCTCCATGACGAATGATGCCGAAGTTATCTTCAATTTTTGCTTTATCTAACCCGTCATCCATAAAGTCATACCAGTAAATTTTTTCAACACCTTCAGCGAGGGACAATACATACATTCTGACCAAATAAGCGGCTTGTGTTTTTTCATCAACTGCTTTCGTTCCGCCGGTCGTATACCCCATTTCCGTAATCCAGATTGGTTTTGTTTCTCCGCCATTATACCGCTTGACTAACTCATTCAGAGCCTTCAATTCGGCGGACATTCCTTCCGGATTTTGAGTAAGCCGGTACGGGTGAACAGATAGGACATCCATATAGTCCAAACCGCCAACTTCAAATAAATCCTCCAGCCACCCCATATGGATGGCAGAGCTTGCTCCTCCGACAACTGTCACATCCGGACGTATTTCTTTTACAGTTTCTTGGGTTTTCTTCAACAGTTTGAAGTAATAATCGGCTCTTGAGTCTGCCGGCCCGCTTCCTATATCGCCAAATGCCGGATTGTTAAATTCGTTATAGACTTCCACCCGTTTGATTTGTTCTCCGTACTGTTCCAAGATCGATCGCCCATAATTTGCAAATCCCTGTCTCCCCTCATCGGTATAAGGAGTATATCCATTATCGTAAAATGGATTCGTGTAACTGAAGATCATTAATGGATTCAGTTGATGGGCATTCGCTTCATTCATGTAATTGGTATAACGGTCCATAAAGCTGTATACCCCTTTTTGTGTCTCCACTCGATCCCAGTACATTTCATCACGGAAATTTTTTGCTCCGGCTTTTTGCAGAAGCGGCATTAAGACCGGATTCCACGCGGGTCTTAACGTTGAGCTGAAATGAGTAGACATGCCAAACTGCGAATCGGAAAATGCAGTTACATCAAATGGTGTCAACCTGGCAAAGGGCGTTTCTTTTTGGGTTAATAGCTCACCATTTTTTGTAGCTGCAAGCTTTAAAGTAAAATACCCGAGCTTATTCAGCCATAATGTCAGCTCCGCCTTACCGTCTTTTACCTCTTTCGTTCCTGATGCCACGTTGTTCCCCCAAAAATCGACTACAGTCCATGTCACTTTGTCCCCGCCGGTCCTAACGGTAAAAGCAGATGATTCATTTTTAAGAAAAATATTACCAAGCTTCTTCTGCTGAATTTCCAGATCCGGCAGTGGCTCCTCCTCACCCATTGCTTTTAGCCCGCTCATCTGCGAAAGCAATACAAGAAAAAAAATGATTAGGAGACGAAACGTTGTTCTGATCTTCATTACCCTTTTTCTCCTTTCCTACGCTTTTTATCCTGCTTTAACAGGCAGTAAAGCCGTATCAAGGCTTGTTGAATCACTTAACAATCAGAAGGGGATAAAACTCCCCCCTGATTAAAAGCACATTTTAAAACGATGGTACAGAAAGTAAGTGCGGTGTTTTCGGCTGCAATTTTAAAGTTTTTCCTCCCGAGTCGACATCGTTTATTTTATCTGTCCATTTTGAAATCCGTATACCGTTAATCGTAATATAAACATCCTTAGCTGTATCCGTATAGTTCGCGATGTTGATCAGCAGCCTGTTGTTATAGACCACGCTCCGCCATTCTACCCCGTAAACAGGCTTATTTGTTGCGGCATCCATCAACATGACTTTAATAAGTCTCATGTTGGATAACATCGGAATGACCACATTTCTTAATTCAGGAGCAGTCGGAGTTTCTGCAATTACCTTGGACCTTGAAAAAACCTTCTTACGGATATCTCCTGGCAGCGACTGATTGTGTTCATCGAATTTTAACGATTCCTGATTAAGAATAAGGATTTTCTTTCCGTAATCTCTGGAATAGACTTCAAGCTTATTCAAGGTTGATTTTTTCACATGGGTAGCCTCAGGTATGATAAGCAGCTTAATGTTGTCAAACTTGCCTTCTTGAATCTGTTTTTCAGAGATAAACCGAACCTTCTCACCGCTATAGCTAAGTGATTCGTAAGCGCTCCCAACCGCAGGAAGATATCCCGTGGAATAGACAAGCGACGGATTCGAGTACAGAATCGCAACTTCCGCTTTATCTTTCTGAAAAGCGGTAATCTCATTGGAAAGTCGGTTCAAGTCCAGATTGGTCTTGCCAACGGCCGATACAACATCTGGCCGATGCAGGAGACTGCCATAAATTACGCTGGTCGGATCGTTCGTGCGGTCCCAAACCCATAGAGCGGATGCACTTAGGCCGTGAATAGCCCCTTGCCAAACGACAGAACGAACATGCTTTGCCTGTTCCGGAGTGTAGTCATCATTTCCGTCACGAATGACATGGTGTTCTGAGTTATAGACAGGCGCTTGTCTAAAGGAATTCTGCAAATCATAAAATCTTAGTTCTTCAAGATATCCTTTTTCCCCTTCGTCGATATAGTTCCAGTTATCGTTACCATTGATGTGATTAAAGGCAGCAAACCGTTCCGGATCAATGCCTTGGGCAAGTTCAGCTTGAGTATGCAGTTTATTGCCCATTATTTTCGTTTTTACCGGCAATTCCGGTGCGAGCTCCTTAATCAAATCGGCCATCCACTTGTGCCAATCAGCGAATAACGTATTGTTAAACTCGACCCAGTCATAATAATGCGGGGTTGCTTCCAAGACGGTTGGCATTTTGACTTCTTCAAAGGACTGGTATTCTGTTCCGTAAATTCGGTTAAGTTCAGCAATACTGCCTTGGTAAAGTTCGGCCAAATAAGCATGCCATTTAGCTAGATGGTGTTCGTCGACGCTTGATTGATACGTAGGCTCATTCGTTAACGTTACACTATGCAGCGACGGATAGTCTTTTATCATTGGTATAAGTGTGCGAAGGTAATCACCGATTATTTCTTTGGCTTTTGGATGATCAAAGTTAAATCGGTAAAATCCATTATTGCTGCTTCTTAGCTCCGGCCATTTTTTCAAAGCGAAATCTGGAAAATAATGTGGTGACAGGAGCAAATTGACGCCAACATCATGATTTGCTGCGTTAGCTAATACGTTTTGAATATCATTTTCTATAGTTCTTTTTGATATGGCATATTCTTTGCCTTCTGCCGGACCGCCAGTTTCAAATCCTGGATTTTGTAAAAGATTCTGATCTGTACCTACTTCCTTCATACTTACATCATCGATCCAAACGTCGCCGATAATATTTTCAGACAGGATCACAAAGAGGAATTCTGTCTCATCTGCTCCAGTCTTATATTGCAAGGTTCGTTCCATCCAATCGTACGTTCCTCTTGGAAAGTAATGCCTTGTACCCCAGTTTTTACCACCAGGAAACCAAACGTCTTGAACCTCTCTTCCTTTTACCCATGCCTTTATTTCATATGTGGTATTCGGCTTAACCTTGATTCTTTGATTGGCATGAATATAAACATGAGGGGTCTTCGGCGTTTTATTTGTAAAATGCAGCGACGCCTGGCCGGACTTCGCAGTCGATGTATCTCTTCCGGCATCGGCATTAATGTTTCCGTTTCGGCTAATGGTCCAATAATCCAAATAAGTTGGCGGGAAGATTACCCGATTCGGACCTGTTTCGATTTGAATCATATTCGTTCCAAAGTTCTTAAACTGCGGAATATCTTTTCTTACCTGGTCAAAATGTCCGTAGCCCATAAAAAAGATTGGGCGCTTTTGTATTAAGCCTGTTTGCGAGTTAACGGTATTTCCGATAAATGAAGATTGATATATCTCAGGCTTTCCAGTTACATAGCGTGGAACACTTTTCGCTTTTTTGCTGCCATCCAAATAATCTCGCAACCGTGTTATGGCATCGTTATACTTGGCTTCCAGGTCTTCGATTACATAAACAGCGCGCTCCGGCATGTCTCGATCCACATCCTGCCGCCCATATGTGATGAAATTTTTAATAACGGTTGCATCGACTTGTTCATAATCAATCGGAATTTTCTGATTCTTCGCTTCTTGAAGCATATGCTCCAATTCAGGCAGTTTGCTTTCAATTGAAGTAAGCCTGCTGTGCATCGACTCCTTGCTCGGGTGAACTTTGACTGTTTGTGAATCCTCCCTCGTCTCACCCGTTGCCTGTTCTTCAGCTGAAATTGTCACGGATTGTGTTCCAATCTCAGGAAACGCATGATTCAGCGTTTCAGTATACGCTTGCTTTGCAGGAACCGTTATCGTTTTCTCAAGATTTGCTTCCGGTACAGAAATCTTCAGTTCGACAGGCTGGTCACTGTAATTAGGCACAAAAAAAGTATATTGGCCCGTTTCCTGCGCATATAATTCTTCTGTTCCATCCAGCCAGACATCCCATTTTTGATCAGACGCAATCAAATCGAGCTCTGCAAAATGACTGGCATCTTTTGCCATACCGATTCCGGCCGTCCATTCGATCCAGCCTCTCCTTTCCGCACCATCATTATCGTTGAAAAGGATTGAAAACGGAAACGGTCCTGTTGGTTTTTCCGCAAATATAGCATTCCACGGAATTTTCGCCTCATAAATCGTGATGTTATCGGTTTGTTCTGTAGCCATCTGTACTGACTCTTTGCCTACTAACGCTGATCCATTGCTCCACGACCATATATCCGGTTCACCATTTGCGTTTGCGAAGCCGTATTCAGGGCCAAATTGTTTGTCTTCACCGTACCCGAATGCCATTTGAAGACTGTCACCATTCCACATCTGGCTGCCTGGATAAGTCCGGTGGACATTATCCTTTACAGAGGCGGCAATATAAAGCGCTTCATCGTCATGGGCAAAATAGACTTGAGCAGATAAGTCATCTATACCTCCCCATCCGTTTATATAAACTTGTTTTTTAGGATCAGACGGCAGAACAACACTCATATAGTCGTTCCATTCATCCAATTGGCCATCTATTTCGATTCCCGTGTTGGCGAGAACCGGGGCGTACTTCCCATTCCCAAAAGAGTCTTTCAACTCCTCAAAAGGAATAAATGCTCCCTCTTCAGCTTTTCCGATGTCGATAAAGGGGGTACTGAAAACGCCTGATAGCAGAAGGCATGCGATTAAACATGTAATCCCTACCCGCTTCACCATTTTGGCAATCCTCCAATACTTTAGTTTCGAAAAAAAGTCATAAAATCCGGTCATATACAAAATTTACCATTTTACAATAGGCCTCAACCCCTTTCTCTGTCTATCAATTATTTATGCCTATTGGATATTTCATTCAAATTTTTGCAAGCTGAAACATGCGGAGACTCTACTCCACCTGATGGGAATATCCCACCATCGTTTCGCTTATAAAAGTTTAAAAATTACAAAAAAATTTTGAGCTTCTGTTTTTAATAGATGAGGTTTTATTTTGAGCTTAAGCCATTGTAGAGGCAATTTCCCTGGTGATTTCCCATTTCATTGGTCTGCCTTCGATATATCGCTTGGCTTCTTCAGCCATATATTCACCCATTCTCTCGCACTCCTTTGACAAAGAACCAGCAATATGCGGTGTAAGAATAACATTGTCTAATGAAAAAAGACGTGAATTTTGCGAAGGGGGTTCTGGTGATGTAACGTCCAGGACAGCGAATAAATCGGGGCGACTTTCAAGTACCTCGATTGCATCCGATTCCCGCACAACGGCTCCTCTTGATGTATTAATAAATGTGGCATTTTTCTTCATGGAATGTATGTGGTGTCCAGTAATCATCCCTTCCGTTTCTTTAATGAGAGGGGTGTGGATAGAAACAACGTCTGATACTTGGAACAGCTCCTCCAATGAACAAAGCTGGACATTCAGCGCTTTTGCTTCCTCCTTTGAAACGTAAGGGTCGTAAGCGATGACAGTCAGATCAAAAGGCTTTAACAGCTCGCACACTTTTCTTCCGATCATTCCGAGAGAGATAATTCCGACAATTGAATGGTAAGCTCCAGGCACTTCAAACTTTACAGGATACTTTCTTTCTTTTTTTACTTGATTGACATAGTTCCAGCCTCGTTTTAAAGAAAACAGAATCTGTGACAAAGAGAATTCAGCAACAGGTACAGCGTTTGCGGCAAATGCACTTGTAATTTGAATTTGCCTTTCCCAAAATTCTTTCGTTACGACATGCTTTATGGATCCTGCCCCGTAAAAAACAGCTTTTAAATTCGGGGCAGATTTTAAAAATTCCTGATCCATCACCGGACAGCCCCAGCCAGTAAATAAAACGTCTGCTTTCTCTAAAAGGGATGGATTTTGTATAATGGATTCTTTCGTTTGCGGCAGCTCATAAATCCGCACCATTTTTTCAATTTCTTTATAAACACTGCCGTAAACAAGTTGACAATCATCTAGTATAAATAATCCATTCAGCACTTTTTTTCCGCCTTTCATTCATCCTTAAGCATTTGTGTATTGTTCTGCAATTGATCTCATAAATTCCGCAAACTGTTTAAAAGCGATTTCCGGCTCCTCAATTTCCGGGCACCACTTTTTTTCCCATTCCAATGTATAGTAGCCGTCATAACCTTTTTCTTTTAGTAAAGAAAATATGTTCTCGAGAGGAACATCTCCTTCGCCCAGCAGGCAAAGCTGGTATCCCCGATCAGTCTCTTTTTTCACATAGGAGTCTTTCCAATGCGTGTATTTTATCCGCTCTCCAAGGATCTCCCACGTCTTTTGAGCCTGTTCGCCAAACAGCCGAAAAGGGTGGTGAACATCCCATACAACTTGAAGTTTGCTAGAATCGACATGTTTAAACAGCTCTTTCACATCGCCGCACTTGGTCCAATCGTCATGCGTTTCAAGAAGCAGGGTCACTCCATGGTTTTTAAGGACATCAAGCATAGCTTCTATGTTTCTGGCAACTGTCTGAATAGCTGCTGAGCGGGTCGCCCCCTTTATATGTCCGCCAAATACCCGAATATAAGGAGTATCAAAATAATGGCACAGCCTGATATAGTTGATAAGCTCATAAAGGTGCTGCTTCAGCTCAGCATCCGATTCAGTAAACAATGTAATTGAGCTTGAAAAACAAGGAATTTCTAAGTTCGATTCGTGAAATTTCCGTCTGGTTTCCTCTCTTTCTGTTGAAAATTCAGGAAGTTTATAAATATCAAATTCTCCTAAGTATCCACGAAAGTCTATCCCTTGATAGCCGTTTTCCAAAGCGTTTGATATCATTTCTTCTAACGTCCATTCCGGACATCCCAACGTTGTAAAAGCTAATTTCATCAGCTTCTCCTTTCCCATACATAATACAGGCAGAATCCTGTTTAGAGGATTCTGCACCTGCACATCTTATTTTTTCGTTTCAAGCCAATCTTCACTTTCTGTTTGCGCCTGTTCTAATGCCTCTTTTGCCGTCAATTCTCCAGTCAATGCTCCTTCAATCTTTGATTGGAGAATAAAACGCGGCTGCGAAGAAGCCCAAGGATATCGCGGAGCAATTGGAGTAGCCAATGTTTTGATTGCTGCTGTCGTTAATGGACTATTTTTTACGCTGTCCCATTCAAGCGACGATTTCACTACAGGAAGGACTCCGTGTTCTTCCCACATAAACTTTTGGTAAAAATCGGATGATGTGAATTTGAGAAACTCCCAGGCAAGCTCCTTGTTTTTGCTGTTTTTCGCAATTGCAAAAGGGCTTCCGGCAAACATTCCGCCAACACCTTCACTATTCTTGAATTCATCGACGATTCCAAGCCGTCCGTCTAATTTTTCCGCAAAGTCCAGCTTTCCATCTGGCCCCTGATTCAGCATAATCGCAATGTTATTATCCTTCGTCAGCCATTTTTCAGAACCTTGGGCGCTTACAAGACCTTTCGGCGCATATTGTTTCAGGTCCAAAAGCCAATTTAAGCCTTTTTCCATTTCTGGAGAATTAAACTGGAATTTCATATCTTTAAATTTGAAGCCTGATCCCCACGTTGCATTTTGTCCTTCTACCGCATTTAACAAAGTGAAAAGTGTGGAATGGTTGCCCATGAAATAGACCCCATAGTTTTCTTCCCCTGTTTTCGGGTTTTTCCCTGTCATTTTCTTCGCTTTTTCCGCTATTTCTTCCAAAGTCGGATTTTCTGATAAATATTCGACTCCCCAATCATCAAAGAGCTTTTTATCAAAATAAATAAATCGTGTATCTCCGAATACTGGCAAGCCGTAAGTTTTAAGCTCTTCATCGTCTGGCCCCATCGTTTTCCAGCCATCCATCTGATTATCAATATAAACGCCTAAATCGAATTTATCCTTTTCTATGAAAGGCTCCAGCGGTTCCAAAAGTCCTTGGGAAGCAAAGTCAGTAATACCTGGCATTTGATAAACATCAGCTTCTCCTGAACTAATCATCGCTTGTGTTTTTGGCACGTAGTTATCCCATGGAACATTTATAAATTCAATTTTAGCTTCCGGATGCTGCTTCTGAAACTCATCTCTAATCACATGCAGACCTTTTGATCTTTTACCGGTTGTCGGATTCGTGGCATCATCCAGTTTAATATCACCTAAAATTTGCACCTTCAAAGTTCCTTTCAGACCATCTCCTTCTGGTGTCTCTTTAGTAGAGCCCTCATCTGAATTACAGCCGGATAAAAACAACGCAAATACCATCAGACAGACTAGTGGAATGGACCACCATTTTTTCTTCATAATTGACCCTCCTTATTTTTCAAAACAGCCTATCATTACTCTCCCTTCAAACCACTCAGTGCAATGCTTTGAATGATATATCTTTGGAGAAAGAGAAACGCAACAATGATCGGTAATATACTTAGTGCCGCTAATCCCATTGTCAGTCCGGCATACCTCGTTCCGCTATCGAGAGAAAATCCGGCGAGAAATAGTGGAATCGTTTGCAAATTCTGATCGCTTAACGCAATGAGCGGCCAAATCAGCTCATTCCAGCTATTCATAAACGAGAGAATACACATCGTGGCTGTAATAGGACCTGTTAAGGGCAAATATACCTTGAAAAAGATTGAAAGCTCCCCTGCCCCGTCAATTTGTGCTGCTTCCCGCAGTTGAGAAGGCAATTGATCAAAATACTGCTTGCATAGAAAAATGCCAAATCCATACAAAATGGATGGTGCAATAAGCGGAGTATAGGAATTTAGCATTCCGACTTTATTAAACATCGTATACAGAGGAATCAGCCGTGCTTCTATAGGAATCATCATTGTTGCCAGTACGAGAATAAACAAAACTTTTTTACCTTTAAATTCGCCCTTTGAAAACGCGTAACCCGCAAGCAGGGATGTAAACACCTGCAAAATGACTGATGAAAATGTTACGATGCTTGAGTTTAAATAGGCGCGAAATAATTGGACATTCTCAAATATGATCTGGTAGTTTAACAGGGAAAATTGTTCAGGTATAAGTCTTGGCGGAAAAGGAATTGTTACATTTGCGTCCTGTTCAAAGCTGACGCTTACCATCCAAAGAAAAGGAATGATCATTGTGATCCCGGTTACAAGGAGAATTGCGAATTTAATCAGGTTCCATCTGTTTTTTGTCTGCTGATAGCTGATTGATCCTTTCACCCTTTTCATCCTTTCCTGCTATATTTTCAATTTGGTTAACTTCAAATTAACCAAAGTGAATATAAAGATGATCACAAATAATACATAAGTTGCAGCAGAGGCAATTCCAAATTCAAAGCCGGTAAAACCTCTTTCGTAAATATAACCTACCATTGTTTGCAGGGAACGGTTTGGACTTCCTCCAGGCCCTCCAATGACAAAGACGTCACTGAACCGCTGCATGGCACCGATCCAGCCGGTAACAATTAAAAATGCGAACGTACCGCCCATATTAGGGATTGTAATAAAGAGCCATTGCTGAAAACCGCTCGCTCCATCAATTTCTGATGCCTCATACAGCTCGCTTGAAATCGCTTGCAAATTTGCCAAGCAAATGATGACGCCAAATCCTAACCAATGCCATACGCCAAGCAAAATAACTCCCCATTTTGCGCTTGTAGGCTCTGACAACCAGGCTGAGGTAGGCAGCCCCAGTTTATCAAGGACAAAATTCAGCATACCCATCTCAGGATGAAGAACAAATGAGAATACCATTGCAGCTGCAACGATTGATGTAACATGAGGCAAAAAGAATAAGACTTTAAACAGGTTCTTCCCCCATTTAGACGTGTTAATTAAAGATGCGATTATAAACCCAAGCGGAATCGCAATCAACATTTGGAAAAAACCGATGTAAAAGGTGTTATAAAATGCATTCCAAAACGGCTTCTGTCCCAGCACACGTTCATAATTCTTAAGCCCCGCGTACGTTTCTATCGTTCCATTTGAATGAACAAAGCTGAGACGAAGGGATTCGATTACGGGATAAAGAATAAAGAGAACGATGCCTAAAACAGTCGGCAAAACAAACAGATACCAAACGTATTGATATTTCTTTCTTCTTTTTTTGATTACGGTTGCCCTCTTATTGATTACATCTGTTTGCGGGAGTTCCATTACAAACTCTCAACCTCCCTTCCTTATTTTCGCGTTTACACATGGATGAGATAGCGCTGTTTCATCTCATCTAACACTTCATCGCCCGGCCGGTTCCAAATCTCTTCATTAAAAATTTCTACCTCAATCGGGCCTTGATATCCTGCTTGTTCTACAGCTGTTCGAATTTTGTATATATCGATCACACCATCACCCATCATGCCACGGCCCATTAATAAATCAGGAGTAGGCACTATCCAATCAGAGACATGGAAGCCAAGAATCCTTCCTGAAGCCCTCCTGATTTGATGAAATAAGTCATGGTCCCACCATACATGAAAAACATCAACAACGACCCCAACTTGCTGAGGAGCATAGCATTCAGCAATGGCATTTGCTTCCGCCATCGTTACAATAACGCATCTTTCCGCTGCGTACATCGGATGAAGCGGTTCTATTCCAAGCTTTATCCCATACTCTTCAGCAAAAGGAACGAGCTTTTCAATTCCTTCAGCGACCATCTGCCGAGCACTGTCGATATCTTTGTCTGGTGAAGGTCCCGATACGAGCACCAATACGTCAGTGCCTAGCTCTGCAGCCTCTTCTACCGCCCGTTTATTATCGTCCAGCCTCTTTTGCCTTTCAGCTAAAGTGGCTGCAGGAAACATCCCTCCTCTGCACAAGCTGGAAACCTTGAGCCCGGCATCCTGAATCAGCCTTTTTGTTTCATTGAGCCCGATTTCATCCACCTTATGCCTCCATAAAGAAATCCATGGAATATCCGCTTTCACACAGCCTTCAACAGCTTCACGCACGTTCCATTTGCCGGTTGTAATTTGGTTTAAGCTTAACCGATCAATCGTTTGCATTTTCACCTTTTCGAACCCCCTATTCAATCCCTGCAAGCGCCAAGACTTTTTTCATTCTTTCAGCCGCGAGATCCGGATCTGAAAGCAGCCCGGCTTGATCCGCCAGAACATAAAGATCAGCAAGATGAACAATCGATCTGGCGCTTTCAGCTCCTCCTATCATTCGAAAATGTGATTGATGTCCGTTTAAATAGGCCATAAACACAATTCCTGTCTTATAGGAATAGGTAGGTTTCTGAAAAATATGCTTTGATAATGGCACGGTTTTTGCCATTATTTCTTCGTAACGTTTAATGTTGCCGGTATCCAGCGAATGCAAAGCGAGTGAGGCTGCCGGTGCAATGGCATCAAAGATTCCGAGAAGCGCATTGCTGTAACCGCTTTCATCACCGAGAATAAGTTCCGGGAAATGAAAATCGTCACCCGTATACATTCTTACTCCATCGGGTAGCAGCTGCCTCATTTTCACTTCTTGACTGGCATCCAAAAGGGAAATTTTAATTCCGTCTACCTTTTCCTTATGATCCCAAATAATATTCAGGCAAATCTCCATCGCTTCATTGATGTGATTATGGCCCCAATAGCCTTTCAATGCCGGATCAAACATATCTCCAAGCCAATGAAGAATGACAGGTTCAGATACTTGGTTCAAAATGCTCCCATATACCTTGTCGTAGTCTTCAGGAGCTTCTGCCGCTTGCGCCAGCGCTCTGCTTGCCATCAAGATAATTTGCCCGCCATGCTTTTCAATCAAGCTGCATTGCTCTTCATAAGCCTGTTGAATCTCTGAAAGGGTTGCTTTTGCGCCAGGCAAAAGCTGATCCGTCCCTGCACCGCATGCAATCCGGGCTCCGATCGATCGGGCTTCGGCTATGGATCGCCTGATGAGTTCCTGTGAGCTCTCCCAGCCAAGCCCCATTCCACGCTGTGCCGTATCCATGGCTTCTGCAACGGCAAATCCGTGAGACCATAGATAATGACGGTATTTTAACGTATCCTCCCAATCGATTTTAGGCTGCAAGATCGGATCTGTATCGGTAAACGGATCACATACGACATGAGCTGCAGAAAAAGCAATTCGGCTTTTAAATTTAGTTGGTGTAATGTCTGCAGCTGTTTTTTGCACCTGCTGATAAAGATATAAGGAGCCGTCAGCTCTTGGCAGCTTTAACGCTGTACTCATCCTTTTCTCCCCCAATTGTCAGGTTCGGAACATCAACCCACCGCCGTTCCTTCCAAGAAAGCAGACCGAGCTCTGAAAGCTGGCTCCCTTTTGCGCCTTCCAACAAAGACCAAGGAAACGGATCATCTAGTGCCACATGCTTAAGAAACATTTCCCATTGAAGCTTAAATGCATTTTCGTTCTTATCATTTTCCGGAACTTCCTGCCATTGGTCCATAAATTTAAATGGATTTGCTATGTCCGGGTTCCATACAGGCTTCGGCGTGTTTACCCTGTGCTGAATCTTGCAATCTCTTAATCCAGCGACAGCGCTTCCTTCCGTCCCATCAACCTGAATCGTGAGAAGGTCATCACGGTTCACTCTGACTGCCCACGAAGAATTCGCTTGAACAATAATCCCTCCTTCTAATTCAAACGTTGCATAGGCTGCATCGTCGGCTGTACAGCTGTAAGTATTTCCATCTTCATCTATTCTCTTTGGGATATGAGTCGCTCCGATACAAGAAAGCGCTTTAATATCTCCGAATAAATGATCGATCACATAGCGCCAATGGGCAAACATGTCAAGAATGATTCCCCCGCCATCTTCTTTTCGGTAATTCCAAGATGGGCGCTGGCTTTTTTGCCAATCTCCTTCAAAAACCCAATACCCAAATTCCATTCGAACGGACAGGATTTTCCCGAAAAATCCGGAATCAATCAGCCGTTTCAGCTTCAATATGCCTGGCAAAAATAATTTGTCTTGAACAACACCGTTTTTGACGCCGGCTTCATATGCGAGTCTTGCTAATACAAGAGACTCTTCTAAAGTTGTGGCTGTCGGCTTTTCGCAATAAATATGTTTTCCGGCTTGAATTGCTTTACGAATGTCTGCTGCACGCCTCACTGTTGTTTGTGAGTCAAAATAAATAGTATTATGCGAGTCGGCCAAACATTCATCTAAATTCGTACTGATACGGTCGATGTGGCAGCTGGACGCCAAGTTTTTCAGCTTGCTTTCATTTCTTCCGACTAAAACGGGATCAGGCATAATCACATCACCGTTTGAAAGGGCAATGCCACCCTCTTTTCGGATCGCTGTGATTGATCTTATTAAATGCTGATTGGTTCCCATACGGCCAGTTACGCCATTCATGATAATTCCTAAATGAATCGTAGACATAAATGCCCCCCTCTCGATTGGTTCATTAGATGCATTTAACCTAAGTATAGGGGTGCTTTTAGTAGATCGTCTTACACAAATGAGAAGTGAATTTGCAAAAACGGAACTAATTTGCCATACGAGTTTCATAAGCAATAAGCATTATCGGCTTTACAGCTCCTTCACTCTATTCATTTTCCGAAATTTATTTGGCGACATCCCCACCAAATTTCGAAATGAACGGTAAAACGTAGAAAGAGTTTCATAGCCAACTTCAAAACAGATAGAAACAATATCTTTTTCCGTTTCGGTTAATAGGCTTTTGGCCCGGTCGATTCTTACCTTTTGTAAATATTGCAACGGTGTTTCGTGGTATTTTTCTTTAAAGATATCATTAATGTATCGAGGAGAAATGTTAAAGGTTGTGGAAAGAGATTCTGCTGTAATATTTTCGAAGTAATTTGCTTCAATGTAGTTTCTCATTTGGTTCGATCGTTTGTCATTGGCATGTTCAATCTTTTTATTTTTATTAAGTCGGACGAGAATCAGCAGAAACTCGAATAAATAGACCGGAGATGAATATTTGCATAGCGGATCGTAATCGGTTTGTTCGAATAGCATTTTTCGCAATAACTGCCTGACTTCACTTGCCCTGACGAGATCTAATTGAAAATGAGATGTTTGCAGTCTAAAGGCCTGCATTAAGAGACTTTCAATATCCTGTCCCAGTATTTTCGAGAAAGCCAAAACGAGGACAGTTAGTTTGGAATGGGCTTTTATGGAGTGTACCGAATGCGGAACAATTAATACCACTTGATCTTTAGAAAATTCATACCTTTTTTTATCTACGTATAACTCCCCTTCTCCTTCGAGTGCATATAGGAGTTGAAAATGATCGTGGTAATGCTCTGAAATAAAATGGCCTTTAGGATGTTTGCTTTCATACAGATGCACACCTGAATCCGGCATGTTCAGCTTTTGAAATTTCACTTTCGAACCTCCTTTCTGCTTGCACCAGTCTTTCATTCATAGTTCATGAGACGAAAAGCACGATTAAAAGAGCATTTTCGGTCTCATGACTATATCTATTGGGCATGTAAAGCAGAAGAAATCGTTTCAATACCCTCTATACCTTGATACAGATGCTCCGGCAGAAGCTTTACGACCAGTTTCCCGTCTCTTTCAACAGCTCCTCCGAAATAATCGGCAGGGGTCGAGCGTATGGACATTGTTTTTACATCACTTGCTTCCATCTCTATGATGTCATCTGCACAAGAAACGAGGCAGCCTAACGTGCCATACGCAGAAGATAGCAACAAAAGCTTGCTTTCTTCATCCTGCACGATCGGCCGATGGGCAACAACTGTCCCTAAATCGATGACTGGGACAAGCTCCTTTCTAATTTGGGATACCCCGAGAATTTCTTCAGGAAACCCACCAATCGGAGTAATTGTGCCAGGCAATTCAATTGACTGAATTTTACTTATATCCACGAGAAATAATTCATTATGAATATGGAACAAAATTGCTTTAAACGTCCCCATTTTCTTCCCTGCCTTATCTTGGATTTACTGTGCTTTCTGCTATCGCTACCACAAGTTCAGCTGTTTTCACAAGCTCCTCGATTGGCATTTTTTCATTTTTCGTGTGAATCTCTTCATAACCGACAGCCAAATTAACAGTTGGAATGCCATGACCAGCAATTACGTTGGCGTCACTGCCTCCGCCGCTCGTCAGAAGCTCGCAGCTTCGCCCGATTTTTTCCGCTGCCTGCTTAGCTACTTCAACTACTAAGTCACCGTCCTGATATTTAAAACCTGGATACATAATGTCAATATTAACTTCAGCTCTTGCTCCCATTTCCTCTGCTGCTTGTTCGAAGGCGTTTTTCATTTTTTGAACCTGAGCTTCCATCTTTTCCGCGTCCAACGAACGAGCTTCAGCGAGAATATCCACCTGATCGCAGACGATATTTGTTTGAGTACCGCCTTCAAATCTGCCGATGTTTGCAGTCGTCTCACTATCGATTCTTCCAAGCGGCATTTTTGAGATGGCTTTCGAAGCAACTGTTATTGCAGAAATCCCTTTTTCAGGAGCCACGCCGGCATGGGCTGTTTTACCGTAAATCGTTGCTTTTACTTTTGCTTGTGTCGGTGCCGCAACGATAATATTTCCTACTTTTCCGTCTGAATCAAGAGCATAGCCATATTTTGCAATTAGTAGTGATGGGTCAAGCGCCTTTGCTCCCAATAGCCCTGATTCTTCGCCAACCGTAATGACAAATTGAATTGTTCCATGCGGAATCTGCTTTTCCTTCAGAACCCTGATTGCTTCCAACATAGCAGCAAGCCCTGCTTTGTCATCAGCACCCAAAATTGTCTTTCCGTCTGTTTTCACGTATCCTCCCTCAATGACAGGCGTCACTCCGTTTCCTGGAACGACTGTGTCCATATGAGAAGTGAAATAAATCGCATCTGCATCAGTTGTACCTTCAAGAGTACAAATAAGATTGCCTGCTCCATGGCCGGTAATTGATGTCGTATCGTCTTCAATGACGGAAAGACCAAGATCTTGAAACTTTTTCTTTAAAACTTTGCAAATTTCAGCTTCGTGCTTTGTTTCCGAGTCTATTTGAACAAGCTCTAGAAATTCTTCTATTAATCGTTTTTCATCGATCACTTTGATAACCTCCCAAATTTATAGCGGAATGTTTCCGTGTTTTTTTAAAGGTCTCATATCACATTTGTTTTTCAACATTTCCAAGGCATGAATCAGCATTTTTCTGGTTTCACTCGGCTCAATAATATCATCTATCATCCCAGCTTCTGCGGCTTTATATGGATTGGCAAATTGTTTCCGGTACTCTTGAATTTTCTGTGTCCTGGTTCCATCAGGATCATCGGATTGCTCGATTTCCTTTGCATAAATGATAGAGGCTGCTCCCTCAGGTCCCATGACTGCGATTTCGGCATTTGGCCAGGAAAATACAAAATCAGCCCCGATCGCTTTACTGTTTAATGCAACATATGCCCCTCCGTATGCTTTCCGCAAAATCACGGTGATCTTAGGGACAGTGGCTTCCGCATATGCATATATGATTTTGGCTCCATGTCTGATAATGCCTTCGTGCTCTTGCTTAATGCCCGGAAAAAAACCTGTAACATCTTCAAATGTAATCAGAGGAATGTTAAAAGAATCACAAAACCTGATAAATCGGGCAGATTTATCAGCAGCATCAATATCCAGGCTGCCTGCCAATGTTTTCGGCTGATTGGCAATGATACCTGCCGCCTCGCCATTTACTCGAGCAAAACCGATGACAATATTTTTGGCGAAGTTCTGTTGTACCTCCATAAACGAGGCTATGTCAACGATCTCTTCAATCACTCTCCTGACATCATAGGTTTTGCAGCTTTCTGTCGGTACTAGCTCGGACAGGGCTGGCCGATCATGATTTTCGTCTGGAATGATTGAAGCACTGGGAGGCTTTCTCTCAAAATGCTGCGGCAAATAAGTAAGGAGTTTTTTTACCTTTTCTAATAGCTTTTCCTCAGTTCTCTCAAAAAAATGGGCATTTCCACTAATCGAATTATGTACTTGAGCACCACCAAGACTCTCTGAGCTTATATGCTCACCAGTGACAGCTTCAATGACTTTAGGACCAGTGATAAACATATTACTCGTTTTTTCGGCCATAAAAACAAAATCAGTCATTGCCGGTGAATAAACCGCTCCGCCTGCACAAGGTCCTAGTATGACAGAGATTTGCGGAATGATACCCGAGTAAAGGACATTACGGTAAAAAACTTGTCCGTATCCATCTAATGATACCACACCCTCTTGAATTCTCGCACCACCTGAATCGTTCAAACCGATGAAGGGTGTTTTGTTCGATGCAGCAAGATCCATGACAGCCGCTATTTTCTTCGCATGTACCTCTCCAAGCGTCCCGCCGTAAACTGTGAAATCCTGAGAAAACAGATACACTGGCCTTCCGTTTATTTTCCCATAGCCTGTGACAACGCCGTCTCCGGGATAACGGGTTTTTATTCCGGGATCCCTGCTCTCCATGAATGTATACAGTTCCACGAACGAATCTGGATCTAATAAGAAATCGATTCTTTCTCTTGCCGTCAGCTTTCCTTTTTGCATCTGCCGATCAATTTTTTGTTCGCCTCCGCCGGCCTCAGCCAACCTTCTTTTTTCATACAGCTTAGTTAGATGATCGTACATATCCACTTTACCTGTCTCCTTTCCTATCGGTTTCATATAAGAACACAGCGAGTAGATCCGGGAGATATACAATATCTATAAAATTTGTTTCTTCATTCAAATCGTCTGCTTCTATAACATATGCAAACATTCACTAATATTTGTACTGATCCTGCTTTTTCATATTTTTGCTGAATCGGAATTTCTAAACACGGTTAAAATCTAAATATCCTGCCGGGCCATATTTCATCACATCTTGTCATGCTTGTCCTATGATAAAAAACAAGATAAAATAAGAGAAAGCAATTTGAACGGAGGTTGTAAAATGCAGCGAAAGGCAATAAAAATAATGGCGATCATAATGGCTGCAATCATGTTAATCAGCACGTTGTTAACCGGAGCGGCCTTATTTTTATAGAACGAAAAAGCCTGACACAGTTCTTGATGTGTCAGGCTTTTCTATTAGGCATCCTTGAGTTTTTTTGCGGGTTTTAATCCTTTAAAATAGCTTTTGATAACAAGGTACTGCTCCATCTCGCCAATAAAATGGAACAGTGCTGCCCTCACTTCAAATTCCTCTCGTGTTTTCGGAAGCGGCATGTCTTTGAATTCCTCTCGCATTTCGCACAATTCCCGCAAAAACTTATGGGCAGTATTGCCCGGATGAATATGCTCTTTTAAATCTCGGATGAACACTGCAATTTTTTTGCTTTGTTCACCCGAAATGGGAATAGAGGTTAAAATCGGTAATGAGCGTTCGATGATCTCGAACTGTTTTTCGCGCATTTTAAAATAATGGTAATATAAATTTTCATGCCGCATCATATGATTTTCAACATCTCGGAATGCTAAACTTTTTGCTTTATTGATATGGTCGTGCGTTTTATGAATTTCCTTTCCTGTCCAGTCCTGTTTTCCTGTTAAAAGATAGTTTTCAATCTTCTCGAATATTTCAGCGAAATCGTCCTCTATTTTTTGCTGATAAGCCTTTAAATCTTTTTCAAGATTAGGCATATAGAGGTTCATAACCAAGGCAAAGATGATACCGATGATAAGCAGCATCAGTTCATTTTTTATCAGCGATAACGTAATCCCGTTTGACATATATAAATGCAGAATAATGACAGAGCTAGTTACGACGCCTTCTTTTACTTTAGTATATACGGTCAACGGAATAAATAATAAGATTAAAATCCCTATAGCGAAAGGGTTATACCCGAGAAATTCAAACACAAGATAAGATAATATTATGGCAATACAACATGCGGCAAATCTTGCCCATGATGCTTGTAGTGATCGTTTTTGAGTAACTTGGATACAAAGAATCGTAATGATTCCGGCTGAAGCAAAATTGTGCAAATTCAATAATTGGGCTGTAAATATGGCCAAGGCCGTACCCAATGCAGTTTTTACCGTTCGGTAACCTATTTTAAACATTATAAACCCTTTCTGTGCTGTCAATTTAAATTTTCATTTCAAATTTGGCAAAGACTATTCTAAACGATTTTTCACAAAAAGTCTTGCTTATTTTATCCTTGCTTTAGAAAAAATTTAAGATAGTCTTAGAACAATTGTTTACCATGGTTAAACTTGTTGGGCTCAGCACAGCTGTCACGCTACTTCAAGTGGGATTGCAGCATCCATAAAAATCAATAACAAACTTTGGTTTGCAAGTGTTTTCACTATTATTATTAGCCCATTATCATTTGCAATCAAAACTTTTTTCTTTATATAATAACAAAGTTGCCGATTTTTGCTTCTAATTGGAAAAACTAAAATATCTATTTCTAGTGAGGTGTGTAAATGGAACCAAAAGTAGTAGTAAATAACGTAACAAAGGTTTTCGGCAAATCGAAGCGAAACGCCATAAAATTACTCGAGGAAGGTTATTCGAAAAATGAAATCTTAAAGGAAACGGGAGCAACGGTTGGAGTCAATAAAGCCAGCTTCGAAATCTATCCTGGTGAAATTTTTGTCGTAATGGGCCTTTCCGGAAGCGGAAAGTCAACGCTTATCCGTATGTTAAATCGATTGATCGAACCGACAATTGGCCATGTTTTGATTGATAACGAAGACATTGTAAAAATGAACGCTCAAGCTTTAAGAGACGTCCGGAGGAAAAAGATAAGCATGGTTTTTCAGAACTTTGCTTTATTTCCTCATAAAACGGTTCTAGAAAATACGGAACATGGACTTGTCATCCAGAAGGTTCCTGCTGCAGAACGAAAAGAAAAAGCCAGACAAGCATTAGAGGTCGTAGGACTTAAAGGGTACGAAGATCAATACCCTTCCCAATTAAGCGGGGGCATGCAGCAAAGGGTCGGACTTGCCCGGGCTCTTACAAGCGATACAGACATTTTATTAATGGATGAAGCGTTTAGTGCTTTGGACCCATTAATTCGCAAAGACATGCAAAGTGAGCTATTAGAGATTCAAGAAACGATGAAAAAAACAATTATTTTTATTACTCACGATCTTGATGAAGCTTTGCGAATCGGTGACAGAATTGCTTTAATGAAAGACGGCAGTGTGATTCAAATCGGAACACCTGAAGAAATCATGATGAATCCTGCAAATGAATACGTAGAACAGTTCATTGAGGATGTGGATCTCTCGAAAGTCTTAACGGCTTCTCATGTTCAAAAACAGGCGGAACGAATTACTCCTGACCGCGGTCCGAGGGTAGCACTGCAAATCATGAAGGAGCAAGGATACTCAAGCATATTCATCGTAGATCGAAAACAAAAACTGCTGGGTGCCATCACTGCTGATGACGCATCGAATGCAGTCAAAGAAAACAAATCGGTTGAAGATGTGATGCAAAAGGATATCGTTACAGTTCATGAAGATACACTGCTTGCGGATGTAATAGATGCCCTTTCGACTTCAGCGCTTCCACTTGCTGTAGTTGACGCGGAAAACCGATTAAAAGGCGTGATTATCAGAGGGGCTGTAATTGGAGCTCTCGCCGGCAATAAAGATGATTTGAACGTAAAGGAGGAGATTTAAATGGGGCTGCCAACTTTACCAGTAGCTGAATGGGTTGATGCCCTAGTGACCTGGATTGTCACGAATTTCGGTGGTTTTTTCAATTTGGTCAGTAACATAACTGAATCCTTCTTAACCAGCCTTGAAAAAGTATTGGGTTTAGGTCCGTCTTGGGTACTCATTATTTTGCTAACATTATTAGCGTTTTACACAAGCCGGTGGACAGTTGGACTCTTTACACTTATAGGGTTATTATTAATCGAAAATTTCGGATTATGGGATGCAATGGTAAGTACGCTTGCCTTAGTACTTGCGTCTGTTGTCATAACGATTATATTAGGAATCCCGCTTGGTATATGGGCTTCCCACAATGATAAAGTAAAGCAAATCGTAACACCAATACTGGATTTCATGCAGACAATGCCTGGATTCGTATATCTCATTCCAGCCATCCTCTTTTTTGGAATAGGCGTAGTACCTGGAATTATCGCTTCTGTGATTTTTGCGATACCTCCAACTATACGGTTAACGAATTTAGGTATACGAGAAGTTCCAAAAGACTTAATTGAAGCTTCGAACGCATTTGGCTCGACCTCTTGGCAAAAGCTATCGATGGTGCAGCTGCCGCTTGCTGCTCCAACCATTCTTGCAGGGGTAAACCAAAGTATCATGCTCTCATTATCCATGGTCGTAATTGCTTCATTGGTTGGTGCACCCGGATTAGGTGCGGAAGTCTATCGTGCTGTTACTCAAGTTCAGGTAGGAGAAGGCTTCGTAGCCGGATTATCAATTGTTATCATTGCAATTATTATGGACCGGATTTCTCAAAACTTACGAAAGCCAGCCTACGGGAAAGCCATTTCTAAAGCTTATGTTTACGGGTTTTTTGCCCTCGTAATCGTCGTATCGTTTATTGGTGTTTCGTTCGCCGAAGGGCAAAAAGGAAATGGACCTGCAGGATCAGCAGGTGAAGAGGTGAATTACCAGATCACTGGAATTGATCCAGGCGCCGGACTCATGAAAGCTACAGAAAAAGCGATGGCCGATTATGGTTTGGAAGGCGACTGGACATTAAAAGAAGGTTCTTCGGCTGCGATGACCGCACAACTGCAGAAGGCTTACGATCGTCAGCAGCCAATTATTGTCACAGGCTGGACCCCACACTGGATGTTTAGCAAATACAAATTGAAGTATTTGGAAGATCCAAAAGGTTCATTTGGCGAGAGTGAAGCGATCAATACAATGGTAAGAAAAGGATTGGATCAAGAAGCTCCAGGAGCATACAAAATTCTCGATCAATTCCATTGGGAAGCTTCTGACATGGAAGAAGTCATGAGGGACATTCAAGAAGGAACGAAGCCTGAAGAAGCAGCAAAAAAATGGGTGAAAGACCATCAAGACGCTGTTAAGAAATGGACAGATGGTGCTCAAAAAGGAAACGGCCAGAATATTACGTTAGTCTACGTGGCCTGGGAGTCTGAAATCGCCAGTACCAATATAATTAGTGAGGTACTAAAACAGTCTGGATATAACGCATCAATGAAACAAGTAGAGGCAGGTCCGATGTTTATCAGTGTAGCTAATGGAAGTGCAGACGCTTTAGTTGCTGCATGGCTGCCGACTACCCATGAAGATTATGTTAATAAGTATAAAAACCAATTAGTAGATCTTGGTCCAAACCTGGAAGGTACTAAGCTTGGTCTGACAGTTCCAGAATATATGGATATTGATTCAATTGAAGATCTAAAGAAATAATTAAAAAAGCGTGATGAACTTTCATTCATCACGCTTTTTCACGTTGTATCAGCTATATTTTTTGGATGATGCTGATATTCGTCAAGATTGATTGCGATCTCGCTATTAAATTCAATCCCTTCGCTTTCCAACGCTGATTTTTGGGAGAAAAAGAGTTCATCTTCTTTTATCCCTATTTCCCCTTTCGAATTGATCACGCGATGCCAGGGAAGCTTGTGTTTTTTGCTCATGGAGTGAAGTACTCGAACGACTTGTCTCGCAGCTCTTCGATTTCCAGCCAAAGCCGCAATTTGGCCGTATGTCATTACTTTTCCTGATGGAATTTGTTTAATAATTTCAACAACTCTTAATGTAAAGCCCTCCAAACGACAGACTCCTTTCAATAAAAAAACTCCCAAGCCTAATAAGCGGCCTGTGGAGCTAATAGTCAAATTTATACTTCTTCACAATGTTCTTCAAAGGCAGCTTGGAGCTTATTTACTACTTGCATCGGATCATAGCCTTCAATCTCATGTCTTTCAACCATAGTTACAAGTTTCCCGTCTTTTAATAAGGCAAATGAAGGTGAAGAAGGTGGATACCCTGTAAAATAGCCTCTTGCTTCAGCTGTCGCATCTTTATCCTGTCCTGCGAACACGGTCACCAAATGATCCGGACGTTTATCAAAATGGATTGAATGATGGGCTGCAGGCCTGGCAATCCCTCCTGCGCATCCGCACACTGAATTCACCATAACAAGCGTCGTTCCTTTTTTAGCAAAAGCTTCTTTTACTTCTTCTGGAGTTTTTAGTTCTGTATATCCGGCAGAGACAATTTCCTGTCTTGCTTGTCTGACCACGTCATTCATAAACAAATCGAAATCGATATTATTCAAGCTGACCTCTCCTATTCCATTTCTATTATCTCTCTATCATATCAGGGAACCGAATAAAATCCAAATGACTAAGCTTAGGCTATATTTGTGTTTTTTTGTATACTCCTTAAATATGCAGTTTTTCTCTAATCATGCTATTCATTCACTTGAGACAATGATCCATCATAAAAAAAAGAAGAAAATAAAACCTTATGGAGCTGCTGCATCCTTCGCAGTTGCAGATACGTCATCGTTTAGTTGATGGAATATTGGAAGACAAAAAGCTGTAACTGTTACGATTGTCATCAAACCACCAATGATGAAAAAGAGAATCGGTATACTCCAGGTTTCTGCTACGATACTTCCGAGCATGGCTCCAACAGGCATTCCTGCTTGTGCAAGAAGTATGCGGACTGCAAATACCCTGCCTCGCAAATGATCAGGAACTCTTCTTTGATACAGTGTTGTATTGTGAATATTAAAGGTGATCGCTAAGATTCCATGCAGGACAGTTACTAAAAACGAAACGATAAAATTGGTGCTTATTCCTAATATAATAAACAGGGACCCTTCAAACAGCGCGACCCCTAGCATCACGACACGCCGATTCTTTGGTTCTTTCAAGCTACCCGTTATAACAGCTCCCAGGATCATTCCTAAAGAAAACGCAGAAGTAAACAAGCCGTATTGAATTGAGTTTCCCCCTAAATAATCCGTTACATAAGGCAAAAACATTGGAATCGCTGCGCCGGTACAGAAGTTCATGACCATTAACAACAGGCCGACTCCGAGTAAAACCGGATACATTTTATAAAAGCTTAATCCTTCCTTGAACTGAGAAAACCAACTTTCCTTTTTTTCAAAGTGATGATCCGATTTTGGCAATAAGCAGAGAAAGAACCCTGCACCTGCTAACGTTAACACTAATAGTCCCAGAATAAATCCTGCTCCGGTAAACTGCAGCAGCACACCTCCCAACGCCGGACCAATCAGCATCATTAGTTGATTTGTTCCTTCCAAAAAGGAGTTCCCTTTCATCAAGCGTTCTTTTGGCAATACTTGTGCGACATACGCCATACTTGCCGGGCGGAACAGCGGCTCAGCAATTCCCATCAAAACAGCGATGGCATACATATGCCAAAGCGTAAGGAGATTAGTAAAATAAAGAAGAGCTCCGGCGAGAAAAACCCCGGCTCTCAACCATTCCGAAAATACCATCACGCTCCGGCGATCCCATCGATCAAGATAAGGTCCTGATAGCAGCTGCGTTAACAGACTTGGGATCATAAAAAACACCCAAATGCTTCCCATAGCGATTTTTGACCCAGTTAAATCGTACACAAGCCATGACATAATAAATACCGCAAATGTGCCACCCAATGCAGAAGCAGCTTGACCAAGCCAAATCCACAGAAAAGATCGAGTTTTAAACAATTCCTTCATTCTTTCATCCCCTTTTTAGACCTCTATCTTACATTTTTAATGTAATCGGATAGTAGAAGAGAAACGTCTTGAATCCTGGATTCACGCAAGCTATATCGGTCGCCGTCTTTGTTAGACGAATGCAGCCGTATCAAGCCTGCAGCACGCAGCACAACTAAATGGTGATGGACGGTGCTTTTTGCAAGTTTAGTTTGATTAACAATCTCCATAAAACTCTTTTGCTCTTCATGTACATAGCGCAGAATTTTCAGGCGGGTTTCATCCGCCAAGCACTTTGTCACTCTCATTAGTTTTCTTGAAGGTTCATTCGATTGGACTCCATCCAAATCGATCGGGTATAAAAACATTTTTAAATTTTTGAAATTTTCGTAAACATTAAATGGATTTGAATGAAATTGAGGGATGAGCACGACTTTTTTGACTTGATCATCCTCTAAACAGATACCGTTCGTCGCCTTCTCGATTAATTGAACTGAGTTCATAGAGTCCGCAAGTTCTTTCATTTTTTGTGCTTCCTGTTTTAGACTGTTAAGGATTTCGTCCTGAATCCCGCTGAAATATTCCTCATTCCATTGCTGCCATAGGTCAAGAAAATAGTCTTTTAATGCACTAAAACCATGTTCCTCAATCCAACGATAGGTATATGTTTTTTTGAATTTTTTTACGTCTTCTTCATGTTTTTGGGCGAGGATCGACAAATGGATGTCCTTAAACTCTTTTTCCTTCAGCGATGTCATCCATTTCAAAAATTCGGGAATGCTTTGTTTATTCGGAGAGCTGTACACATAAAATAAATCCATTCCATGATCTATATAAATTCGATCCTCCTTAATTTTCCGTTTCAATTCTGGTGATAATTGGTTATCTACTTTTTTGTACCAAGGCTTGCCAAGCTCAATAATTTTTTTCTCTTTTTTGCTCATGTAAATGTACAAGCTAATAGCAAGCTCGTAGACAGGTGAATAGTCGATTTCAATCTTAATGTGTTGATCCTGATTCATTAAAAGTTCGACCTCCATCGAACGAAATTATTATAGTTCGATCTTAATCGAACTCATTACATATTTCAAGTATTTTCCTTCTTTTGGCTAATGGTACCATGCCGAGTAAGTTTGACTCACTATAGAATGTAAAGTTACCATGGGATGAATTCATTTTTTATAAAGCAGGTAAAGGAGCCTTTATGATGAAAAAAAAGAAAGCTTTACTGATTTATAATGGGAATGCCGGGCAAAAAAAGATCGAAAAGACATTAGGAGCCGCCGTTCCCATTCTTTCGCAGTATGTGGACGAACTCGTAATAAAACCAACGAAAAAAGAAACAGACGCAGAAGAATTTTGCGAACAATTAGATGAAGACGTAAATTACCTGTTTATCCTTGGAGGCGACGGCACAGTCCACTCATGTATAAATGGAGTCGCCGGACTTCACAAAAAACCTGCAATCGGTATTCTGCCCGGCGGAACCTGCAATGATATTTCAAGGTCCTTACAGATTCCCCAGCAAATTGAACAAGCTGCACACGCGTTAACAGGTGGGGAGCTAGTTTCTATCGATCTTTTAAAAACGGATCAGCAATATGCGCTTAATTTTTGGGGAATCGGACTGATTACAGAAGCATCAGAAAATATCCGCGAAAACGAAAAAGCGGTGATTGGTAAATTAAGCTATTTTACAAGCGCATTGCGAACATTATCCAGAGCCGAACCCTTTGAAGTTGAAATGTTAATCGATGGAGAAAAAATAAATGATAAAGCAGTAATGCTCCTTGTATTAAATGGACATTTTATCGGTACAAACCGGATACCGCTTGCAAATCACATGATGAATGATGGATTGGCGGATATTTTGATTTGCAGAAATCCAAGTCTTTCTGCTTTTAAGGAACTTTTGGCGTTAGACGATAAATCCGCTTCAGAATTTGATAAGGATGATCTATCCTTTTACCAAGGAAAATCGATTGAAATCACGACCAAACAAGAGATGAAAGCAGATACAGATGGAGAGATTTACACAAAAACCCCTGTCAAAATTGAAGTGCTGAAAGGACACTTACAAATGATCGTCCCAGCCGACAGCGCAATAGCAAGACCGTCCTCTACTGATTGATAAAGGACGGTTTTTTTGACAATGCATTTGACCTTTGAATTTTTATGCATCGGCTGATAACATATTATTGGGCAATGCCCCTATTCTTTTACACTAAAAGGAGCTCATTACATTGATTATCCAATTCATTCGTTACAGATAGTAAAAGGTATAGACTTTTTTATACCCTGCTCATTTTTTTTAATTGTATGAGGCAGGTTTATTTGTCTATGCCTTTTTCATTTATCTAACTAACGAATGAATGAGGTGTAAAAGTTGTCTAACATGAACAAAAAAATAAAAAGGGCAAACGATATTAAGAAAGCCGAATCGATTTTTTCATGCCCGATTTGCCGATCTCAAATGAGAGTATGTGATACAAATAGTTTCGTTTGCACTAACGGCCATACGTTTAATATTGCAAAACAAGGTTATGTAAACTTTTTGGATCACCCGATAAAAACCAACTACGGAAAGGATGTATTTGAGGGAAGGAGAGCCATAATTACGCAAAGTGGCTTATTTGCTCCCCTTTATCATTCTATTGCTGACGTGATAGCCTGCCAGAAAGCTCATTCTATGAATAAAAGAACTTTGGCAATGCTAGATACCGGATGTGGAGAGGGCTCACATTTATCAAGGATATACAAGCATATTTCCTCTTTTAACGGCGATTCAGTAACTGGTGTTGGCATAGATATTTCAAAAGAAGGAATTTTGGCAGCTTCTAAAAAATACGATGAATTGATCTGGTCAGTCGCTGATCTTGCGAATACGCCATTTAACGACAGGCAATTTGATGTTCTGCTGAATATCTTATCCCCTGCAAATTATAAGGAGTTTAAGCGGCTTCTGACTGATGACGGCATCGTGATAAAGGTAGTCCCTCGACGTGATTATTTAAAAGAGGTGCGACAATTCTTTTTTGATAATAAAGAAAAACAAACCTATTCCAATGCAGATATTATTGCTCGTTTTACACATAATTTTCATCATGTAAAATACTTGAATTTACGTTATACCCAAATCCTTGCGAAAACTGAAATTCAAGCATTGGTTCAGATGACCCCTTTAACATGGGATCAATCTAAGAAAAAAATACACCAGTTCTTAGAAAAAGAGTTTATTGACCTAACTGTAGACCTGGATTTATTAATAGGAAGAAAAACCACCAAATAACCTTTTAAAACCCGCTCTTGTTCAGGCGGGTTTTAATAATAATTAAATGAATAAAAATACATTCTTGTCTCAGATCCACTTTTCCATGAATAACAATTCATCCTGCTTATACCCCAAGTTCTCATAAAATCCTTTTACCTGTTTATTGTCCATTTCAATCAGAAGGTTGAGCTTCTCACAGCCGATTTTTTTCAACCGTATTTCGAGTTCGCTGATAATTTTTTGACCTAAATTATTTCCTTGATGTTCCGGATCTACAGCTAAATGATTGATCCAGCCTCTTCTGCCATCATAGCTTCCCATCACAACACCAATGATTGTTCCATTTTCCTCTAAAACAAAAAACAGCTCTGAATCCCTTTTTAATTTTTCCTTTATTCCTTCCAAAGTGTCAGAGCGGGATAAAATCAATCCTGCCCGCTGCCATAAATCAATGACAGAGTTAAAATCGCTCACAGTAAACTGACGAAATTTCATTTATCCTCACCTCAGGTGTCTATAATAATAAAGACATGCCAGGAGCTTCCGGCTCACGTTCTGTGAACCCCAGCTTCTTATAAAAACTGTGTTTTCCTTTTGCTGAGAACAATTGAACCTTCTTCATCCCTTCGTCCTGACATTTTTTTAATAAGTTTTTCAAAATGGTTCTTCCAATGCCTTGCTTTTGATAGTCAGGATGAACCATAACATCACAAATGAATGTTTGATATACCCCGTCAGATACTACTCGCCCAAACCCGATAAGCTCGTCTTTCCGATAAATAGAAACAGAATACCAGCTGTTACAAATCGCTTTGTAAAGCTGGTCCTTTGTGTAATACCCTTCAGCATTCCACCCCGTGGTTTGATGAAGTTTATGAAAATCTTCCTGGTTAGGAAGTATATTTTTACATTCAATCTCCATAAGAATCTCCTTCAAATAAAAATGCATATTTATTAATAATATATAATAAATATGCAAGTAGATAAATAGGAAATTCTCATTTCATCTATTTTTTCTAATTCAATTTAATTGTTCGATACTCATTTTCTACAAAACTATCAATTCTTTTTAAAGCCTCTTGAACACCACCGCAAGCTTGAAAACTCTCATTAATCTTTTTGATTCCTTCTTTGTAGTAATTGTTAGAGAGCACTTCATTTACTGCAGCTGTCAAAGACTGAACATCAATGTTTTCCTTTGATAATCTGTAACCCGCTCCAAGCTCAGTTAATCTCTGTGCTACCATTGGTTGATCCTTGTCATGCGGCAGAACAACCAGGGGAACTTGAAAGTGAATCGCTTCATTGACACTGTTCATACCGCCGTGCGTAATAAAAACATCCGCTTCACTAAGTACCTCCAGTTGAGGAACATAGGAAGAAATGATGAAGTTATCAGGCGCTTGAGTAATTTTTGTGAAATCCGCTCTTTCTCCGGCTGCTATAACAACCTTCCCTTGAAAATCGGCAAAAGCTTCAATGCACGTATTGAAAAACTCTTCTGTCTGATCCAAAACAGTTCCCATCGAAATATAGAGAACTTTCTCATCCTTCAACTCTTCAAGAGGGAACTGATTATTCGACTCTTTTCTTTTTGGAAAACTTGGGCCGATAAAAATATGGCTGTCACCAAAATGATCGCTGTTAGGCTGAAAATACCTGCTTGTGTATACAATCGTTAACTCCCCGTCATTTCTCATGAATTGCAGCAGGTTCTCAGGTGAAACGCCGAACCGGTCTTTTATTTGTTCAAGTAATTTTTCAGCATCCCGATCAAGCTCGAAGGAAGCCTCAGAGTCAGGATGAAAAGGTAATTCTTTAAATACGTCATCCGGCATCTTAAATGAGGGTGATGAAGAGATTCCAGGAATATTGAAGTAATCTCTCACTAACTTTCCTGCTCCGAACATATCATACAGCACAAAATCAAAAGAAATGCTTTCTGACAATTGTTTCGTGATTTCCAGTATATCAAGCGACGATTGAATATGAATGTTTAAAAATGCTTGTAACCCTGCTGATGAAGAAGAATCAATGGAGGCTTTACTGAGCAGATCCGGATGAAGATGTACCTTTGCTCCCACTCCTTCTAGCCGTTCCTTAAACTTTTCAGTCGTAATGTAGTGTACATTGTCTCCCTGTTCTGCAAGAGCCTTCACAATTCCAAGAGTAGGATTCACATGCCCTTCCGCCGGAAAATTAATGAATAATATGTTTGCCATTCTCAAGCTCACTCCTCCAAAGTTTATTGCGAAAGATAGTTATTAATAACTAACATAAATTATAATTCCAGCACAGAAAGCCAGTCAACAAATGACACTTGTATAAGGAAAAATAGTTCTCTTCTCCCTTTTCTTTCTTTTTATATCTAGGACAAAAGTTATTCCAATTGGAATAACTTTTCCCATAATATTATTAAACCTTCTAAAAAAAGAAAGCAGACGTTTTCAGTCCGCTTTCTTTTTATTACTCTTTTATATATCAGCCCTAATAAACTGACATCGTTTCTTCATCAATGGTTTCCAGAATTTCTTTCACCCTCGCAAGAAATCTTCCGGATACAAGTCCGTCAAGTACTCTGTGATCAATGGAAAGGCAAATATTAATCATATCTCTTATCGCAATCATATTACCCTCCATAACCATCGGACGTTTCACGATTGATTCAATTTGCAGGATAGCTGCTTGCGGATGGTTTATAATACCCATCGATTGAATGGAGCCGAATGAACCAGTATTGTTCACAGTAAACGTCCCCCCGCTCATATCCTCCGCATTCAGTGTTCCTGATCTCGCTTTTTTCGCCAGATCAACAATGTCCCTTGCAATTCCTTTGATCGTTTTATCGTCCGCATGCTTAATGACAGGTACATATAAGGCATCTTCTGCAGCAACTGCGATCGAAAGGTGAATATCTTTTTTCTGAATGATGGAATCGCCCGCCCATGTGCTATTGATTTGCGGGAATTCCTTTAATGCTTTTGCAACGGCTTTTACAAAAAACGCGAAAAAGGTAAGATTAAATCCTTCTTTTTGTTTAAATTCTTCCTTGATACGATTTCGGTAAGTAACCAAATCCGTCACATCCACCTCAACCATCATCCAAGCATGGGGAATTTCAGTTTTGCTCTTAACCATATTCGCCGCGATCGTCTTTCTGACTCCGGAAACCGGAATTTCTTTGTCGCCCGACTGTGGCAATGGTTGTGCGATTTCTGCTTTTTCTTCAGCTTGCACCATGGCTGGATCTGGCTTTTCAACACCCTTGCTGGTTTCAGGAATTGTTCCTGATTCGATGATTTTTTGCAAATCCTTTCTTGTTATACGACCGCCGGCACCTGTCCCTTCTACAAGCTGAAGATTTATGCCATTCTCTTCTGCAAGACGAAGCACAGCTGGAGAATATCGGTTTCGTTTCGATTGATCTTTAGCGCGGTTCGAAGTATTTGAATGACTTTCCTCATTCGGTTCAGAGGCAGAAATTTCTTCTACTGTGGTCTTTTTTTCTGCCTCTTCTACTTCTATTTTGCATATCGATACTCCGACTTGGAGCATCTCTCCCTCTTGTGCCGTTAATTCCGTAATTTTCCCGGAATAAGAAGATGGGATTTCCGCATTCACTTTATCTGTCATTACTTCTGCGATTGGATCATATTTCGCTACATGGTCGCCTGGTTTTACGAGCCATTTGCTGATTGTGCCTTCTGTTACGCTCTCACCTAACTGCGGCATTGCCATTTGTTCAATAGGCATAGGTCGTTACCTCCTTGATCTAAAACTCAGCCAATTCTTTCATGGCTGCTTCAACCTTGTCCGGATTCACCATAAAGTACTTTTCCATCGTTGGAGCATAAGGCATGGCTGGAACATCTGGACCGGCGAGCCTTTTAATCGGGGCATCCAAATCAAATAAGCAATGCTCTGCAATAATGGCAGCCACTTCACTCATGACGCTTCCTTCCTTCGTATCCTCTGTTAATAAAAGAACTTTCCCTGTTTTAGAAGCTGCCTCGATAATCGCTTCTTGATCAAGAGGATAGACAGTTCGCAAATCCAGAACGTGAACGGATATTCCTTCAGCTGCAAGGCGATCGGCTGCTTGCAAGGCGAAATGTACACACAGTCCGTACGTAATAACCGTGAGATCTTCTCCTTCCCGTTTTACATCTGCTTTCCCAATAGGCAAAACGTAATCATCGTCTGGTACCTCGCCTTTTATCAAACGGTAAGCTCGCTTGTGCTCGAAAAACAGAACCGGGTCTTCATCTCGTATAGCCGCCTTCAATAATCCTTTGACATCATAAGGAGTCGATGGCATGACTATTTTCAGTCCCGGCTGATTGGCAAAAATCGCTTCTACGGATTGGGAATGGTAAAGCGCGCCGTGAATCCCGCCTCCATAAGGAGCACGAATTACGATCGGGCATGTCCAGTCGCTGTTTGTCCTGTAACGAATTTTAGCAGCTTCCGATACAATTTGGTTGACTGCCGGCATGATAAAATCGGCAAATTGCATCTCTGCAATCGGACGCATCCCATACATAGCAGCGCCTATTCCCACGCCGGCGATTGCAGATTCAGCAAGCGGCGAGTCGATTACCCGTTCTTCGCCGAATTGCTCATAAAGACCTGAGGTTGCTTTAAATACTCCGCCTTTTTTTCCCACATCTTCACCAAGGACAAAAACGCGGGAGTCCCGTTCCATTTCTTCTTTCATTGCCAATGTTACCGCATCAATGTAAGATATTATTGCCATTTGTTCTCCTCCTACTCTGCAAACACATGCCTTAATGCAGCTTCAGGTTCTGCGTAAGGTGCTGCTTCCGCATATTCTGTCGCTTCATTTACTTGCTTCATTACTTCTTCTAAGATAGGTTTTTTGCTTTCTTCCGTCAGCAAACCAGACTGTGTTAGATATTCTTCATATATTTTTAATGGGTCATTCTGTTTTGCTGCTGCCAGTTCTTCCTCTTCACGGTAGATGCGGTCATCATCATCGCTTGAATGGGGCGTCATTCGGTAAGAGATCGTTTCAATCAGGGTTGGTCCTTCTCCCTTCATTGCCCGTTCTCTCGCTTCTTTCACGGCTTGGTACACAGCAAGTAAGTCGTTTCCGTCAACCGTCACACCAGGCATCCCGTACCCCACGGCACGATCTGAAATACGCTCACAGGCCACTTGCTTTTCATAGGGAACTGATATTGCGAACTTGTTATTTTCACACATGAAAATGACTGGGAGCTTATGGACGGCTGCAAAGTTTGCGCCTTCGTGAAAATCCCCCTGATTGGAGGAGCCTTCCCCAAACGTCACAAGCGTGGCAAGTTTTTTATTTTCCAAGCGACTCGCAAGCGCTATTCCAACTGCGTGTGGAACTTGAGTGGTCACAGGCGATGAGCCTGTCACGATCCGATTTTTTTTCTGACCGAAATGCCCCGGCATTTGCTTGCCGCCTGAATTGGGGTCTTCCGCTTTAGCAAAGCCCGAAAGCATAAGGTCAACAGCAGTCATTCCAAAGGAAAGCACAACCCCCATATCGCGATAATAAGGAAGGACATAATCATTTTCGCGATCCATTGCAAAAGACGCACCTACCTGAGCTGCTTCTTGTCCCTGACACGAAACAACAAAAGGGATTTTTCCTGATCGATTTAACAACCACATTCTTTCATCTATCTTCCTAGCCAGTAACATCGTTTGATACATATCAATTGCTTCAGAATCCGAAATTCCCAGCTGTTTATGTTGAGAGTTTCCCATAAAGTACCTCCTAATATTAAAAGTGAATCGCCTTTCCGTATACAGCTTGAGCTGCTTCCCCGATCGCCTCAGATAACGTCGGATGGGGATGGATTGTCTGGCCGATCTCCCAAGGCGTCGCATCAAGGACTTTAGCAAGACTCGCTTCTGAAATCATATCCGTTACATGCGGACCGATCATATGGACGCCTAAAATATCATCCGATTTTTCATCGGTAACGATTTTTACAAAACCGTCTGTTTCTCCCGCCACAAGCGCTTTGCCTACTGCTTGAAAAGGGAATTTCCCTATTTTCACTTGAAATCCTTTCGCCTTTGCTTCTTCCTCAGATAAACCAATGCTTGCTGCCTCTGGGAAAGAGTAAATGCATTTCGCCACCTGTAAGGGATCCAGAGGTTTTGGCTGCTCGCCGGCAATATGTTCTACTGCAATGATCCCTTCATGTGAGGCCACATGGGCAAGCTGCAGACCACCGATACAATCGCCGATTGCATAAATATGTGATTCTTTTGTTTGCTGCAAGTCATTCGTTTTTATGTATCCTTGTTCAATGACGATATCGGTATTTTCTAGACCGATTCCTTCAATATTCGCTTGCCTTCCGACTGAAATGAGCGCTTTATCAGCAGTAAATGTGAAAATCTCTCCATCTTTTTCGGCATCAACTTTGATTCCCGGGGTCTTTATTGCGGTATGAGGCAAAATTTTCGCGCCCGTAATCAATTCAATTCCTCTGTTCTTCAGCTGTTTCGCCATTTCTTTGCTTATGCTCTCGTCCTCTGACGGAAGTATTCGATCTGCATATTCAACGACTGTCACTTTAACGCCGAAATCATTTAGCATAGAAGCCCACTCAATTCCGATCACTCCTCCGCCGATTATCAGCATAGAAGCAGGCAGCTCTTCGAGTGAAAGCGCCTGATCAGAGGAAAGAACCGTATGCTGATCAAATTCCAGCCCGTCTAACACCTTAGGCCTTGAACCTGTTGCGATCACGACATTTTTTGGAATCAGCATTTGGTTCTCCTCCCCATTCGCCAACTCAACAGAGACTGTACCAGGGATGGGTGAAAAAATTGAAGGTCCCAAAATCCTTCCGGTGCCTTCAAAAATATCGATTTTCCCTTTCTTCAGCAAGCTTTTCACACCTTGAAACAACTGGTTGACAATTGCTTGCTTTCGTTCTTGAACCTTTAAGAAGTTAAGAGTAGCGCCTGACGTATTCTCAACCCCGAAGTCGCTTGCCTGCTGCGTCGTTCTAAATACTTCGGCGCTTCTTAAAAGCGCTTTGCTCGGTATACAGCCTTTATGCAGACACGTGCCGCCAAGCTTCTCTTTTTCAACTATTGCGACTCGCAAGCCGAGCTGTGATGCACGGATCGCAGCAACATATCCGCCCGTTCCGCCGCCGATTATCACCAGATCATATTCTGTTGCCATTTGTATCCCTCTCAATCATTCGGATGATAGTGTTTTGCGTTTTCTTGTCTATTTAAAACCCGCAATGCACCTTCTGCGAGTGCTTGCAGTTCATTCTCTCCTGGTACGACGTGCACATCGGCAATCCAATCGACATACCTTCTAATGTTCTCCACGATAAGCTTGCTGTGGGCAAGACCGCCTGTTAAAATAACCGCGTCAACCGTTCCCTGTAACACAGCGGCTGCAGCTCCTATTTCTTTCGCGATTTGATACGTCATTGCTTCATAAACCAGACGCGCTTTTTCGTTCCCTTCTTCGATCATTGTTTCTACTGAATCTGCTTGGGTCGTACCTAGATAGCCCGCAAGCCCGCTCCCTCCGATCAGCATTTTTATCACTTCATCCTTGTAATATTGTCCGGAAAAACAGAGATCGACCAAGTCACCTGTCGGAACTGTACCTGCCCTCTCACGACTGAAAGGTCCTTCCCCATGCAAACCGTTATTGACATCAATCACTTTTCCATGCCGATGTACACCTATTGTAATTCCGCCTCCCATATGGGTAATGATCAAATTTAAATCCTCATACCGTTTCTGTAAGTCTGAAGCAATCTTCCGTCCCACCGCCTTCTGATTCAAGGCATGAAAAATGCTTCTTCTCTCGATCGATGGAAATCCGGAAATCTTAGCAATAGGTTCCATCTCATCAACAACGACAGGATCAACGATAAAGGCAGGAATGTTTAAGCCTGAAGCAATTTCATTCGCTAAAATGCCGCCAAGATTTGAGACGTGCTGGCCGGCATGCCCTGTCTTTAAATCTTTAAGCATTGCCTCGTTCACCTCATAGGTGCCTCCTTCAATCGGCCGAATCAGACCGCCTCTGCCGCAAACGGCATCAAGCCTTGAAAGATTGATTCCTTGATCGTGCAAGGTTTCTAGAATCACCATTTTTCGATATGGATATTGCCCATTAATGCCCCCGAGCTTTATAAGTTCTTTCTCATCATGTCGGACGATCTTTTCAAAGATTAAACGCTCATTATGGTACACACCTATTTTTGTTGAAGTAGAACCTGGATTAATCGCAAGTATGCGATGCTCTTTTCCCCGCAATGTTACTTCCTCCAATTCAAACCCTTTACCTTCTGCTTAGTATGTGATGGCCATTTCGTAAAAACTGGCTTCTTGACCGGCGCATCCTCTCAATCCGTTCTTCAGCGAGACGGTCAGCCGCTAGATATGTCGGAATTCCATCACGATTGGAGATGCTGAGAACCTGTTCAATATTGTTATAAATGCCTTCGACCTTTTTTAGTGCACGGTCTTTGTTGTACCCATATAATTCATCAGCGACATTGATCACTCCGCCAGCATTTATCACATAATCAGGAGCGTATACGATTCCTTTTTCATGAATTAAATCCCCATGCCGTGCTTCCTTCAGCTGATTGTTCGCTGCACCAGCGATTACTTTCGCTTTTAATACCGGAATGGTTTCGTCGTTAATCGTAGCTCCGAGTGCACATGGAGAGTAAATGTCACACTCCTGCGAATAAATATCTGCCGGATCCACCGCACGTGCGCCGAATTCTTGAACGACTCGTTCGACGGCATCTTTATTTATATCCGTCACAATTAGACTTGCACCTTCTTCATGTAAATGGCGGCACAGGTTATAAGCGACATTTCCAACGCCTTGGACAGCTACCACTTTTCCCTCTAGTGAATCTGTTCCGAATGCTGCTTTAGCTGCCGCCTTCATTCCGCGATACACACCGAAAGCAGTAACAGGCGATGGGTTTCCAGAGGATCCGAAAACCGGTGAAATACCTGTAACGAAATCTGTTTCATCATGGATAATGTCCATATCCTCTTCAGTTGTCCCGACATCTTCCGCTGTAATATATCTCCCGTTTAACCCTTGAATATATCTGCCAAAAGCCCGAAACATTTCTTCGTTTTTATCTTTTTTTGGATCGCCGATGATCACTGTTTTCCCTCCGCCCAAGTTCAATCCGGCGGCTGCGTTTTTATAAGTCATACCTCTTGCAAGTCTAAGCGCATCTTCAATCGCAGATTCCTCATTTTCATATGTCCACATTCTTGTTCCGCCAAGAGCGGGGCCAAGCGTCGTATCATGAATCGCAATAATCGCCTTCAATCCAGAGGCTTCATCTTGGCAAAAAACAAGCTGTTCGTAGTCATATTTTTCCATATAACGGAATATTTCCATCTGGTTTTCCTCCTAAAATGATTCATCTTTTTTCGTGCATAACGCAAGGGCAATCGAATTGAGTTTGCTTTCAAATGAATCCGACCTGCTAGTTAAAACAATGGGAGCTCTTGCACCGGCGATGATGGCGGACACTTTTGCTCCGGCAAAATAAATGAGCGATTTATACAGAATATTACCTGCTTCAATTGTCGGTACTAATAAGATGTCCGCGTTTCCCGGTACATCTCCCGTTAATTGTTTATGTTCTGCAGATAGAGCGGAGACAGCATTATCAATGGCTAAAGGTCCATCGATCAAACAATCTTTAATTTGCCCCCTTCGATTCATTTGAGCAAGAGAAGCTGCATGTATGGTTGCTTCCATTTTCGGATTGACAGTTTCAACAGCTGCTAAAGCGGCAACTTTTGGTGAATCGACACCTAAATCTCTGGCGACCTTCACTGCATTGGTAACAATCTGCTCCAATTCCGGCAAATCCGGCTTCAAATTCATTGCAGCATCCGTTACAAACAGGAGCCGATCATATCCTTTGACTTCAAAAACTGCTACATGGGACAACAAATACTTTGTACGCAACCCATACTCTTTGTTCAATACAGCGTTTAAAAGAGTAGATGTTGGCAAATTCCCTTTCATTAGTACTTCGGCATTTTGATTTCGCACCGATTTTACTGCCTGCTCCGCAGAATCTTCGGTAGTTTCTGAATGGATCACGTCGACCCAGTCACTAGATATCGAAAGCGAAAGTTGTTCAAGCATCAATTGCAGCTTGCTGTGATTCCCAAACAGGATAAAACGGGCTATTTTATGCTCCGTCGCATGTTTTACCGCCTTAAGAACTTCAATATCTTCAGCATGGGCTACCGCAATCGTTTGAATCGGTCCGTTTTTCGCTAGATCAATTAAACCTGAAAGCTTCATCCTTTTCCTCCTCTGTGACAAGCCTTTGCATATTGATTCACAGAATTGATATAGAACTATGCAAATTATTGCACGCTATCTTTTGCAAGAGAATATTTATCCATTTTATAGTACAGACTGCGTATGCTTATTCCTAGCGCCTTTGCTGTTTTTGTCCGATTGTAATGAAATTTCTCAAGCTGCTTCTGAATATAGACGGCTTCAAAATCTTCAACTGCTGAAGATAATGTAAGATCCTCATTCAAAAGAATACTCTGTTTGCTTGCATTTTGCTTAGATGAAGCTTTCAGCTCAGGAAGATGCACATGATCGATCCATTCCGTCCTTGAATCTAAAAATATCATTGCTCTGCTGAGGGCATTCTCAAGCTCACGCACGTTTCCAGGCCATTCATACATATTCAGCTTTTTCACTGCTTTCTCCGTTATTCCCTTTACATTTCTGCCATAATCCTGATTTATTTTTTCAATCAAGATTCGGCAAAGATCCATCATATCTTCTTTCCGCTGCCTTAGGGGAGGAATTGAGATAGGGTATCTGTTTAAACGATAATATAAATCTTCAAGAAACCTTCCTTCAGCTAAGGCCTTTTCAATATTCATATTTGTGGCGCCTATAATTCTGACATTGACAGGTATCGGAAATTCGCCACCAACCCTGATGATTTCTTTCTCTTTCATCACTCTTAACAGCTTAGCCTGAGTTGCAAGAGATAATTCCCCAATTTCATCCAAAAAAATGCTGCCATTATTCGCTTCTTCAAAATACCCTTTCTTTCCGCCTCTTTTAGCGCCTGAGAAAGCTTCTTCTTCATATCCGAACAGCTCTGACTCAAGCAAAGATTCCGAAATTGCCGCGCAATTTACTCTTATAAATTTGTTATATTTCTGATTGCTTTCATTATGTATTGCATGTGCAAATAGCTCTTTTCCAGTACCGGACTCTCCTCGAAGAAGGATTGTTGCCGGTGTATTTGCGCCAAGCTTTGCCTGTTCTAGTGCGACGACCATTTCTTCGCTATGCCCAATGATATCATCAAACGTATTTTTTGCTTCCAGCGTACGAATGATATGCTTCGCCGTGTTTAATTCCGAATTCAGCTCTCTCAATTTAGATTCATCTTGAAGGATCCCGACGCTTCCCTTTAAAAATCCATCAACTATAACTGGCGCGGCATTTACAATCACGTCCTTTTTGGCAGGTCCAACCTTCAATCGGGCACCTTTTACTGGACGTCTCGATTCAAGAACCTTAACATGAATGTTTTCACCCTCGGAAATATCTATATCAGCCGGTTTTCCAATCACGTCAGATTCAGACAAACCGGTCATTTTTGTATATGCTTTATTTATCAGAGTCCCTTTGCCATTTTCATCGACAACGGATATCGCTTCATTAGAGGATTGGATAATCGCCTCTAACAATGAGCTAATCTGCTTTAGATTCGTCACTTCTTCCGCCATCTGAATGACATCAGTGATATCCTTGAATAATGCTAGTGCTCCGAGAAGTGTACCGCCATCGTCTATAATTGGAAGACGGGTTGCAATAATTTGCAAATTGGAGTTCAGCAACTGTTTTTTATTAAATTCCGCTTTCCGTGTGTTTAATATCCGAGGCAATCTGGTATTAGGAACAACGTACTTTACATTTTTACCAACCGCATCATCCCGGGAAGTCCCTATTATTTCTTCAGCAGTCTGGTTAAACAGGACGATTTCTTCATTTGAATCAATGAAAATCATTCCTTCATTCATACTGTTAAAGACTCTGCCATCCCTATAGGTTTGGGACTTGAGCGTTTGAATCAATTCCTGTTTTTCTTGAAAAAGATCGGACAAGATATGCGCCATCGGGCTTGGGATCACAGTAATATGATCAAATTTATTTTCCATTAACTGTTGAAGCAGCGCTTGATTCCCGCTCACTTCAAAGATGATGTCTATGTCCTTAGTTACATGGGTTTTCCAATCATCAGCAATGGGAATGCCATGTTGTTTTGCAAGAACCATACCTTCTGCATTAAGGTGTTTATCTATTACAGCTGCAATATTAACCATTTTTGTAGTAAGAAACATTTGTAAAAGGGCTGATCCCCCTTTACCGGCACCAATCAGCAATACATTTTGCATGACTTTACCCCTTTGTATGAAATCATTTGCAGAATTCATTGATCTATTTATTGCAAAACCTTGCACTTCCATTATCATATCATGACTTCAGATATTGACAAAACATTTTTTCACAGAGAAAATAAAAATGAGACACAGGAGGGGGATGTGTGTGGGAAGGATAATTGCATTACTTATTTTGCTTATTCCGGGAATCATTGCTGGTGTAGGAATAAAGCTAATGAGGGACACATTTTTTGGCGTTTTGGTTTCTCCTTTTTCCATCCTTTGGGTTCAAGGTTTCATAGGGATGATTTGTTTTGCTTTTGGGTTATATATCGTTGCTGGCTTTATCCTTTTCCGGGATCGAAAACGAAACAATGTAAGCGCTCGCTTCAGAAAATAAAAAACTCCTGCAGTGGAGTTTAAACTAAGCCCCATTTGCAGGAAAGTTTCATTCATTTTGAGATAAACTCGTTGATTAGATAAGAAGACCAAGCTTCATGTCCTAAAGAACTAGGTTCGTTATTCCCTTTTTCTACATATTGTTTTAATTTAGGATCCTCGATTTCCGGCCAATTTTCCCAATGATCCAGATAGTAATGACCGTTCGATTCGATGGACTTTCTCATCGATTCCATGTGCTGAGGATAGTAGGTTGTATCATAAATCGGATAAGATGGCTGTAACATAACGATTGCGTCCTTATTTGCTTTTTCGATTGACGTAATAACCATTTGAGCCACGTCTTCAGCACTTTTTGTCGAGACATTCCCATTATTTTTTAATACAAATGGCTCAAACAACACCAAATCAGGTTTTAACTCTGCGACCTTCAAATAAGATTTATCGCTAGACACATCTAACGAGTCTCTGTCACCATCTTCCGCGATAATATGAATATCAAAAACATCTTCTCCGTAAGTATCAAGAAGAGCCTCCTTAAACACCTTGGACCAAGACCCATCCTTCTCCTCAACTGCAGACGATCCATAAATGACAAATTTTAACGGTTTTTTCTCCTCTATTGCTTTTTCGATTTTATTGGCGACAACTTCCGGAAGATTCTTTGTATATGTCATATTTTCTATTTCTTTCTTTGATGAATTTTCTTCGTTATTATTTGCCGCGTCACCAGCAGCAGCTGACACTTTGCTGTCATCACTTTTAGACTTATGAGTCCAGTACAAATTTCCTATAATAATAATTGTTATGCATAGTATTACTGATAAAGCCGCCATTGCTTTTTCCAAAATCGCATCCTCCATTTGCACTATATTCTCATTCAATTTAATTATAAGGAAAAAGTTCCTTGACGGTAAATAATTGTCAAATAATTTGATAGTTTGATGAAAGAATGCTTAGAAAAAGCTACATCGCTTGAGTTGTTTTTTTCAGAAGTTTTGCCCGAATAAGTCCATTTCTAACTTGAATGCCTGCAATACTTGCCAGGAACGCCTTTATCACTCCGACGACAAGAAATGGATAAACGCCGACAGCCAAAGCCTTCGTCCACGATAAATCGAGAACCAATTTTAGCTGAACCGCACCAAACGCCAGCGTCACTATCATCCCTGCCACATTTGCGACAATTGCCATTGGCAGCGTAAAAACTGTCCGTTCCAAAATCCAACCTGTCAGAAATGCTGCGGCAACAAATCCGATAATGTAACCTCCCGTCGGACCTGCAATAATTTGTGCGCCTCCTTTAAAACCGGCAAAAACCGGTGCACCGATGGCACCAATTGCAGCGTAGCAGATCATCGAAACAGATCCAAGCCTGCTTCCCAAAATAGTTGCTGTTAACCCTACCGCCAAAGTTTGGCCGCTGATCGGAACAAACGGCAGTGGAATTTCAATTTGGGCAAAAACAGCTGTAATGGCAGCAAACATCCCACAAAGGATCACCTTACGAAGCTTTGAGTTGTTATGATTCATTTGATTTTCCTGCTTCCTATGTATGTTAACTTTATTTTATTAAGGTTAACATATCATCACTTATCAGGATAGAGGATTTTTCTCAAAACCGGGTAAAGAAAAAGAGACGCTGGAATGCGCCTCTCACTAAACCATCTCTCAATCAAATTCTATCAATGCCAACGATGCGCTTTTGCATTGCTACGTAAAATGATGTTCGTCTGAGACATTTCCGTATGCCCATTCACCTGTGACTTAGCACGTTTCGGCCTTGTCCAGTTATGATGAAAAAGCTCAGAGTGTTGATCTAATTTGTCTTTATAACTCATCAAATCACCTCAGATAGAATTTTTTGATGCGATGGGATATTCAATCAGTTGAATATCAACCTTATTTTACGCAAATTCATCTATTACATACGATCCTCCTTTTTCACAGCTTCTTGTATCTCCTCCCAGTCAGAGTACAATCCGCTTCCATTGCAGCTTGGACAAACAACTGAATGTCCTTCAAACGGACTGATGAATGAAATATGCGCTGTCCCCCGGCAAGCCGGACACTTTCCTTCTGCTTTCATTTTATTTACATGTTTGGCATGTTGAGCATGGAACCAATCTGATAGAAATGTAAATAGCTTCACGATATTCACCTTTTTAAGAAGAATTAATATTATTTATATATATTCAAATGACGGGGACAAGGTGAATGGTTATTAAACAATTTACACGTGAAGAATAAGATTTAGGAAATATTGGGCAAACTACCTTTAAAAATGAAGAGGTGTCCAAAATAATGAAATATATTTGGTCTTTTATCATAAAATTAATAGCGACTTTTGCCTTGTTGTTTTTTATTCTAAACATGGGATTCGGCATATCTTTTCAAACTGTCGTATTTATTTCGCTCATTATGAGTATTGCTGGTTATCTGTTAGGTGATTTATTCATCCTTTCAAAAACGAATAACATTCTTGCTACCCTGGCAGATTTCACGCTAGCATTTGCCCTAACTTGGATCACTCTTGATATGTTCACTGATAATCCCGGAGCTATCTTTTGGGGGACTGTTTTCGCTGTCTCAGGTCTGACAATGTTCGAATACTTCTATCATAAATTTTTTGCGATCAGTGTTTTGAATAAACATCGGATACATGAAGCTAAAGAACCTGTCATCAACCCAGCCTACACTCTTCAAACAGAAGCATCAGAAGAGTTAGATCCTGAAATAACAGAGGATGGCAAGAATAATCGCAAAAAGTGATATAGTGGAAGATTTGTTTCATGGTTAGTTATGGTTTGATTGACACATAATACAGACATACTTTTAGCGCTTGACTGTTTCTCAAGCGGCTAAACAGGGACGGGCTGTTTATCTGTTCCTGTCATTTGTTGAAGGAGGTCATATAATGGACATACAGCGTGCACAAGAAATTGTCGCTTCACCAGAAATGATTAACGTAACCTATAACGGAGTATCTGTCTATAAATATAGATGAGAAGAGCGAAATGGCCAGTATCTATCCTCTGGATGAGCCGAATAAAGAGCAAGAAATACCTCTAACAAGCTTAATGGAGCAGTAACAAAGCACTTTTTGCACCGACTACTGGCTAATTTTTGAAAGATCAATAATTTTTGGTCATATGGAGGTCTTGTTCAGGATAACACCTAATTCACATCGAAAAACGCATATCAAGTAATAAACAAAAACACTCAGAGAAATATCGTTCTGAGCGTTTTTGTTTGTTACAGTTAAGCAATTAAAGCCACCTTTATTTTAATAAATTTTGAAAATTGATTGTTTATCAAATCCTTATCCATTAAACCTTCCCATCAAAATGGTATTATAATATTTCCCGTCAGATAGAATTTTGTCTTTTTTTAAAATACCTTCCACTTCAAAACCATATTTTTTATAAAGCATTATAGCTTTATTATTGGTTTCAATAACATTCAAAGTAATTTTTTTAATTCCATTTGAGTCTGCCCAATGAACAGATTCTTTTAAAAGGTTTTTTCCTATACCATATCCCCTAAATTCTTTTAATACACAGATTCCAAATTCCACTTTATGTGACGTTCTTTTCAATCTGTTGCCTTCACATCTTGAAAAACCAACAATTCTTTCATCAACTTCAGCAACTAAAAACAGGTTATTAATACTTTCTGTATCATTTTTAATTATCTTCTTGAAACCAGTTTCATCTATGTAGGCTTCGCCTTTTTCTCTGTCTAAATTTTCTGTTTCACCATCTATTTGCAGCCTTACATCAGCCAATTTTTTCGCATCTTTTTCTATTGCTGACCTTACAATATAACGTATATTATAATTATTAAATTCTTTTGGAATAACCCTTATTACAATTTCCTCCTATCAATCTTTATTGAATTATACTTATATTACCATATAATTATAATCCCCTGTTTATTCATTTAATTTAACAATCCGAATAACACGATGACAATAGTTATTGGTATATGTGTTAATTTATTTGCGATGCAATTTCTTATTTCAAATGTGAATACTGGTTGATAAAGCGGGAGTAAAAAAGACCAATCAACATTTGAATTGGTCTGGTAATTAGTTTGCTATTTACTATGCTTTCTCCAAAAAACGGAACTACTTTATTTTTTTAGGAAAGCTTTTTAAACTCGTATTTAATTTCCATGTGTATTATTTAAACAATTAGTCCGTTGTAATATTAACTCTAAGATGCTTTATGTTCCAGCCGCAATTTATCAGCAACCATCGCAATGAATTCACTGTTTGTCGGTTTGGCTTTGGACATGCTGACGGTATATCCAGGCGTTATAGTAACGTTTTTCGACTATTTTACGTAATCTTTATCGGTATGTACCCGCTAAGTTTATCGGTCATTTGCCGATGTGTTATAAGGCGATATTACCAAATATTGCACAGTTGTACAAGCGTTATTTTTCGTATGTATTTGCGCAAATAAAAAACTCCCCGGTCATATAGCCGAGGATTTGCCATCTTGCTTACTTCACTTGTGTAACCTTCCAGTCCATATAAGCATGAAAAACCTTGTCGCCGGTTGTCTTGTATTTTCTTGCGATCCTCCAAAGTTCCGTTTGAATATCCGGGAGAAGTTCTTCAAAACTAACATGACCATTCTCCTGCATGAATAATTCGAATTCTTTAACCATAGGCTCCATATTCTCACCTCCCGTTTAATCCATTATCGGATAAAATACGGGACAATGGAACTATATGCGTAATTTGTCTAACAAAAAAAAGCGCGACTCCCCGTTAAGGCAGCCGCATTCCATTAATTCAATAGCTTATTCAATTCCGCAAGCTGGTCGCTTACTTCTTCGTCCGTTAACCGTTTCGTCTTGCGCTGATCCTCGCTAACGATAGACATCTCGCTCTTGTTGACGAGCTTACCGATCATCTGATAATAAAGCTGAAGCGCCTTGATCGAACCAATTCCGTTGTTTCCTCCGCGAATAAGTTTGATAAGCATTGCGTCGACTTCGGATCGGTATGAATAGAGAGTAACGTCGCTGATTGCGTTTTGATACGCGATAAAGTTTCGGTCACTCTTGCGCCAATTGTACAGCGTTTTCGTGGAGATACCAACCTCTTCCGCGATCTCTTCATATGAGCGCTTTTTACCTTCGACCTGGGCGGCAAGTTCGTTATTATTCAGAAGCCACGCAGCCTTTTTTTGTTGATCCGTTAATGATAGCTCTAATTCTTCCATTGATAGTGACATTATAGTTCCTCCTTGTATTTATTGATTTCCGCGATTAAATAGGCGTCATCGGCCTTTAACCGGTCATACTCGCGCTTAATTTCTTTTAATTGCTCGTAATTCTCGCCGTTACTTCGTTTGTAGTCATATGCTGCCGTACTCAACGTAACTCGGTAGCCAAGACGCGCAATTTGTAGCGCCTGCAATAAACGCCTTACATACCGGCCCGGATCCGATTCTGAGTCCGCCTTTTCGATCGTTTGGCTTGCGATTGTCATGCCGACCGCGAACGAATTAATTTGCTGTTCAGCGTTCCATATAAGCGACAAATAATCGTTATACTTCGCAAATATCTCCGTATTAGCCGGCAAAACGGCATCGGCTTCGTTGCACAACGCAGTGTATTTCGCGACGTACTCATACAACGGACTGCAGCGCTCTTATCAATACGTTAGCCAGTGAAATAGGGACGAAAGGTTTACGCGGTTCCGATATCCCAAGCGACTCCATTCGTTTTCTTAATTCCTCGATTTCTTTGCGGATTGCATCTGACACGTTATCACCTCCGAAAATTAAAAGAACGCCCCGGAAGGCGCTCACTGTCGTATTACTTCGTCTCGGACATACCCGCAGAAAGTATCCGTTGCTGTAACGGAAATTGAATCGAACGGCTCAAGTAATTCGTCTAATGTGTATCCTGACGGAATCATAAAAACATGGCCGTTTACTTCAACCGTTAAATCACTTACTCCAGTATTAATCAAAACGAGATACTCGCATCGTTTTTTAAAAGTCTTTTCGAAATTACCGCTCCCACTGAAGCCCTCTCTCGCGTAAAAATACTTGTCGTATAATGCCATTTTAAAATTCCTCCTTATTTGATTTCACCCTGCATCCAAGCGCTGTAAATCTCTCTATCGATGATCCCATACGGATTTGTACCATTGCCGCGATACGTATAAATCGGCTGATGAACGGATAATGACGGTTCGTTATCTTTTGCGGTCTTTTCATTGACGCCAATCTCGCGTACAAGATCGTAGTATTTCCCCTGCCCATCTACCATAATTAAATCGTGATAAGCTTTCGCGGCCTCTAAATACTCTTGCTTGGCCTTCGCGATCCTTTCAAGTGCCTTATCTTTTTCCGCGGCATGATTCGCTAAGATTTCCGCTTTAGCCAACCGTAAGACTTCGAGAGTTAGTTCGTTTTCTTTTACAGACTTGGACTGAAATACAACGCTTGACCTCTGTTGCGATCCGCTTACCTCAAGCCTTAGCGCCGCGACTTTCTTGCGAGCTTCGTTCTCTTTTTTTCGATTCTCTGCGGAAGGGTCATCGCCAAGTTGTTCAATTGCTGTGGCAAGTTCTTGTTCAGTTTCGGCTAGTTCCTGCGCGATTGAATCGTTATAGCCTTTCATCTTCTCGCCGCTTGCTTCACGGCTTTGTTTAAGCGCTTTAAGTTCGTCAATTTTCCCCTGTAGTTTTTTCGAAAATTCCATTTGTCATCGTCTCCCTTTATCGAATAATTTTTTGCGGATTAAAAAAACGATCGAATAATAGTTGCCATCGTCCTTTAACCGTCCGTGCTTGTTCTAACGCATCAAGCGCCTCATCCAGCGCCATTACTTCGAAGGGACTTGCATCGTCATCCCCGTACTCACCGGATCCAATCTCGTAAGCTGAAAATCGTTTTAGTAAACGCTGTGTTCCTCGGCTAAGTGCCGGATATAACGGAGGCTCGATCTCCATAACTTCGAATGCCAGCGGATTGACTACCGATATGTCAAAGTTAATGTGTAGCGTTATTACACCGTCAAGCCTTGCCGCAACTCTGAGCGCCCTTTGTAATGCGATGTTTCCTGCGTAACTTTCGTCGTTTCTGCGATCTCCTAACGCAAGAAAGACACCGCTTGCCTTAACGCCTTCGAAGTTCGATATCACGTAACTATATGCGGTATGCTTGTCGTCGCCGGCAGATGCGAGGTACAAAGAGTACTTCAATCCGTTTCACCGCCTGCTTCTGCACTTTCTAGCGCTTGGATGCGTGTATCTATCGAAAGTAATTCCGCTGCTTGCCGCGTAGATCCGGCTCCGCCTTTGTATTCCGCTGCCTTCTCGTCATAAATACTCCGCAACTCACTAACGGACATGCCTTCGTATGGATCGGCAGGCTTTCCAGCGTCGTGGTTGCCGTTGTGTATGGCCGTATAAAGGGTGTAAACGTCCTTTAACGCCTGTTGATATTCGCTGTCTGTGACGGATCGATACAGCTTTAATGCGCCCTCATACCGCATGACAACCTGTTTCGCGTCTATTAATTGGCGCTCAAGTTCCTTCCGCTCTTCTAACCAGTCCATTTACAATTCCTCCTCGATTGTATTTTTACGACTCAACGCATCGAGAGATAGTTGGATACAGTCTTTAATACCGTAATAGCTCTCGATATTTCTAATCTTTATATTTTTTGGCGGAGTGTAATTTCTTACTTTTCTTGACATTCGGATAATCGCGTCTTCTGTTCCTACTAGTCTTTTAATGTGCTGTACGGAATAGTCGAAGCCCATATCCCAGTTGTTATGATCCGCGATGTATATAGACGCTATATAGATAATTTTTGAACCACCGCCCCATTCCTGGATACCGATACCTGTCCCGGATCCGTCCGTTGAAATGGATACTCTAAATCTGCGTCTTTTCGTTTTTACCTTCATCAGCTTCGCCCGCCTTTAACTTTTCGAATAAATGCGTAGTCCAATCAATTCCGTCGCGCTTTGGATTGCTCAGACGTTTTTTTCGTTCAATCTGGCGCTGTTTTCGCTGTGGTAGAGCGTTAAATCTTACGTCCTTACTATATTCCGTCTTGCCATAAAATCACCCCTAAGAAATTAAATAGATGCTACCTTATCTAATCCTTTAAAATTTTGCTCGATTACATACTCGGCGTGTTCCTCGAGCATCTTGTTTACGACTTCTTTTAATGGTTGTTCTGAAGTGAGCGCAATCACCCACGCAACCGCAGATAATGATTCGTCACTGAACACGTCGCGATCTCTATTAAAATAGAAAGTTATTAACGGTTTATCCGCTTTTGAAATATTGCAGGATGCACACGCGATAACAAGATTTGATATATGATTTGTTCCGCCTCTACTTAACGGTGTGATATGGTCCATGTGATGCGATTTACCTGTTTCTTCTTCGGTCGCCCCACAATAGATACACTTACCGTCATGAGCATTGTAGATTGTTCTTATTTGGTCAACCGTTATCTCCATCGGTATGCCAGCCCGTGCAGCACGCTCCCTCATGTGACGAAAAGCTAGTCGCGCTTTGTCTTGGAGATTACTTTTACACGCCTTGCACCGGTTTGTACGTTCATTTTTTACACGTCGGTCAATTTCAAATTGGTCCAACGGCTTTATTTCGCAGCAAAGTCGGCATTTTTGGTTTTCAGTCACGCTAAAACACCGCCGATCACGTACCAGGCTAAAATGACGTACAAAGTTTTTTCACTTGCAAACGGCTTTACTGTCTTTTCATTTACATTTTTCATTTCGTTTCCATCCCCTTAGTCTTTTTTAATCAGATTAATATTGTTTTTTGCCAACACGTCCGCAAGCATATTTGATAACGTTGTATTTTCGTCTTTTTCTCCGAATAACTCACGCTTTAATTGATGATGGTTAGAGTCTAATTCCACATCGCAATCAGATACGTTTCGTAGAGCAAGGATTAACGACTTATAAGCCGCGAAAATTGAGTTACAGCGTTCAAATGTACGATTCATTACCATCGCATTTTCTTCGGCATCGATCAGCGTTGTTTCTGCTATAAACTCGGCCGGTCTGACGCGCTCGATTTTTTGTTTCAATAGCATTGACATTTCCCCCTTTGTTATGTTATTGTATATTGGGATAGACTTGCCATCCCTTCATAATTAACGTAGTTTTTTAGGCGTTTTATCTACTTTATCCGACAGTTTTTTCGAATTTTATTGCACGTTTTCTTTCTAACTGCAAATGTCTTTCGGAGTACTTTTCGCGAAAATATTGATCCATTTCTTCGGCCATCATTTTCTTTACTTGAACAGCGCCCGGCTTCCTTTCTTCAGCCGCTTTTACTGCCGCATCTATACGGTGTGATTTTAGCGACCTTTCCTCATTCGTACGATCCCTACGTCCATCTTCTTCATATTTTTCTAATTCTTTATTAGCTCCGATTAATTCTAGCGTTGCAGGCTCGAATAACCGTTCATGCTTTTCATAGTTTTCTTTCTCTTGTTTGTCACGAATATCTTTATAGGCAAAGACGGGCAGGTATGTTCCGTTAGCGTAGATTTTACTCGTCCGCTTGAACTCTGCGACCGCATTACTTTCGGCTTTTCTACATTTATGATCACAATACTTTTGATCTTTACGGTTTGGCACGAAGTAGTTTAAACAGAAACGATGCTCGCACGGACGATATTTCCGCCGAGTGGCTTGAAGCTCTTCGCGAGTTATCCGACCTGCTTCGCGTTCAGTTAACAACATATCGATTAGATCCGGTAAAGTAAAATCGGCCCTTACAACGTATTCATGCTCAAGCTTTCGCCATTCTTCCGCAGTTCGATTAATGATTTCTCGTTCCTGGGCTACACGTTCGATATTTTCCGCGACGTAATCAAGAATGCCCGCGAGCATATCCAATTGATCGGCCGGAGGAACCTTGCCTGTTTCTTCGAATTGTTCATCGATTGATCGGTCGATCGAGTCTGCCACACCTTTAAAATCCGTTACTGCAGCGCGTTCAAACTCCATTCTTAATGCGTATAATTCACTTGATTTCATTTTCATTGTTCTTGCGGTTTGCTGGCTCATTTACAGTTCCCCTTTTTATTGATTTTTTATATTTTCATTGACAATAGACCGATATTTTCGTATAATGTTAATTGTAGAAGTATGAATAAAAACCTTAAATTAATCGTTAAATAAAACCTTAATCGCTTCTAACGTTTCGTTGTTGCTCGCGAACACTACTGAAGGATTTATTATCACCTTCCTTTTACGGCTATCTGATTCATCCTCTACGAATTGGAAAATCGGCTTCCCATCGTAACGTATTGCCCGTAATGCTGTTTTTAATGCGCTAGCTTTCGCGTATCCCAATTTATCCGCGAGTTCCCCTAAGCGCATAGGCTTTACATAGCCCGACACTTGTTCGTCAGGGTTATGCGATATAATGTTATATTTGAAGTTAACAAACGGAAGCACTGCGTAAATAAGGCCGAGTTGTTTAATCTGGCGACCATTATATTCACGATAAAGCTCTCGGACCGTTTTCCGGAATACCCGCGTATTTTGAAAATCGTTAACAATCGGCTTTACCTTTCCGAAGTCACCTCGATAAAAGTAACCTGGATTTACAGCGAGTTTCTCTTCGTCTTCCTCTATAATTCCGCAATCAACGATCTTCTTATAAAACTCATCGAATTTATTACGACTCATTTTCAACAATTCGAACATCCCCTTTTTCGAAATATAATGTCCGTTGTCATGACGTAAGTACCCGTACGAGCTGTCGCGATCTGGATAACTCGTATAAGTCGCTAAGAAAAGAAGTCGCGCCATATCTGATTGCGTTAGTTCCGGAATACGTTCAAGCATCGTTTTACTTTGTTCAAAGAATACGTTAACGAATCCGCCGTGTTCCGCTTGGTGAACGTCAAGCTCCGTAATACCTTTTAGAGCGCGTTTCTGATTTTCGGTGTAAATCGGAGCCGGTTCGTAGTGTGACGCAACCTCTCCCGTTTCCGTATTGAAAACGACCAGGTTACTTCGTTCATTCATAATTCGTCGGTAGGCTTCGCTATTTAAGCTGCGAAGAAATTTCTTGTCTCTCTGTCGGTCCATTACATTCTCCCCTTCCAAAATAATACATCCCTTTTCGGGTGCAAAATCGGCGATTTATGTCCCTTTTCGGGTGCAATTCAAAAACCCGATTTAAGCCGAAAAACCCTGTATTATCGCCGTTTTTCTCCCGTTTTCTCCGTTTTTCATAAAGTCTATCCCTATTAATAACTCTATCTATTAATACCGTGAATGCCGAAATAAACAACTAAACTAATACCTAGCGCCCCTCCGTTCCTTACAGTCACTACGGGCCGCACCATTCTTCATTTAAACCTTTGCGCAATAAGATAATAGGTATTTATATCCGCGTTACGAAGCCACGGTTTTTGTGGCGAAGTGACGCTATGTTTTAAAGAACAAGACCTAGCAACTCCTTAAGTCGTTGCGGATATTATTTATAAAAACATTTTCATAACCTAAAAACCTTTCACGCGAATAATATAGATGATGCATGAAGGGGCGGTCTTCCCCGAATGCGGGACGTAGTCCCATTAATGACGTATGCTCGTATTATCAGACGACAACAAAGACACATATCGTTCATAGCAACGATTAAACGCGTTGTTATCACCCGTTAATATAGACTCAAGCATCGATTGCACGTCGGAAAACTCTCTGCCGGCTTCTCGTTCGATATCCCTATAAAAATGCCGCAAGTAACCGTATTTCGTGGCCGGTTTAATATTGCGAAGTAAATTCTCATAGCAGCGAAGCACTTTTCGTATAGCTGTTATCGCTCGCGGCTTGTTTTCGATTTCTTCAAGAAGATTGATCGCGTGCAGTCGAGCTTCGTTTAGATCGGCATTAAACTTTTCCATACGGATTACTTCGTGATGGGTAGCTTTTTGCTGCGGAAGATTCATTTTTCGGACACCTCCGCCGGTTAATAAGTAGACACTCATTTGTAATTCCTCCTTTAAATCAGGCGATGTTACCGCCTTACATATTTAACGCGGAAATTTAGGCGTTTCACTCATAAAAATATATCCATAACCCATATACGTCATTACTTCGGTCATTTGGCCGGAGATTTCTAAACTTTTTTCATTGGTAATAGACAGCGCCTTTTTCCGCATCTGCACAATTCTATTTTTAAGTTCGTGCGTCGGCTGACTTTCGTCAATTTGTGGAAGGCCCGATTCCTTCTCTTTTAATTCTTCGACTTTTTTGCGTTCGACTGCGATTGGCTCTTCGGTCGGTTCTTCTTCTGGTGCTTCGTCCGACTTCATTTGCGTATACGCTTTGTTGATTGAGTATTGACCGTCTAGTACGATTTGGAAAATGTCCGGGCGGTTACGGTAGACTGCAAGCAAGTAGTACATGGATCTCCGACTAATACCAACTTTACTAGCTAGTATTTTCGCAGCATCTTCGCTAACCTTAGTGCAAATTTGCACTGATGTTAAGTCGGTACGTTCTCCCTGTCTTTCTCTCGCTTTCTTGCGCTCTTCCTCGTAATACAGCAAAATAACTAATGCCGCTTTTACGACTTAACTCCGGAATTCCTAGCTTCGAGTTAATGATGCGAGACGGTACATCATCTTCGGAAATATCTTTGATAATAACACGAACGCTTTCGATACCAAGTTCCTTCGCTTTCCGTTTTTGTGGGAATTTAATTTTCTTCTTGACAATGACTCCACAAGGTAGTATGATATAGTCAAGAATCAAATATGATATAATTGGTGTATTGTAGGCATAAATTTGCCCTATAACTCCATCATACCACAAGTCTCCAAACTTGTTTTTCGCCTATATTTCGTGATTTAGCGCAATTAGGCCCATCTCACTAACGAATTCTACCGTATGCTCACGTACGCTATACAAACCTTTCAAACCGTTGTGGCTCTAAGGCTGAACGCGTTTTATTACGAATATTACAATTATATTACATATGAGTGCCTAAATAACGTTCTCGATCTTCCTACGGTTCTGAACACAACGCGTCGGTGGCAGCCGTTAAACGCTCCATTCAGAATCGCGCCGAGATTAATCGGGTAACTCACGTACCTTGCTTAGTGGTACACGAACTTCCGAATACGGATTTTTAGACACCTCTTAATTATATCGGCAAGTTATTGCGATTGTTTAGTGTTTCCGCAAATTTTTTACATATATCCGTACAAAGTCCGCGAATGTTTTTTTGCGGATTTTTTTGTATGTTCATGCAATGGCCTCAATTTCTTCGGCAATGTCCTTCGACATAATTTCCGTTTCTGTAGTAACCTTTGACATAATGGCGTCCAGGCCCGCAAGTGCCAGGCGCATCGACGTCCGGACTATCCTCGTCAATATCTACGTCAACGTCAGGAATATCGCCCTTTTCTTTCTCTTTGCATTGACTTACATCGAATTTCTTGCTTACCGCGATATCTTTCTTTTTGACCGTAAATTTCTGATATTTTTCGGACCCTCTAATTGAATTGTATTTAATCGTTATCGTAAATTCGTCAGAATCAACGTATTTAAACGAAATATCATCGTCGCTTGTAAGTACGGATTCCGGTTTTTTACCCTCTTTCGTTTCAACTGTTACCTTTTGCGAATCCCAATGATAGCCATTCTCGTCCGTGTCCTCCTTAAAATCAAAGGTAAGGTAGTCTGTTTTTTCTTTAGAGTACTCATAATCAAAACAGCTCTGAGAAAAGTTTCTCTTTACAGAAAGTAGTTTTGTATATGACTCTTCTTTTTTCGCGGACTTCTTTTGTTCGACTGGCTTCGCTTGCGTTTGCTCCGCATTTGCTGGCGCTTTAGTTTCCGTTTCCGTTTGCGTTTGCTCCGTTTTCGTCGGCTCTTTTGGCGCCTCCGACGATTCTTCGTTTCCACACGCAGCTGTAAGCAGTAGTCCGGCTAATGTCATCGTTAATAAAGGTATTTTCAATTTAATTTCCCCCAAAAATGTTTAAAGTTTTTTCTCTAGTTTTTTGATTCTATTTTCAAATGATGTATTGTCTTTGACTCCGAGTTCTATAGCTTTTCTGCTTATTTTGATAGCTTCCTCAATTTCACCAGTACGTTCATAAGCAATAGCTAATTCTCTAAAAGAAGAATAATTAGGATCACCATGTTGATTACCCAAGTTTTTATTATCTTCTCTTTCTTGATGAATGAATCTTGGAAAAAGGGCGCAATCTTTCTTTAGTACCTCAATCTGGTGATGATAGTATTTTGGATCTTCTTTAATTAGACGCTTATACTCACTTGCAATATGCATGTAAGAAAAATGTTTCATAACAATATCTGATTTTTGTTCTACTTCATTCAATACTGTTTTTAACTTGTTTTCTTTACTCTTTATAGTCTTTAACTTATTAATCTCATCTCTTAAACCGAAAGTATTAACAGAATCTTGACGTCTCTTTGTCATTTCTATAAAGTATTTTAGTCGTTTATCACGTTCGACACTTTGATTTTTCTTATTATTGAAAAGACCAAACATCTTAATTCCCCCTACTGATCATCTTGACTTGCTTCTTGTCGTTAACAACTGCAACTGGCGGCAATAACACGATAAGACTCCCTCCTTTATACCCAAAATATAATATACCATACTTATCCAAAAATTTGTTCGCAAGATATAATCGGAATCGATCTCATATTTGAGCCAGTGGCCGGCATCTAACACAATCTACCGTTGGCGCGGAAGGCTCCGTTTGGCGCCGGATCATCGGACATGTCCTCCTCTATCGTCTATAGTCCGAGATATGCCCACCGATTCCTTATTTTAGTTTTCACGTACTCTTCCTGCCATGCTCTCGTTTTAGCTTCAATCTCACCGAATAATTCCTGCGCCTTCGTTGCGTCTATCTCTCCGCAGCCAACAAATGCGCGTTCACTTACGGATGGAAGAATAGATAGGAAATACTTTGCGTTTACATAGACATTGCGGTTATTACCCGGGAGGCTTACGATATAGCCTCCGTTTTGTTGTTTTTCGAAAATAATGTTCATTTAGACAGCCCTCTCTATAGATATCGTTTTTGTTTCGCCCCAATAATAAATTTCGAGTAACCAGATCGCCTGCTGTATTGCTTTCGCGCCTGAGTATGACGGGCATTTATGGTAGGCTTCGTACTCCCCCGTTTGAAATTCCTTTGCAACTTCGGTTAGGTACGCTTCATAAAACGGGATTAATGCGCTAATTACGGCATCCATCAGACAGCCTCCTCTATCGTCTCCGGCAGTACCGTTCCCTCTAGTTCCGAGAAATATTTCATCGCTTCAATGAATGTCATGGTTGAGAGGCATAATAAATCGGGATCTTCCTGCGCGCGGATACTAAAGCAAAATAACTCTGTTTCCTTATCGCCTAACTCGTAACTGCCGTCAGCGTTCCGATGCATTATAAGAAGCTGTACATATTCGCAATCAGCTTTTAATACAAGGCCGTCTCCGAAATGTAAAACCTCTTCTGTTGTGCGGCAGCCTTCCGAATCAAGCTCACTCGGCCGGATGATGTAAGGTACGGTAATAACCTCCGGTTGATTCTCGTCAGAAATCCATTCAATTTTATTCATTTGCGATTCCTCCTTGTGATTCCGACTACATTTCGTTGTCGTTAAATACATATTACTCTGACTACGAAACGATGTCAATACTTTTTTGACTACTTTTAATAGTCAGCTTATAATTAGCGCAGGAGGTGACGGAAATCATGCGAGTAAAATCGAATTTGAAGGCGATATTAAATGAACGGGAGATGTCGATACGCGAATTAGAGGCGAAAAGCGGACTTAAATTTGAAACGTTGAGGCGCCTGTATAACGATGAAACTAAACAATATCAACGCGACACGATCGGTAGGATATGTGAAGTCTTGGACGTGGAGATATCGCAATTACTTATATTAGTAGAAGATGACGGAGAGTGAACCTCCGTTTTTTCTTTCTTAACAGATTGCGGAAACACCGTCATATCAACGGTCGTGGCCGGCTAAGTTCGGTAGGCTAACCGTTACACTACACGGTTCTAAGTATGGTAGGTACTGTTACGGAGGTGTTCGATAAGTGCGGTAGTTACACGGTTTAACCCCGGAGTTTTAAAAATTTTATCGCGGAATTTTTTACCCTGGGAAACGGAAAATAATTCTCGCTCTCTTGGGGGGCCAGGCGGACGGGATGAGCCGCGACCTACCCCCGCCGGTCAAAATAAAAAAGCCGACCGTCTTGGCCGACCATTTTAATCGAATATATTTGCGACTGCTTGCGCCTTCTCTTCTTCGCTTGGAGTTGAGTACCACGCAACCATATCCGCGCTACTGTGTCCCGTTAAGCTCATGATCGTTGCCATGTCTACGCCTTTATCGACGAGCGCTTTAACGTAGCTATGTCGCAACTGATGCGGATGCACGTTGTATTCGGAGAGCATCGCCTGGACTGCACGCACACTCACTCGCTTACCTAACGACGATAGGAACAATGCGGGAATGGCGTCAGCCCGTTGATCTAAGTACTGCGTGATCGCTCGTCTAGTGTCCGCAGGTATCGGCACATAACGTTCCTTGTTACCTTTAGCATGACGTACATGTAGCATGCCTTTGCGTTCGCTTACGTCTATGTCATCGCGGTCTAGCGCTACCAGCTCCGACACACGTAGGCCGCAGCCAAGCAACGTCATTATGATCGCATGGTCACGCTTGTTACGTTTGCGGTCAGTCTCCCGGATAATTCTATTACGCGTACTCTTATCGATCCATTCCGGGGCTTTACTCGTTAGCTTGGCCGGCTTAGTTACGCGAATATCAGCAACTGCGGCATCGTTACCGGACCACCGGCAATATGATCGTATTGCTGCGAGTTCTCTATTTACACCGGATGCACTGCGCTTCTCTACCGTTTCCAGGCGCTGTATGTAGAACTGTACGTCTGACCGGGCGAAGGTTGTAAGATTCGCGCCGCTTCCGTCAAGATAATCCGCAAACTGTTCGAGTGAAAGGCGATATGACTTAATCGTGTTTGGCGCCTTGCCCACTAATCCTTCCGCAATAAACTGATTAATGACCGCGTTTGTTTCCATCGTAATACCCCCGTTAAATAATTATGCGCAACTTTTTTCCGGTGTTATTCGCCGTAAATGGCGGGTATCTGCGACTGATCTTACAATTATTATACGCATAATTCTAATTATACGCAAGTATTATACGCATGTTTCAACCCTGGGATTTCGGAGGCAAGCGCACGCGGCCGGCGCAAGGCTGACAAATCGCGGAATATAGGTAAACTTCGGAAGGGAATCGGTTGACATATCGTTATCTGTGCGGAGATTCAAGCCGTTGGTCACAAGCGTATTTTCACTTGACTCGACGTCGAGTCATTCGAAAGCCTTCCGGAATTTATCGAACAAACTTACCGGCGCATTTAGGCGAGCTTTAATCGTAAACGCCGCTTTACGGAATGCTTCGTACAGATAGCCGTCCAGCTTGCGAATTTTACCGTGTTTAAGCTTTAAGACGACCGCGTGCCAAGCTTCTACGAAAGGCTCCGCATGATCTTCGAGTATAATCGCTGGATCTACGGAAGCTTTAGCGCGAAGCAATATACCGTAATACTTATAAATATCGTCTGCTTCAAAGTAGCGACTCATCGCGGAGTATATTTCGGCTGGCAGCGCATTTTTTAAGGCTTCGGACGGGATTACCGTATCTTTATATGTATTATTATTTATGTTTCTAGACGGAGCTTCTTCGGTATGACATTCCGGTGTGACATGCGCCAATATCTCGATCAAATTAGACGTCTGCCTGCGGTCGCCCGTCTGACGCATCCGTTTCGATTGACGGATGATTCCGAGCTGTTCCAGGCGATTACATACGCGAATTACTTGACGGCGTGACTTGCCGACAAGCTCTGCGATAGTTGACTTCGCAAGAAAAGACCGGCCGATTTCCTTGCAGCTATAACGCGATAATACGTCAAGGACTTCCGTCTCGGTTGCGGTTAGTTGATGATTCCGCTTGTGAGCGCGGACTGTGGCGTTTAGTTCTTCGATTGATTTCATTTCGTTCTCTCCCCGTTTAGAGAGCGCACACCCGTACATATGTTCGTTAAAAACCGCATAATGAAGAAACGTTGACTTCAACGATTTTTCGCGATAATATGTAGTTACCTAAGTAAATCTGGCGTTTGGCTGTTCCCGCAGCCGGCGCTCTTTTTTTGTTTTTTATATTTTTAGATTATTTAAAGGCGAATGTCTTTGGTATTTCTTCGCGACTTCATCGTCGGTAAAATCCAAGTATGCTTTTTGCGTTACCTCTACATTAGAATGGCCGAGTATTCGCGATAAGGTTACAAAGTCCCCGCCATTTAAGAGGTAATACTTAGCAAAGTTATTGCGCAATTGATGCGGAGTCACTTCAATACCCACAGAGTTAGTGATCTTTTTTAATCCTTTTTCAAACGCACTAACATCCTGCTTATTTCCTCTATTTGTCGGAAACAGATATGCGCTATCACTGAAGCGATCTCTATATTGCATCCATCTCCGTAAATCCGTAGACAGCTTGTCCGAAATAAACACATACCTTTGCTTCTTGTTTTTAGGATTGGTAATTAAAATCGACTTCGCTCTAAAGTCTAAATCCTCCGGCTTCAATTCCACGCATTCACCGATCCGAATGCCGGTATCTAATATCAATCGCAGAGAAATCCATATACGATAGCCGTGGAAAGTAGACGTATCTATCGCGCCAAACAATGTTTTTAGTTCTTGTGGAGAAAGAAGCCGTTTCTTTTTCCTTTGCGGCTTAATATTCGCAATCGCGCTCGCTGGGCTTTCCTTGATTTCTTTTTCGGCCTCCAAGAAATTAAAGAACACCTTTATATTGCGCAAGTAGTTCGCTATTGTCGTATCGCTGATCGGTTTCGTACGGTCGGACCGTGAATCCGGATTGTTAGACGCCTTGCTATCGTTGTTAGAAACTACGGTATATTTGCCGCGTTCCCGTAAATGTTTGATGTAATTTCGGATATGTGCTGGCTTTACCTCGCGGGGATCTTCTATCTTAAATTCATTGCGGAGGTACATCGAAAAGAGACGGAGAGTTTGATCGTAACTTTTCTTCGTCTTATCGGATAGGTTTTTTGAATCGCAGTAAATCATGAAATTATCGAACTGAAATTCGAACTCATTAAACAACAAAAACGCCCCCTTTTTCCGCGGTTACATACGGTAAAGAGGACGTAAAATATAGTCGGTAAGTTTTCGCAACATTTATCGGTGTGTTTCCGATATTTATCGGTAACTTCCGTGTGGTGTAAACCTTCACAAACGTTGATACACCGCCATTATGACGCGTTCTTCTCCAGCCGCAATTTATCAGCAACCATCGCAATGAATTCACTGTTTGTCGGTTTGGCTTTGGACATGCTGACAGTATATCCAAACAATGAGGAAATGGAATCGATGTTGCCGCGGCTCCAAGCAACCTCTATGGCGTGACGGATTGCGCGTTCTACCCTGCTTGCTGTCGTGTTGAATTTTTTTGCAATATCTGGGTATAACACTTTTGTGATGCTGCCTAAAAGTTCAATATCGTTATAGACCATGCTGATCGCTTCACGCAAATACATATACCCTTTAATATGTGCTGGTACGCCAATTTCATGAATAATGCTTGTAATGCTTGCATCAAGATTTTTCTTTTTCGGCTCCGGCTGAGGTCTGATGAAACTGCTTTGAGAAGCCGACCGGTGCATAGACGGCTGTCCGTTTCCGCTTACCTGACGAATATGCCCGACCAAATTTTCCATATCAAACGGCTTGAGAATAAAGTAAGAGGCGCCGAGTTCCACAGCCTTTTTTGTTACATCCTCTTGGCCAAAAGCTGTCAGCATAATGACGTTTGGCTGTTTATTCAGCTGGGTTGACCTTACTCTTTCAAGAACAGCAAGTCCGTCCAGATGAGGCATAATAATGTCCAGAACAAGCACATCAGGCTCTTTATCTTTAAATAAAGAAAGACAGTCCTGTCCGTTATATGCAACGCCCAGTATTTCCATATCCTCCTGGCCGTTAATGTATTCACTTAAAAGTCCTACAAGCTCACGATTGTCATCAGCTACACACACTTTAATTTTCCCCACTTTGGTTCCTCCCTGTAATGTAATTCTTCTTTATACACTTCATTCGACAAAACCAATGCATTCCCTTTAAAAAAAATTCATTTCAGCAATACTAGTGGTTTATCTTCGATATTCTCACTATTTCTTGATTATTCGACTAAAGGTGCTATTTGACAATCAGCTTAATTTCAGTTTGTCGAATTTTCTTTCTTTTCTTCTATATTACCCTACATTCATTTTAAGTAAAAGTTGATCAAGAAAAAAACTGCCGAATTTTTCCGGCAGTCAACTTGCTTTTTTTTCGCTGCTGTATATATCAATTCCAGCTTCTCTAAGCATCCATTCAATGTGGACACCGTAACCGCTTGTTGGATCGTTGACAAAAACATGGGTCACAGCACCGATAATTTTTCCATTCTGGATAATCGGGCTGCCGCTCATCCCTTGAACAATTCCGCCCGTTTTCTTTAAGAGCGCGGGATCCGTTACTTTTAGAACCATTCCCTTTGTAGCAGGGAACTTTTGAGAAGTTGTACTTACGATTTCAATATTGAATCGTTCTACCTTGTCTTTTTCAACAACCGTCAATATTTCCGCCGGTCCTTTTTTCACTTCATTCGAAAGAGCAACTGGAAGTGCTTGATCAGCGATTTGGTTTTCTAACGATTGGTTAAGCGTTCCGAATATGCCAAATGGGCTGTTTCGATTGATATCTCCAATAATTTTTTTCTCTGAAGAAAATCGTGCCAGCTTTTCTCCTGGATTTCCACCTGTTCCTTTTTCTATTGAAGTCACAGTTGATCGTACGATTTGGCCATTTTCGACGACAATCGGTTTTTTTGTATCCATGTCGGAAATGACGTGCCCTAGCGCACCGTATTTTTTCGATTTCGGTTCAAAAAAAGTCATTGTTCCTATTCCTGCTGCTGAATCACGGATATATAAGCCAATTCGATAAAGATTTTCAGATTGGTCTTTTTCTGGAATAAGCTTGGTAACCATTTTTTTATTGTCTCGTTTGATTTGCAATTGAAGAGGTTCACCGGTTTTTCCCGCTTCTTGAATGAACGGGGCAATGTCCTTCATCTTTTCTATTTTCTTTCCATTGATTTCGGTAATAATATCTCCTATATAAATCCCGGCTGTTTCACCAGGAGATTTTTTTCCGTTTATCGTATCAATTTGATGAAAGCCTACAACTAATACACCTAGAGAATGAAGCTTTACGCCAATAGACTGGCCACCGGGTACGACCCTTAAATCATTTAATACGTGTACCTTTGTTTTTTTCAACGGGAACCCTGCAAATTCGTAAATCAATTCCCCATTCCCGTTTTTTTCGCCGCTGACTTCAACTTCATTTTTCGTAAATTTTAACGAAAATGCTTCTGACGGGCTGTTTTCCGCAGGTAAAGCGGTCGAAACAGTCTGCGAGCTGTTTTCAAATATAGTTAATTGATTCGGAATTTCCATGTATTGTTTAAATGGTTTATAAAACCCCAGGCTTATCAAAGAAACAAGGAGAATTAACCCAACTGCTTTCCTGATTTTTTCTGCATCCACCTTTTCACTCTCCTCGCACCTACCACACCGTTTATTGGTGACACTAATACTTTTGCCTTCTCGGAAGGGTTTTATAACTGTCTGAAAGAGAAAAACAATGGATAAAATGATAATAAAAATAAAAAATATAGTGAATAGCTCGTGTAAGCAAAAGAAAAAGAAAAAAGCCGCAATTATGCAGCTTTTATCCTACAGTTTTTACATGATTTGCTTGATGGAGCAGCTCCTTGGCGTGCTGTTTCGTTAAGTCGGTTACTTCAACTCCCGCAATCATTCGGCCGATTTCTGCGATCTTTTCATCGTGGGAAAGCGGAGCGACCTTTGTCGTTGTTCTTCCAGCGCGTGATTTTTTGGAAATAAACAAATGGGTATCCGCCATTGCTGCAACCTGCGGTAAGTGTGTGATACACAAAACCTGAGAGCCTATGGAAACCTTTTGGATTTTTTCAGCAATCGCTTGAGCCACTCGTCCGCTTACCCCGGTATCCACCTCATCAAATATAATTGATGTGACACCCTGGTGATTGGATAGTATCCTTTTCATGGCAAGCATAATTCGAGAAAGCTCACCTCCGGATGCAACTTTTGAAAGCGATTTTAATGGCTCTCCCGTATTCGTGGATAATAGGAAACGAATGTCGTCATAGCCATACTTCGATAATTGCACAGGTACGCCATTTACCTTGGGCTGCGCTTCATCATTTGCCGATTTTAAAGTAAATTCAGTTTCAAAAACCGTTTTCTCCATATAAAGCTCTTTCAGTTCCTTATGGATTTGCTTCGCAAGCTTTTTGGCTGACTTTTTGCGAATGTCAGATACATTCTTTGCTTCAAGAACGATATCCTTGCTAAGTGATTCCAGTTCGGATTGAAGGGCGAGCAAGCGGCTGTCCCGATTTTCAATACTGTCGATTTCTTCTTCAATTTTCGCTGAATAGCTTTGAATTTCTTCGATGGTAGACCCGTATTTTCGCTTTAACTGTTTAATTTCATTCAGTCTGGCTTCGATCGTATCAAGTCGGGCCGGATCGTATTCCATTTCATCCAAAAGATTTCTCATTTGGAATGTTGATTCTTCAAGTAGATAATACGAATTTGAAATATTTTCTGATAGCGTTTTGAGTTGGTCATTGATATCTGAAATGCCTTCTAGTTGACTTGAAGCCATTCCGACCCAATCCAGTCCCCCTTGCTCATTTCTTAAAGCATGATAGGCATTTTGGACACCTTCAAAGATCTGTTCAAAATTCGAAATTTTCTCTTTTTCACCTGATAGCTGCTGGTCTTCACCAGGGGTTAAATTCGCAGATTCAATTTCGTCTAGCTGAAATTGAATAAGATCGAGGCGATGTGCCAATTCCTGTTCATTTTCTGACAGCTCGGACAATTTTTTGCGCAGCGCAGTATATTTCTCATAGCCTGACTGATATTCCTTCAGCGCTTCTTTTAATGGTTTTCCCGCAAACTCGTCAAGAACATACAAATGGTTTTCTTCTTCCATAAGCATCTGGTTGTCATGCTGTCCATGTATATCCAACAAAAGACGACCCAATTCCCTCAAGATCGAAATCGTGACAAGTTTGCCGTTAATTCGGCAGACGCTTTTTCCGCTTTGATAAATATCTCTTCGTAAAATGATCATACCATCACTCGCATCAATACCAAATTTACGGCATGCGATAAAGGCCGGATGATCTTCCTCTAAAAGAAACAACCCCTCTAGCTCAGACTTATCTTCTCCAAACCTGACAAATTCGGCGGAGCCTCTACCTCCAACCAAAAGTGAGATGGAATCGATAATAATCGATTTTCCTGCACCCGTTTCTCCTGTCAGCACAGTCAATCCTTTTTCAAAGGAGATTGTTAATTCTTCAATGATAGCAAAGTTCTTTACTGATAACTCGGCTAGCAAGCTTATCACACCTCTTCTTTAAAATTATCTGTATAAATAGGAAAGCCATGCAAAAGAGATCTATCCTTTAGTGAAGATTCACTATATTAAAGAAGCTCCAACAATCGGGCAGATATTAACTCTGTATCTTCAACGGATCTGCAAATGATTAATATCGTATCATCTCCGCAAATAGTCCCTAATACTTCAGCCCAGTCCAATTTATCCAACAATGCTCCTATCGATTGAGCATTTCCGGGCATTGTTTTTAGGACGATAAAATGGCTGGTTGAATCAATTTTTACAAATGAGTCAATAAGAGCCCGTTTCAATTTGGAAAGCGGATTAAATCGATGATCTGACGGAAGGCTATATTTATAAGCTCCTTTGCTGGTTGGAACTTTTACTAAATGGAGTTCCTTAATATCTCTTGATACCGTTGCCTGTGTGACATTAAACCCTTCATTTCTCAGAATTTCCACAAGTTCATCCTGCGTTTCAATTTCTTCATTTGTGATGATTTCCCTAATTTTTATATGCCTTTGACCTTTTGTCATCTTTGCCTCCTGATTGCTATTCCTCTTATTATGTCCATGTTAACGGATAATGGTTAAAAAGTATATCTCTATATAAAAAGGAATAATAGAAAACCTATTATTCCATAACGTCCGTTTTTTTTTGTTTTAAGCTCATATGGGCTTCCTTCACTACGGTAGATATCATTTCGTCGCTTAAATCAACACCGCCTGACTCAGGTCCTTCCCAAGAAAGATGAAGCAAAAATTCAATATTTCCATCTCCTCCTGTAATCGGAGAAAATGAAATCCCCTTGCACTGATATCCTTCGTTACTGGAAAAAGCGGATATTTCTTTAATCACTGAGGCATGAACCTCAGGATCTCTAACTATCCCCTTTTTTCCGACCAATTCTCGCCCGGCTTCAAATTGAGGCTTGATCAAGGCAATACAGTCGCTGTTTTCTGTTAAGATCTTTTTTAATACAGGCAGGATAAGCTTCAAGGAGATAAAAGAAACATCAATCGTTGCAAATTCAGGCATCCCGGAATGAAATTCCTCCGGAGTTGAGTAGCGAAAATTTGTCCTTTCCATGACGACGACACGCTCATCCTGCCTTAGCTTCCAGGCAAGCTGATTATAGCCGACATCCACAGCATAAGATAATTTTGCTCCATTTTGCAAAGCACAATCGGTAAACCCGCCTGTGGATGAGCCAATATCAATGATGATTTTATCTTTAACGTTTACTTGAAAAAGCGATAACGCTTTTTCAAGCTTAAGTCCTCCCCTGCTGACGTATTTTAAAGGATTTCCTTTTATAGTGAGGGGGGAGCTTCGGTCTATTTTTTCTCCAGGCTTGTCTAATCTCGTTTCGTTCGAAAATACAACTCCTGCCATAATAGCTCGTTTTGCTTTTTCTCGAGTTTCGATAAGCCCTCGTTCTACTAATAAAACATCCAATCGTTCTTTTTTGCCGGTCATGATCCAATTCCTTTTCGATGATTCGCGAAGGTAAGCCGGCGAATTCGATGCACGATCTGATCAACCGTTAATCCGACTTCCTCCAATAGCTTTGGCACGCTTCCGTGTTCGATGAAACGATCTGGAATCCCCATACGGTCAATTAACGGATGACGACTCGATTCATCATAGGCAAATTCAAGCACGGCGCTTCCAAAACCTCCTTGAAGAACCGCCTCCTCTATTGTCAGAATCGGCAGACCGTCTGAAAGGATTTTTTTGAGCATCTTTTCATCTAACGGCTTGATGAAACGTGCATTCACAACCCGCACAGATCGGCCTTCTTTTTGCAGCTCCTCAGCAGCTTTTAAAGCCATCTGAATCGTCGTGCCAAACGTTAAGATGACAGCGTCCGTTCCAGGCCGGAGCACTTCCCATGTTCCAATCGGAATCGTTTTTAATTCAGAATCGAGTTTTACGCCTATTCCATTGCCTCTCGGGTAACGCATAGCAATCGGTCCATCGTTATATTGTATCGCAGTATTGACCATATGCTGGCCTTCATTTTCATCCTTCGGCATCATTAGCACCATATTTGGCAGATGACGCATGAACGCTATGTCAAATACACCTTGGTGGGTTTCTCCATCTGCCCCAACAAGTCCGGCTCGATCGATACCGATAAAAACATTGAGGTTTTGTCTGCATATATCGTGGACAACTTGATCGTATGCCCGCTGCAAAAACGTAGAATAAATCGCAAGAAACGGCTTCATGTTTTGTGTTGCAAGTCCGGCCGCCATAGTGGTCGCGTGCTGTTCGGCAATTCCGACGTCAAACATCCGATCAGGGAACTCGCTTGCAAAACCTTCGAGCTTCGAACCTACAGGCATCGCAGGGGTAATTGCTACAATCCGGTCATCCTTTCTGGCTAGCTTTCGCACCGTTTCACTTACGAGAGCACTCCATGCAGGTGCAGCTGCCTTCGGCTTGACGAAATCGCCTGTATCCATTTTATAAGGACCCGGACCATGCCAAGTTCCGATTGTATCCGTTTCAGCCGGTTTATAGCCTTTTCCTTTTTTCGTAATGACGTGAAGAAGTACCGGTCCATTCGTTTTTTTGGCAGCTTGCAGATTGCTGAATAATTCTTCATAAGAATGCCCATCTACAGGTCCATAATAAGTGAAACCAAGCTCTTCAAAAAACATGCCGGAAACAAGCAGATACTTCAAGCTGTCTTTCACTCGTTCAGCAGTAGAAGCAAGCTTGCCTCCTACAGCAGGAATCCGTTTTAGCAGATATTCCAATTCATCCTTCACCCATTGATATTTTCCGGCAGTGCGAAGACGGCTTAGCATTGTATGAATGGCACCAACGTTTGGAGCTATGCTCATTTCATTGTCATTCAGGATCACGATCATATCTTTCTGTTCATGGCCAATGTGATTTAACGCTTCTAGAGCCATTCCGCCGGTTAAAGCGCCATCTCCGATAATTGGCACGATAAACTCCTTGGTACCTTTCAGATCCCGTGCTGCAGCCATACCCATTGCACCTGACAAAGAAGTGGAGCTATGGCCTGTTTCCCACACATCATGCTCACTTTCGTCTCGTTTCGGAAAGCCGCATAGTCCTTTATATTGGCGGATCGTATCAAAGTCTTTTCCTCTTCCAGTCAAAAGCTTGTGGACATAAGATTGGTGGCCGACATCCCAAAGAAATTTATCAGTTGGGCTGTTAAATTCTTTATGAAGAGCGACAGTTAGCTCCACGACACCTAAATTCGGTCCGATATGCCCTCCTGACACCGATAATGTTTCAATTAAAAAAGAACGAATGTCAGCACTAAGTTCGTATAGATCATCAATGGATAGTTTTTTTAAAAATGCCGGGTCTTTTATTGATAATAGATCCAACTGGATCAACTCACTTTCAGCTTAATTTCTCAGCAGTCTGTTACCTAATTCATTTATCTTATGCTATACAATTCAACGATAATCAGATTAAGATATTGGAAACAACTATAGAGGACTTTAGCTAATATGTCATACTGTAAACGTCCCCATATTTTAACTCCGTACATTTTATCACACTATCCCTTAACTCTCAATTCACGTTCTTGTTAATGATCCCTGTTCCCAATTAATTCACACAGTTCGGTTAACAATTCTTTTTCGAGAGAAAGCTCATATAAAAGCCCTTTAGCCGATTGGATATGATCATTTAGCTTTTCCTTTGCTCCCGTGAGAGTAAGCATTGAAGGATAGGTAGTTTTTTCATTGGCTGTATCAGAACCGATTCGTTTTCCTATTTTATCTTCCGAGCCTTCAAGATCCAAAATATCATCGCGGATTTGAAAAGCAATCCCGATATGAAATCCGAATTGACGAAGCCTTTCGATTTCCACATTTGGGGCATCGGATAAAATGGCTCCAGCTACGATACTAAAGCTTAAAAGCTTAGCTGTTTTCATCGCATGAATCGCCTCAAGCTCAGCAGGAGTTACTTTCTTTCCTTCGGCTTCCATATCCGCAACCTGCCCCCCTACCATTCCTTCAGCACCGATGGCAGCAGAAAGCTCTTTGATAAGGGCAATCCGCTTTTCTGCGGAAACCATATCAAGTGTCGCAATCACTCGAAAGGCTTCAGTTAATAAACCATCGCCGGCGAGAACAGCAGCAGCTTCGCCAAACACCTTATGATTTGTCGGCTTTCCCCTTCTTAAATCATCATCATCCATGCAAGGAAGATCATCATGGATAAGGGAGTACGTATGAATCATTTCGACTGCGCATCCGATCGGCAATCCTTGTTCTTCATTTTTTCCATACGCATGAAGCAATGCAAGAACAAGAATCGGACGCAGCCTTTTTCCTCCCGCCTCTAATGAATAAAGCATCGATTCCTTTAATATGGGTGGTGCATTTAATTGTTTTACATAAATCGGGAGATGGTGTTCGATTGTTTCTTTTCTCGTCCGAAGAAATTCCTGTAAATTAACTGCCACCTTTTTCATCCTCCTGTACATGAAAAGGTGCAAGCTCACCATCTTCCTTTAAAATGGAATCCATTTGTTTTTCGACCGTTTGCAGCTTGGTATGGCAAAGCTTCGACAGGGTCATGCCTTCCTGAAAATACTCGATCGCCTTTTCTAAGGGAACATCACCTTCTTCAAGCTTACCTACAATTTCCTCAAGCTCCTTCATTGCTTGCTCAAACGTTTTTTCCGAACTGTTTTTATCATTCGTCGCCACTCTTGACTTCCTCCTCTTTCCCTAAGACCTCACAAAGAAGGTTTCCATCGTTCATTTTTATCTTCAACCTGTCATGCAATTGGACGTTCTGCACGCTCTTTGCTATTTCCTCATCTTTATATACTAGGCTATAGCCCCTTTGCATTATGTGAAGCGGACTTAAAACCTGTAGTTTTCCTAAAACAGATTGGAACTGAGAACTGTTCTCCCTAATCACAGAAGACATCGCTCGTTTCAACGTGGCTGTCTTTTCCAGATATGCTTTTTCTGCTTGGTCCAGACGGTGTTTAGGATGATGGGACGACAGTCTATAGGATTCCCGTTCCAGCTTCATTTTTTTCCTATCAAGCAAGTCAGCTGCTTTTTTTTGCAAACGGTCAAACATGAGATCGAACTGCTGCTCCTTTTGTTCAAAAAGCCTTTTCGGATATTTAAAAGCATAAGAGGATTGCAAAGAGTGCAGGATTTCCTTTTCCCTTTTTACTTTTTGCTGGACGTCTTTTAACAACGTCGTCCGAAGCATTCCTATTCGTTCCATTAACTCAGTCGTATGCGGTACCGCAAGCTCTGCAGCACCGGTAGGCGTCGGGGCCCGAAGATCCGCAACAAAATCGCTGATCGTATAATCAGTTTCATGCCCTACGGCAGAGATGACTGGAATCTCAGAAGAAAAAATCTCCCTAGCCACAATTTCTTCATTAAATGCCCATAGCTCCTCGATGGATCCGCCGCCTCTTCCGACAATTAATACGTCACACAGCTTCGCGGCATTCGCCTTTTGGATATGGCCCGCAATCGACTGACCAGCATTTACGCCTTGCACCAAAGCAGGATAAAGGATTGTTTTTGCGAGAGGATATCTCCTTTTAATCGTGATGAGGATATCTCTTATGGCTGCACCGGTAGGAGATGTTATGATTCCTATAGTGGCGGGAAATCGTGGAATTGGCTTTTTGTGGCTTTCATCGAAAAGACCCTCTTTTGCAAGTTTATTTTTTAGTTCTTCGTATGCAAGATAAAGGGCTCCGATCCCGTCTGGCTGAATTTCTTTCGCATATAGCTGATAGTTCCCGCTCGGCTCGTATACTGAGATTCCCCCTCTGACGAGCACCTTCATACCTGATTCTGGCGTAAAGCTTAAGTCTTTATTTTGTCTCGCAAACATCACTGACTGTATACGGGCGTTCTCATCTTTCAACGTAAAATAAATGTGCCCGCGGCTATGGATTTTCACATTTGAGAGCTCGCCTTTAATCCAGATATTTTCAAGATGGGGATCTACATCAAACTTTCTTTTAATATATTTTGTCAATGCAGTGACTGTGACGTAAGCAGGTTCACTCAATAGCAGACACCCCCCTCTACTTAAGGAGCAGTCCATCTGCCGCCTGAACAGATGGACTGCATCGTATTACATTCTGTTCTTTGCTGATTTTACTGTATTATGGGCAAGCATCGTAATTGTCATTGGACCAACTCCCCCTGGTACAGGAGTAATATAGGATGCTTTTTCTTTCGCTGCTTCAAAATCTACATCTCCGACAAGCTTGCCTGAATCCAAGCGATTGACACCAACATCAATTACAATCGCGCCTTCTTTGATTTGATCAGCAGTCAGAAAATGCGCTTTGCCGACTGCTACAATCAATATATCTGCTTTTCTTGTATGGGCTCCAATGTCTTTTGTTCTGGAGTGGCAGAATGTAACCGTCGCATTTTCATTTAATAGAAGCTGACCGACCGGTTTTCCAACGATGTTGCTCCGCCCGATGACGACAACTTCCTTGCCAGATAAATCCGTGTTGGTTTTTTTTAACAATTCTACAATCCCTGCAGGAGTGCATGGCAAAAACGTCTCTTCTCCGAGAAGCATTTTTCCGATATTTAACGGATGGAAGCCATCGACATCCTTTTCAGTAGAAATACGTTCGATAACCGCCTTTTCAGATATATGTTTAGGGAGTGGCAGTTGAACAAGTATGCCGTGAAAACTGTCATCTTGATTGTACTGGTCGATTAAAGAGAGCAGCTTGTCCTCTTCAATCGTATCTTCCAAATGATCAAGCTTAAAATGCATACCCATTGTCTCTGCAGCTTTCTTTTTTCCTCTAACGTAAGAAAGAGAGGCCGGATCATCGCCGATTAAAATGACGACAAGACCTGGAGTTACTCCTTTTTCTTTTAGCCGGCTAACTTCTTCAGCCAGCTGCTGGCGCATTTCCTTTGCCGCTTCTTTTCCGTCAATAATTGTTGCAGTCATTGTGCTTTCCTCCTACTGGATTTATAGTTCTGAATGAATACTGGATAGAACACCGTTAATAAATTTGGCAGACTTGTCATCGCCAAATGATTTCGCAAGTTCAATGGCTTCATTTATCGTTACGTTGGCCGGTATATCTTCTTGATACAGCAATTCATAAACAGCTGTTCTAAGAATCACACGGTCTACATTTGCAATTCTGTCAAGCTTCCAGTTCACGAGATGCTTTGAAATCAAACGGTCTATCTCCGTTTGATTAGTTACTACACCGTGAACAAGGTTTTCAAAAAAAGCATCGCTTTCTGCACCATCCAATGCATGTATCATTGCATCTTCGGATTCAATATCGCTCAGGTCGATTTGAAATAATGCTTGTAATGCCTTTTCTCTGGCCAATCTTCTTTTCATTTCATTTCTCCTTTGATAATGCCTATCTTGTCCCATTCCATGCGATCATACAGAGATCATACCATATTTTTTTCAGCACCGCATGGAAAGATCGAACGGCATTAAACGTAAAAGCTATTATCGAAAATGTGGTAAACCAGCTTTTTACAGCCTCAGATCAACCAGCAAATAAAGAACCAAAGGGACAGACACCCCTTTGGTTTCCTTACACTTCCTGGTCTATTTCCGTTTCGCTCGTTTTGTTGTCAAATTGGATACCCACCACATGAATGTTGATTTCCTTGATGGCAAGTGCTGTCATATTTAAAAGCGCTTGTCTTATGTTATCCTGTACGGCATTCGCTACTTTAGGGATAGATACTCCAAAGATCATGACACAATACACTTCAATAATAATCCCATCTTCAGTTAAATCAACCTTTACTCCTTTGCGATGGTTCTTCTTTCCGAAGCGCTCAGCAACTCCGGCTGCGAAATTACCGCGCATTTCAGCTACTCCTTCAACCTCATAGGCGGCAATTCCGGCAATGACCTCAATCACTTCAGGAGCGATTTCCACTTTACCAAGTTGATTTTCTTCATCATTCATTTCTAACAAATTATTTTCTTTCAAGGTCTTCACCTCCGAAAATATTTCATTGATTGCCCATCACGTCATAGGTTTCTAAAAACTTGGTATTAAAGGCTCCGCTGACAAAAGTTTCATGCTCCAATAATCGTAAGTGGAACGGGATGGTTGTATGGATGCCCTCAATGACAAATTCGCTTAATGCGCGCTTCATTCTAGCAATCGCTTCTTCTCTCGTCCTGCCATACGTAATGACCTTTGCGATCATACTGTCATAATAAGGCGGAATGCTGTAACCAGGATATGCAGCTGAATCAACACGTACGCCAAAACCGCCTGGAGGCAGATACATTTTAATCTGACCTGCTGAAGGCATAAAATTTTTCTCCGGGTTTTCAGCATTAATCCTGCATTCGATTGACCAGCCATTAAAGGTGACTTCAGATTGCGAAATACCGAGCTTTTCGCCGGAAGCAACAGCAATTTGTTCTTTTATCAAGTCCACACCTGTGACTTGTTCCGTAACGGGATGTTCTACTTGAATCCGGGTGTTCATTTCCATAAAGTAGAATTTTCGCTCATTGTAATCGTAGATGAATTCAACCGTTCCTGCACCTGAGTAGTTAACCGCTTGGGCAGCTTTTACCGCAGCTGCTCCCATCTGCTCCCTGGTTTCTTCATTTAAAGCAGGTGATGGAGTCTCTTCCAGAAGCTTTTGAAGCCTTCTTTGAATAGAGCAGTCGCGTTCGCCAAGATGAATCGTATTCCCGTAGTTATCGGCGAGAACCTGAATCTCAACATGTCTGAAATCCTCTATGTATTTTTCAAGATATACTCCTGGATTTCCGAACGCAGTAGCCGCTTCCTGCCTTGTAATCTTAATCCCATTAATCAGCTCTTCTTCGGTGCGGGCAATACGTATTCCTTTACCTCCCCCGCCTGCAGTTGCCTTTATAATAACAGGATACCCAATTTCACCTGCAATCGAAACCGCTTCTGCCTCATCTTTTATTATTCCTGTTGAACCAGGTACAATAGGAACGCCAGCTTCTTTCATCGTTTCCCTTGCGACGTCTTTAGTTCCCATCTTGTTAATCGCTTCTGCGGATGGACCGACAAATATGACGTTGCATTCTTCACAAAGCTCGGCAAAATCGGCATTCTCAGCTAAAAATCCATATCCTGGATGTATAGCATCTGTACCCGTCAGCTTTGCAACACTTACTATATTCGTAGGGTTTAAATAGCTGTCCTTCGAAGCAGTAGGTCCGATGCAGAATGATTCATCCGCCATTTGAACATGAAGCGCATCGTTATCCGCTTCGGAATAAACAGCAACGGTTTCAATCCCTAATTCTCTGCACGCACGAATAATTCGTACAGCAATTTCTCCTCGATTGGCAATTAATAGCTTCTTTATCATCTGACTTCTCCTTACTCTGCTTTTACAAGAAATAACGGCTGTCCGTATTCCACCAATTGGCCATTTTCAACTAAAATGTCAACAATTTCTCCTTTGACATCAGCTGTTATTTCATTAAATAGTTTCATCGCTTCAACAATACATACAATGCTCTCTTCTTCAACCTTGGATCCTTTACTCACATATGCATCGGATTCCGGATTGGAAGACGTATAAAAGGTTCCTACCATTGGAGATTTGATTTGGTGCAGGTTTTCATTTGTCTCTTTCGCTTCATTATTCACAGGTGCCTCTTGCGGGGCAGCTTGTGCTTCAGGATTGGTTTGCTGCGGGACAGGCGCATGCGTAACAGGTGCCGGAGCAGCAGTCTGGATCACTTCTGCGCCCTTTTTCCTTAGCTTTATCTTCGAACCTTCGATTTCATACGAAAATTCATCAATTGAAGATTTATCAATTAATTTTATTAATTCGCGTATTTCTTCTATTTTCAGCATTATTACAGCACTCCTTGGATTTTCCAGTCATTTTATAGTCTAGTACTAAAAGTACATACTATTATTATCTTACAGGAGAGATTATCCGAATTCAACTTCCATTAAAAAAACTCCGTGTCTTGAAAACGGAGTTCTCTTTTCCTTACTTTTCCGGTTCAAATGCGACATTTACATTCCCATCTTGTCCTGTTTCCTTTTGGACAAGGTCAACGATCTTTATTACGGCTGTTTTTGAATGTTCTTTGGCTCTTACAGTCACATTCACATCATTACCGGATGCAACAACAAAGGCATCACCGTATCCTTCCGTTTTTATTAATGTTTCAAGTGTTTCTTCCGTTATTTCTTCATCATCCAATTTCTTCATCATATCGACTGCTTCACTTTTTTCTTCTGCAGTTGCTTCATCGCTCATCGCTATTTCATTATAATCTTCTTTTTGCTTGCTTCGTTTGTCTTGTAGACTCAAGCGAAAGTTTGTAAACGCATCGTCACTTGCCTCAGTCGTAACCTCTGCACCTTCTTCACTATCCTCTTTAGACGTATCCTTGCCTTCTTTTCCTTCTTTACCTTCCTCTTCTTTCATAGGTTCTTCTTCGGTTGTTTCTTTTTGTTCATCAGTTGTTCCTTTTTCTTCTGTGTCTTGTACGTCGCCTTTATCTTCAGCCGGAGCCTTTTCCTCCATAGCCTGTTTTCCTTCTTCGACATTATCTACTGGAGCAGACAAATTATCATCTGGAGACATAATATAATAAACACTTAATACGACGACAAGACTAAGCATGGTTAACAGCCAAACCGTTTGTTTCTTTAACATCATTTATGAATCCTCCTTCATTTTTTTCGGTGCCACCTGCACTCTGTGGCTGGGAACATCCAGCACCCGAGTGACAGCATCAATGACTGTCTTCTTTATTTGAACGTTGTCCACTCCTTGAGCAACAACGAGAACACCCCTTATTTCAGGTTTTTTTGTTTGGACAACTACCGGAATTTCTTCATCGCCCTTTTTAATCATGACAATCTGTTCGTCCGCTGATTGATCTGTCACGACTCTTTTTCCGCCTTCTTTATCAGTTTCTTCTGTTGTTTGGGTTTGATTTTTTTTGTTTTTTTCATAAACTTTTAATGAGGTAGCATCGACATTGACCATGATCGAGACATCTTCTACGCCAATGACCGTTTCCAAAATCTCTTTCATTTCATTTTCATATTCTTGTTCATAGTCTTCAATTGTTTGATTCGTCTCATTTCCCTTGTCTGGTTTAAATACTTCTTTTTCCGCAGGCTTAGTATCTGATGATGCACTGGGTAGCATTGAGGATGCTTCTTGCTGTGACCCTTCTGGAGAAGAGAACATTTGATTCATGAGCATAAAGGAAATGCCGAGAATAAAAGCGATCAGGAGATAATGGTATTTTGTTAGCTTGGCCTTCTCTTCGTTTTTAGTTCGATTTGGAAAAAAAAGATGTTTGATCCGCTCGCTCCAATTCGGCTTATCCATCTTTCTTCACCTCTCCTCCTTCCAGAATGACGGTTACCTTCCCAGGATCCACTTCCCACGTTTCTGCGAGTTGATTTTTCATTGCTTCTGCTTCTTTTTTTTGAAAAGGGCTGATGCGGTTTTCGTTTCCTCCAATTTCGACTGGTGCAACTGACGGAATTGTTTCTTCTTCTGTCTCTTTTGTTAAATGAACGATAATTTGTTTAACATCTTCTGCGGAATTCAATTGGCTGCTTGTTTCAATATCTAGCTTTTCAATTGTGTAATTGCTTTCTATAAGGGGCTTTTTTGCTTCATTCTTTAATTGGACAGCCATTTGTTCTAAAATATATGCACGTGAGGCAGCTTGTATTTCTTTTTTTTCATCATTCAGCTGATTTTTTATATTTTCGGATTGAGCTTGTCCACCAGCTGTCAATTCATCGTATATTTTTTCAGGATCGGCATGAAATATAGAAAAAATCGGCTGCAGCAAGACAAGGATCAATAAAAGGCTGATAATCATCTTTACATATTTTTGCATCACGGAATTTGGAAGAAGCAGATCGATCACGATTGCAAGCAGAATAAATACAATGATATTGGTTAGCCACTCTGTTAAAAAGCTCAATTTCCAGCCCTCCTACCTGACCATCATTGTTAAATTTCCCGCAGTAATGATGACCGTTATGCATAAGAAAAACATGAGAGATACGATGGCGAGCGCCGCAAAAATATAGATCACACTTCTTGAGATTATATCCAGGCATGAAATCACCGGCCCCCCGCCAAGCGGCTGCAATATCGCGGCTGCGACTTTATAAATCAAAGCGAGGGAAAGGACTTTTATTGCAGGAAACGCAGCGATGACTACGAGAATGGCAACACCAATAATGCCGACTGTATTCTTTAATAAAACAGAAGCACTGACAACAGTGTCCGTCGCGTCAGTGAACATCCTTCCTAAAACCGGAATAAAATTCCCGGTAATAAACTTTGCTGTTCGCAAGGTAATGCCATCCGCAACTGCCGCAGAAGCCCCTTGAACGGAAATCACACCCAAGAAAACGGTGAGGAAAATGGCAAGTGATCCAATCGCGATATTTCGAAGCAGCTGAGCGAGCTGAGTGACTTTGTACTGATCGGTCATCGTACTGACAATGCTCAGGATAGCCGAAAGAAAAATCAAAGGAAGTATAATATGCTGAATAAACATCCCGCTCGTATTCATTAAAAACAGAATGACTGGATGAAAAAATGTCGCGGATGCGATTCCTCCTGAAGAAGCCATAAGCGCGAGCAATAGAGGAATAATAGCAAGAATGAACCCTGTCATCGACTCAATTGCCTGATTTGCATAGGTGATAGCGACGTGAAAGCTGTTTAACGCCAAAATAATTAAAACCATATATACGATGGCGTAAGCGACTTTGCTGACAGCACTTTGCTGAAAAGCATTTTGCAGCAGCTGAAGCAGCACACTAAAAATCGTTAGGAGGATTAAGGTTCCCAGCAACTTTCCATTTGCAATAACCTCGTGAAACAAATAAGCAAACAGTGCTTTACCCCATTCTCCCGGAGAAAATTTCTTATCCCCATTCACAAATTCGAGCAGGCTCCCTTTTTGGCTTTCGGGTAAAAATCCGCCGTACTCTGTTAATATCATGTTCCAGTACTCCCCAACGGAATCGAGATCCAAGGATTCTGATTGTTTCTTAGCAATCGCTTCGGCTGATGGCTCTTCTGCCGCCGTATCCTCTTCTTCGGGGGAATCCTTGTCCAACTCACTGCTTCCGGAGCCTTGTTCTGCATGAACTATCGGATCGAACGAAAACAGAAAGAGTGAGCTTAGTATACAAATGAAAATCAAGCATTTCTTCATACTTGTCCCCTACTCCCGGTTTAAAATGCAGGAATGAGCCCGATAACGGTTTCAATGATGACAGTCAAAATTGGTATCGCCATTGTCAAAATCAATATTTTTCCGCCAAGCTCAATCTTTGATGCGATTGCGCCTTGGCCGGCATCCTTCGTCAGCTGTGCGCCGAATTCGGCAATATAGGCGATGCCAATAATTTTTAGAATCGTTTCCATATACATCATATTGACATTTGCATTCACCGCGATTTTCTCAATCATTCGAATGAGCTCGTAAATTTGATCAACAAGATATAAAAAAATGGCGCATCCGGTAAAAACAACTATCATAAAGGCAAATGTCGGCTTTTGCTCTTTTACAATCAACGAAAGAAAGGTGGCAATCAGACCTAGCCCAACTATTTGGATGATTTCAATAGGGATGACCCCCTTAGCCCTGGAATAAAAATACGGCTCTTATCGTTCGAAACAGATCGTCCACAATCGAAGCCACCATAAACAGAATATAGATGAAACCGAGCAGCGTGACCCACTGTGCATATTCTTTTTTTCCCATCTGATCGAGTATGGTATGAAGGAATGCAACAACAATCCCTACCCCTGCAATTTGAAAAATGATATTTACATCAATCCCCATAAATATGCTTGCTCCTCCCGCATCTTACATCAAAATTAAAATTAGCAACAATCCCGTAAGAAACCCCAAGCTTCGCACCATTTTTTCATATTTTCCTTGGACTATGCCTGCTTCTTTTTCTTCGGCTTCAAGATGAGTGAGCGTCAGCCGAATATGCTTTTGCTGAGATTCTCTATCATGCAGGCCCAAAGTTTCGCCAAATTGCTTCAAAACCTCTATCTCACTTTGTTTTAAGGATGTCTTGTGTTTAATGCAGGCAAGACTTTCTTCCCATGCCTTGCTTGCCGTGTCTTCCCCCTTCATCAATCGATCTGAAAATCCGGCAAAAAGAGTTGAAACCGGGTCCGGTGTCTGGGTCGCTATTCGGGCAGAAGCTATATTTAATGGAGAGAAGCCGTACATGATTTCTGCTTCCAATGACTGGAGTGCGTACATTAACTGGCGGATTTGCTTTGTCCTTTCACTGTACGTTTTTGAATATTCATATCCCATCCATGTGGTCGATAAGACGATAAACACTGCTCCTATGAGCTTTAGCATGTCCATACACCAGGTGAGCTGGCCAGCGGCTTACCTTCCTGATTTAGTATTGAAACAACCGAACCGGGTCCGCGCTTTCTTGAAAGCTCTACAAATCGATCAAATACTCTGTTTTCCCATAATATTTTTAACGAAGGCCTCTTGATTAAATCTTGAAGGGAAAATCCATGGGCCGATACGATAATAGACACACCGGCGTGCATTGCTTCAAGAATAGCTCTCGAATCTTCAACTCTTCCAATTTCATCTATGATAATGACGTCCGGGCTCATTGAACGGATCATCATCATCAGCCCTTCCGCTTTCGGACAGGCATCTAAAACGTCCAGCCTGTTTCCGAATGTATGCTGGGGAACCCCGCTGACACACCCTGCAATTTCCGACCTCTCATCAACAATGCCGACCTTTTTAGCAGGAATCTGTCTCCTACCGGTGCTGATCAGCCTCGCTAAATCCCTGAGCAGCGTGGTTTTTCCAGTTTGCGGAGGACCTATGATCAATGTATTTAACCAGCCATTTTCAAACAAATCATTGACATAGCGTTCGGAAATCCCGAGCTTTTGCCTTGCAACACGGATGTTGAAAGAAGATATATCCCGCAATCCCTTCACGTGTCCTCCTTCTACGACGACTCTTCCTGCTAGTCCGACCCGATGCCCTCCCCGAAGTGTCACATATCCTTTTTTCAGTTCTTCCTCCAACGTATACATACTGTAATTGCTGAGTCTGCCAATGATCATTGAAGCATCCTTGATCGTTGACACATATTTTAAAAAGTACGGATCGCCATTAGAAACCAATTCAACCGGTTGATTTGACCGTATTCTGATTTCCTCGATCGCATTCAACTTGGCTTCGGGCAATTCGTTCAATTCATTTATGATGTGTTCAGGGAGTATCTCTAGTATTTCTTTCATTAGATGCCTCCTTATTTTAATAACATATGATGCCGGACACGAAATATGCCAAGCTTAATCGGCACTAGGTTATTTATAAATACCGGCAAGAATAAACAGGACGCCAATTCCTATTAATATCAGCTTTGCATAGGAAAGCTGTTCTGAGAGCTGATAGATTCCAATGCTCATTGTCACAATGAAAATCAAAGGCCCGATAATTGCAAGCATACTGTTTATGACAACCGCCTTGCGCACATCATTGACGACCAGCATACAAAGAGCAGCAGTTAATTCGATTACGGAAGAAATCACTCGCAGTACAGCCATAGAAAGAACGGTCTGATCAACTTGTCCAAGAAATAATTTTTTCATATCTACCTCCGTTTTTACTATAATCTATGCGTGTAATCGGAAAAGTAGTCTTCCTTCTTCTCTTTCAGAAACAAAGTCAAAAAAAGCCGGCTTAGCGACGAAAACGTCACTAAGCCGGCTTGGCAGGATAGCGATATTAAAATTATGCTCTTGAAACGTATGAACCGTCAGATGTGTTCACAACCAACTTATCACCTTGATTCACAAAGAATGGAACGTTGACGACAAGGCCAGTTTCTGTTGTTGCAGGCTTTGTGCCTCCTGAAGCCGTATCGCCTTTGATACCCGGTTCCGTTTCTACGACTTCAAGCTCAACCGTATTCGGCAGCTCAACTCCAAGAGTTTCACTTTCATACATCACGATTTGGACAGACATATTTTCCAGCAGAAATTTTAGCTCATATTCAATTTGCGTAGCATTAAGCTCGATTTGTTCGTAGCTCGTCGTATCCATAAATACGTGCTGGTCTGCATTTGCATATAAGTATTGCATCGTTTTTGTTTCGATTTGTGCTCTTGCTACTTTTTCTCCGGCACGAAAAGTTTTTTCCTGGATTGATCCCGTGCGGAGGTTTCGAAGCTTAGAACGGACAAAAGCCGCTCCTTTTCCCGGTTTAACGTGCTGGAAATCTACGACTCTCCAGATGCCTCCATCAACCTCTATCGTTAAACCTGTGCGAAAATCATTTACTGAAATCATTAATTATCCTCCTATATCGCTTTACATCTCTTATAAAATGATTAATTCTTTCGGGGAATGAATTAAGGACGTGTTCCCGTCTTCCGTCAATACAATATCATCTTCGATACGGACCCCGCCGAGACCGGAAAGATAAATGCCCGGTTCAACTGTGACGACCATTCCCTTTTCAAGCTCCCATTCTGACTTTATCGAAAGGGCTGGATTCTCATGGACCTCCATCCCGAGACCGTGGCCTGTAGAATGCCCAAAGTACTCTCCGTATCCCTTCTCAGCTATGATACTCCTTGCTAATGCATCTGCCTCTTTTCCGGAGATGCCCGGTTTTATATGCTTCCTGGCATGCAATTGGGCTTCCAAGACAACCTGATAAATTTCTTTCAGCTTATCTGAAGGCTTCCCAACGCTTACTGTTCTTGTAATATCTGAACAATAGCCCTTATAGTAAGCACCATAATCCAATGTTACAAAATCACCTGGTTCAATGATCTTATCACTGGCTACTCCGTGAGGAAGGGCTGACCTCGCTCCTGAAGCAACTATCGTGTCAAATGAAGACTCAGATGCTCCAAGCTTTCTCATATAAAATTCAAGCTCATTAGCAACTGAAAGCTCGGAAATTCCCGGCTTAATAAAGGTCAAAATGTGGCTGAATGCTTCGTCTGCAATCTTGGCAGCTTCCTCTAATATCTTAATCTCTTCAGGTGTCTTAATCAAGCGCAATTTCTCTACCGTTTGGGAGGTAGGAACAAAATTTGCATCAGGATATTGTTTTAAATATGCTGCATATGTACCATACGTCATTTTGTCTTGTTCGAAACCGATTGATTTGATCCCCATATCCTTCATCGTTTCAACAGCTTTTTTTGTCAGATTGCCCTTATGCTCAATAATTTCAAACCCGTCAATTTGCTCATTCGCTTGATCCATGTACCTGAAATCGGTAATAAAGGCAGCCCGGTCCTTAGAAACGACAGCTAATCCTGATGAACCTGTAAAGCCTGTCATATAACGAAGGTTGACAGCGCTTGTAATCAATATACCATCAATGTTCCAATCGTTAAAAATACTTCTTAGCTTCTTTACTTTTCCCATCAATCTTTTCCCCCCCAGTTCTCAGTTAAGTATGATAATGCGAGCTTGTAGCTGTCAAAACCAAATCCCGATATTTGCCCCTTGCAGACAGCTGCTAATACTGACTGATGCCTGAACTCTTCTCTTTGATGGATATTAGTAATATGTACTTCAATAACAGGAAGACTGGACCCTGCAATGGCATCCCGAATTGCATAGCTGTAGTGAGTAAAAGCCCCTGCGTTTAAAACCACGCCAGCGTAATGCTTTTCCGCTTCGTGAAGGGAATCAATGATATCCCCTTCATGATTGGATTGAAAAAAGGTGACTTCAAAGTTTTTCTCTTCAGCGAATCGAAACAATCCGTGCTCCAAATCGTCCAACGTCTGGTTCCCATACTTATCAGGTTCCCTTTTTCCGAGCTGATTTAAATTCGGTCCATTAATGACTAAAAAATGAGCCAACCTTTTTCTCTCCTTATATATAAAATAAAATGTCCACTTCTGTGAACATTTTATCATACTAAACTTTGTAAGAACACTATTCCGAAGATTGTCCAAGCGCCCGTTTCAGCTTCTCGGAATTGAGCTCGTTATAGTCAAACGAAATGGAGTACCCGACAAATAAACCGAAGAGAAGATATAAACAAAAGGAAGAGATGAGCGTCTCGCTTTTCAGCTCATTAATTGAAGCGAGTTCCGGAAAGAGTGGATTAAAGAGAAAAAACACGATCGCCCATAGCATTACACCGTAAATTAATCCCGCCCACATGCCTTTAATTCTTCGAAAAAATAAATAGTAAAGGAGTGCGGCACCAATCCCTAAAACCCCAATAATAATGATGCTGATGAAGGTACCCATCAGCTTGTTTTTCCAATCCCCAAGGATAAAAGGCTGCAGCAGCATATTCGGGCTGATCTCTGAAAAACGAAAAAGGGAAAAGAGATAACCAATCAAACTCAATCCTGCTCCGCCAATAAAACCTGTCAATACAACTCGGCCGAGAATGAGGTTTGGCTTCCCCCTCTGATCCTTCTCACGATTTATTGATACAGCTTTTTTTTCTTCATGATCCATGTATAACACCTCCAAAAGTAGCATGCCCTCAAACATGAGCTTTCATGATTTTTTTGTAGGATGATGTGTAAAAATTTCTGATCAGGGTACACTAAAAAAAGTACCAAAAATTATAAGGTATCAATCTAGAGGTTTCAAACCATTTCCTGTAGAATATACTCATAAGAAACACTATAAATATTCTAAATAGGTAGGTTGATGTCTAATGGCAAAAACTAACAAAAAACCTGCTTACGGCGGTCAAGCAGTCATCGAAGGAGTTATGTTTGGCGGCAGACATCACTATGTTACCGCTGTGCGCAGAACGGATCAGAGCATTGATTATTTCAAGCTCCCACGCAAGTCCAGCTCATCACTTACCGCTTTACGGCGAATTCCATTTATTCGAGGAATCGCAGCCATCATCGAAGCGAGTGCAAATGGGACGAAACACCTAAATTTTTCATCGGAAAGATATGAAGTTCATCCCGATGAGGATCAGAAAATAAATGAAGAAGAAAAAAGCTCAAAGCTTACAATGATTTTTGGCCTGGCTGTACTAGGAGTGCTATCCTTTTTATTCAGCAAATTTATTTTCGTTTTAGTTCCAGCCGCTTTGGCACATCTGACAAAGCCTATTTTTTCTTCAGATTTCTCGCAGGTTATGGTGGAATCTTTTTTGAAGTTGATGCTTTTGCTCGGCTACATTTATGTTGTCTCTATGACACCGCTCATTAAACGAGTTTTCCAATATCATGGGGCAGAGCATAAAGTCATAAACTGTTACGAGAAAAACCTCCCGATAACTGTTGAGAACGTGCAAAAGCAATCCAGGCTGCATTACAGATGCGGCAGCAGCTTTATTCTCTTCACTGTTATCGTGGGGATGTTCGTTTACCTGCTTGTTCCGACAGACCCTCTTTGGATTCGTTTACTGAGCAGGATTGCCCTGATTCCGGTCGTACTTGGAATCTCTTTTGAAGTTTTGCAGTTAACGAATAAGGTTCGGGAAGTACCTGTATTAAAGTTCCTCGGATATCCAGGACTTTGGCTGCAATTGCTCACGACAAAAGAACCTTCGGACGATCAGGTTGAAGTCGCAATCGCGAGTTTTAACGAGCTTCTTCGGATGGAAGAAGAGACAGATGCGTATAAAAAGGACATTGTGATTTAGGAAATAAGGTGCTGATTAATTAGGGAGGTGGATGAAAATGAATCGACTTATACAGCCGATTATCGGGGTTATTATTGGTTTGGGAGCGATTGGCATTATTTATTCATTGGTTACTAGTCCGGGACAGTTTGCCTGGTCGCTCTTCTATATAGCAATCGGAGCATGTATTCTGTTTTTTGTGTTGCGATATTTCTTGACTGGCCGAATGGGAACAGACGGTGCAGCTTATAAGAAAGCTGCTAAGCAATCAGCCAGGCGTTTTCAAGATAAAAAACCGAAACGATCAGCCAAAAATCGTCACTCTCACTTAAGAAGCATTCCTAATCCAAATGCAAAACCGCTTGTGATTCGCAAGAAAAGCAAAACGCAGCTCACCGTGATCGAAGGCAAGAAGAACAAAAAGAAAAAGAGAGCTTTATTTTAATAGCTCCATTGTTTTAAAAAGGTCTCTGTTTTCAATTTTCCAAGCTCAATAAGCGCTTCTTTTTTCTCATCTGTCATTGAAAAATCGGTAGCCATTACGTGATCTGCCGGAATAAAAATAATGTTTTTTTCATGTCTGGATGCGATATGCCTTGCATCATGGGCATCTCTCATCGTTTCAAAAAGAGCACCGAATAACTCAAATGCATGTTTGATTGAGTTTTTTGGTCGCTCTTTTTCATTTGCTGTTAAAGTCACCCCAATGACCGGCCTTTTTTTATGCTTAGAAAAAAGCCATATAGGAAAATTGCTCAGAACCCCGCCATCTACAACAATACTTTGCCCTTGATTCGACTGCAGTTTTACAGGTTCAAAGAAATAAGGAAGGCTGCAGCTCATCCGTATAGCCCGTGCCACTGAAAAGCTATCTGGATTTAATCCGTATGACGGCAGGTCATCCGGCAAAACCATTAGTTTTCCGTTAGTTAAATCGGAAGCAATCACTCTTAACGAATGTGGCCTTAAATCTGAAAATACAGTAACCCCTTTGTTCTTAAGCTTGACACTTAACCAGTTTTCAAATGTATCCCCTTTATATAAGCCAAGACGCCAATAGATTGATATCCATCGAAGCGCTTTAAATGGCAAGTATGGGAAAGGCTGATCCAATAAGATGTCATTATTCAATTCTTTCAGAAGCGCGATCATCTCTTTACTCGTATAGCCCGCAGCAATAAAAGCTGCGACCATTGAACCTGCACTTGTCCCCGCCACTCGAACGAAGCGAAACCCTTCGTTTTCAAGCACTTTATATGCGCCTGCTAACGCAATTCCTTTAGCTCCTCCACCAGAAAAAACGCCATCTATATACATACATGGCCCTCCCCTTTTCTTCTCCTACAATCATTTTAGGAAGGTTAAGATCAAAATAGACCAGAAAGAAAAGAGGCAAAAAGTTAAAAGAATTATAAAAAGCATGCTCATTTAAGAACATGCTTACTGGTTTTCTTGCTCGTTATTTTTCTGAACCGTTATTAATTGTTCAACTCTCTCACGGTCTTCTTCGAAATATTGGACCAAATCACCAATTCGATCGATACTGTTCCAGCTGAGATGATGTTCAATTCCTTCAACATCATGGTAGATCTTCTCTTCGTCTACACCAATGATTCGTAAAAACTGTTCTAGCAATTCATGTCTATAAACAAGCCGTTTTCCTATTTTATTGCCTTTAGGCGTAAGAACGAGGCCGCGATATTTTTCGTATACAAGATACTCATCTTTATCTAGTTTTTGAACCATTTTTGTAACAGAGGAGGGATGCACTTTCAAAGCTTCTGCTATGTCTGAAACCCGCGCATAGCCTTTTTCTTCAATTAAGATATAAATTTGTTCTATGTAATCTTCCATACTAACTGTCGGCATATTACCCCTCCATTAAGCATCGCCTGCGGTAAGAAATCATTACAAGTGTACACTATAGGTACTTAAAAAACAAGAAAATGCGATAAAGTGATCATTCATTCAGTGAGGGTTTTTATTAATCATCATACAATAGGTCACCCTCTTTCATTTTCAAGGTGACCTAATTGCGTGATAAACCTAATGGGGCTTATCTTTTGTAGTTCCATTTATCTGTTGAATATTTATCTGCTGCAATTTTTAATACTTCTTTTTCTTCTTTCTCATTCAGTTCATAAGGCTCCAGTGTCACATTCAACCCTTTTTCAAAGCCAGTTTTGAAGGCTTTCCTCGCGTCTTCGATAGTAACAGGATTTTCGATTAGCTCGTTAATGGCGACTGCTTTCTTTTTAAAGCTTTTTTGCATTCTTTCCTTTACACGCTCATTCGGGTACAAAAACAAATCAAACAGCTTATCTTCATCAAGATCAAGCAGAATCGATCCATGCTGAAGGATGACGCCCTTTTGCCTTGTTTGTGCGCTTCCTGCCACTTTTCTTCCTTCAACGACCAGCTCGTACCATGAAGGAGCGTCAAAGCAAACAGAGCTCCTTGGATTTTTCAGCTCTGCTTTTTCTTTGTCAGATCGCGGAATTGCAAAATAAGCATCAAGCCCAAGCTCACGAAATCCTTGCAGAATCCCTTCGGAAATCACCCGGTATGCTTCAGTAACGGTGGTTGGCATTTCAGGATGATCCTCTGGGACAATCACACTGTACGTGAGCTCTTGGTCATGGAGCACGCCTCTTCCTCCCGTTGGCCTTCTGACAAAACCAAGATTGTGATCTTTCACAGCATCAAAATTAATTTCCTTATGTATGTTTTGAAAATAACCAACAGAAAGCGTTGGCGGATTCCATCCGTAAAAGCGAATCGTAGGCGGAATCAGTTTTTGGCTGTTCCAATTTAATAGCGCTTCATCAAGAGCCATATTATAAGCGGGTGATTGAAAACCCGAGTCAATAAATCTCCATGTTTCTTTTTCCATTGTTTCCCCTTCTTTTTAACAGACTACTTTAAGTCTATCAAATTCTCGAGCGAAACTAAAATAATTTCAACCTTTACTGGTGACAATTGTTTTATGCTTTACTATAATAGAAGTTGTCTATCTTATCTATTTTCTATAATAGGCTAAAAGCGTGTAATAAAAGGAGTATGAAACAAGCATGAATTATCTCATCCTCATCATTCTTTGTGCGGCAATTATTATTTACTCTGTCGTTACATATATTTATCAACAACGAATCATGAAAACCCTAACAGAAGAAGAATTCCGCGCAGGCTACAGGAAAGCCCAGCTGATCGACGTGCGCGAGCCGAAGGAATACGAAGGCGGACATATTCTCGGTGCAAGAAACATTCCATTATCACAGCTTAAACACAGAAAAGCAGAAATCAGACCTGACAAGCCCGTCTACATTTACTGTCAAAACAATGTCAGGAGCGGACGTGCAGCTCAAACCTTACGTAAAAACGGCTGTAGAGAAATATACAACCTTAAAGGCGGTTTTAAGCAATGGAATGGGAAAATTAAGAAAAAGGGTTGATTTTTTGAGAGTGGCTTTGTTCCCACTCTCTTTTTTGTAGTTCTCCGTAAATCATCCATTTACTCTCTTTAGTTGTACAATTCTCTCTCGGATTGGTGCAATTCTCTCACTGGTCGGTGCATTTATTCCGATAAAATTGTTTCAAATCCGCATTCCCTTAAAATGTATCTCCTAAATGTATTATTCTAATCAAATATTCACAGGATCAAACTTAATAGTCCCAAAGCAATATAAAATAGACCCCCGAAGGAGGGTCTATTTTTCATGTAATCACGATTCCTTCACGTACCTCAACACAGGTTTTCTCGCAGCCATTGTTTCATCCATTCGTTTCACGATCGTAGTGTGAGGGGCTTCTTGGACAATTTCCGGATTTTCTTCCGCTTCTTTGGCGATTTGAATCATGGCGTCAATAAAGGAATCGAGCGTTTCCTTGGACTCTGTTTCCGTCGGTTCAACCATGATGCACTCTTCCACATTAAGCGGAAAATAAATCGTTGGCGGATGGTAGCCGAAGTCTAGAAGACGTTTCGCGATATCGAGTGTACGAACGCCCAACTTTTTCTGACGTTTTCCTGACAAGACGAATTCATGCTTGCAATGCTTATCAAATGGCAAATCGTAATACGGTGCCAGGCGGCGCATCATGTAATTTGCATTTAGGACGGCATTTTCAGTTACTTCTTTTAAGCCGTCTGGACCCATGGAACGTATATACGTATAAGCTCTCACGTTAATGCCGAAATTTCCGTAGAACGGCTTCACTCTTCCGATCGCTTCCGGTCGATCATAATCAAACGTATATCGATCCTCTTTTTTGACTAACACAGGTTTTGGCAAATACGGAATGAAGTCTTTTTTCACTCCGACTGGACCTGATCCAGGGCCGCCTCCGCCATGCGGTCCGGTAAAGGTTTTATGCAAATTCAGATGAACAACGTCAAAACCCATATCCCCTGGTCTCGCCTGGCTTAATACAGCGTTAAGGTTCGCTCCGTCATAATAAAGCTTTCCGCCTGCTTCGTGAACAATCGCAGCCATTTCCAAAATGTTTTCTTCAAACAGGCCGAGTGTGTTTGGATTTGTAAGCATGAGCGCTGCAGTTTCTTCGTTTACGACCTGCTTCAAATGCTCCAGATCGACAAGTCCTTGCTCATTGGATTTAACAGTGATTGTTTCAAAGCCGGCAACAGTTGCTGAAGCGGGATTCGTTCCGTGTGCGGAATCCGGCACGATAACCTTCGTCCGCTTCACGTCTCCTCTCGCTTCATGATAAGCGCGGATCATCATCAGCCCGGTCCACTCGCCGTGGGCTCCTGCTGCAGGCTGAAGCGTTACTTCGTCCATACCAGTAATTTCTTCGAGGTGCTCGCTTAGATCATACATCAGCTCCATTGCACCTTGAACGGTTTCTTCGTCCTGTAACGGATGGATGGATGAAAAGCCGGGAATACGGGCAATTTTCTCATTGATTTTCGGATTGTATTTCATCGTGCACGATCCTAACGGATAAAAGCCGGAATCCACGCCGTGATTTCGCTTCGAAAGGGCGGTATAATGCCTCATAATATCCAGCTCTGAAACTTCAGGCAGACCAGCAGGCTCTTCTCGAATATAATCTTCTCCCACAAGCTCAGATAGGCTTGCTTCGGGAATATCAAATTCAGGCAGGCTATAGCCGATTCTCCCGGGTTTTGATACTTCAAATATTAACGATTGGTCTTGGTTAGTCACTTGATTTCCCCCAATTCCTGCAAAAATAGATCAATTTCATCCTTTGTCCGGAGCTCTGTTACAGCAACCAGCATATGGTTTTCGAGCTTTGCATCCACTTTTCCAAGATCAAACCCGCCGATAATCTCTTTTTCCAAAAGACGCTGATTTGCTTTCTTCACAGAAACATTCAATTTAATTACAAATTCATTAAATATTGGCCCATCATACAAAACCTCAAGCCCGAGAGAAATGGCTTTCTGTTTTGCATAGTTTGCTTTTTGAATGTTTTGCCAAGCGATTTCTTTTACTCCTTCTTTGCCCAATGCTGTCATTGCTACAGAAGCTGCAAGTGCATTCAGCGCCTGATTCGAACAAATATTAGAGGTAGCTTTGTCCCGGCGAATATGCTGTTCTCTCGCTTGCAAGGTTAAGACGAATCCTCGTTTTCCATTTTCATCGGTTGTCTGCCCCACTAACCGGCCGGGAACCTTTCTCATTAACTTTTTGGTCACTGCAAAATATCCGCAATGCGGTCCGCCAAACGCAGCAGGAATGCCAAACGGCTGGGCATCACCTACGACGATATCAGCGCCAAAGTGTCCAGGCGGCGTTAAAATTCCAAGCGCCAGCGGATTAGATGAAACGACGAACAGCCCTTTTCCTTTATGCGCAATTTTTTCGATTGCCTTTAACGGCTCGATTTGTCCGTAAAAATTCGGATATTGGACGAGAACCGCTGCTGTTTCATCACATACGGCTTCTTCAAGCGCCTCAAGGTCGGTTACTCCATTTTTTTCAGGAATGACGACTACCTCCAAGTACTGGCCATTCGCATATGTTGTTAACACATCTCTTGATTCCGGATGAACCGTTTCAGAAACGACAATTTTCTTCTTCTTTGTATGGCCGGCAGCAAGCATCGCTGCCTCTGCAAAAGAAGTCCCTCCGTCATACATTGACGAATTACTAATGTCCATGCCGGTTAACTCACAAATCATTGTTTGAAATTCAAAAATTGCTTGAAGCTCTCCTTGAGAAATTTCCGGTTGATACGGAGTATAAGCTGTATAGAACTCGGACCTGGAAATGACATGGTCAACGATCACAGGGGCATAATGATCATAAACACCTGCTCCAAGAAAGGAGGCGTACGTTGTTGTATCCGCATTTTTTGCTGCGAGCTTTGCTAGCTCTCTCGTAAGTTCTGTTTCGGATTTTGCTTTTTTTATGTTGTACTCTCGATTGAACCTTACTTTTTCGGGGATATCTGAAAATAAATCATCCACACTTAGAGCGCCAATCGCATCAAGCATGTCTTTTTTGTCTTGATCTGTTGCTGGTAAATAACGATGCTTCATATCCTCATTCCTTTCAATTTATTTTTGGCGTTTATAAAAAGGCGTTTTTACAACCTTTGCTTTTAAAACTCTTGATCGAACTTGTACATCAACAATCGTGCCTGGCTCGCTATGCTCCTTCGCGATTAAAGCAAGCCCGATGTTTTTTTTCAAGGTTGGCGATTGTGTTCCAGTCGTTACTTCTCCAACCAATTCACCTTGAACGAACACTTGATAACCGTGGCGCGGGATACCTTTTTCAATCATTTCAAGCCCCACCATTTTTCTCTGCACACCGTTCTCTTTCTGATCAGCCAACACAGACTTTCCGAAAAAGTCTGACTCTTTCCCCGTTTTAACGGCAAAACCTATTCCCGCTTCAATCGGAGTGATATCCTTTGTTAGTTCCTGTCCGTAAAGAGGAAGTCTCGCTTCAAAGCGCAGCGTATCTCTTGCTCCCAATCCGCATGGGATGAGACCATCTTGCTTTCCGGCTTCAAGCAAAAGCGTCCAAATCTCTTTAGCCGACCCGCTCTCACAATAAATTTCAAAGCCGTCTTCTCCGGTATAGCCTGTTCTTGATACGAGTGCCTTTTCGCTTCCAATGCTTACGTCCTCTTTAAAATAAAAAGGTTTCAACTGCGATAGGTTCTCATCTGTTACCTTTTGAAGGATACCGGCTGCAAGCGGACCTTGAATCGCAAGCAGGCAGATCTCGTCTGAACGATTAATCAAACTCACATCGCCTGTTTGATGCTTTTCCATCCAAGCGATATCTTTTTCAATATTTGAAGCATTGATCACTACGAGATAAAGATTTTCATTCCTTTTGTAGACAAGGAGATCATCGACTGTCCCGCCGTCTTCGTAGCACATAGCGCTGTAAAGAGCCTGCCCCTCTTTGAGTAATGACACGTCATTAGTAAGAAGCCGCTGCAAAAATTCAAGGCTGTCCTCACCCCTAACTTCGACTTCACCCATATGCGAGACGTCAAATAACCCAGCCTTTGACCGGACCGCTTCATGCTCTCCTTTTATTGAAGAAAATTGGACTGGAAGCTCCCAGCCTCCGAAATCAATCGTTTTTCCGCCGTAATCCTTATACAAATCGAATAATGGAGTTCTTTTTAGCACATGGTTTCCCCCTTTAGATTTTAATCAGTTTCAATTGCACGAAAAAAGGACAGAAAAACCCCATGAAACATAAAAGGGTTCTCTGTCCTTGCACCTGAAAGTTTACTTTGCCTTAATCAAAGCTTTCCTCTTTGGTGGTTTGCCATACCATCATGCCAAACTCTCTCCAGAGTTGCGTCAAGCAAGAGTTCTTTTGCCTGAGAGATTCACAAATTTGTTTGCTCCTTCGGCGCCCGGGATTGGATCCACAAAGTCTCTCCTCTTGCTATCATCCGCTCATATTTTTTGTTTTGATGGACATACTGTATGTAAATTGTTGTTGATACGTACTATCAATATCCTAACATCATAAAAAGATTTGGGCAATAGAAAATGGTTAACATTTTATTCAATACAACTTTCAAATGTTCGCTTTTCGAACAATCTTCTTGTTTCATTTCGTAATATTTTATTAAAATAGATTAATTTAGGAACATTCAGTTTGCAAAAAAGGTGGTCTGCTGTCTATGAATCCTCAAATACAAACAGAGCAGGATTGGCAAGAACAATTTCTGACTCATCTAAAAAATGACGGGCCCTGGTCGCCTTGGAGCTTATATAAGCTATCTTATGAAGTACAAGAAAGGCTTGCGATTCCCTCATTTGAAGGTTTGCTCGCCCCTAAATTTCTCCCTGATTTCACACCTCTTCCCCATCAGCTGGAGGTTGCGCAAAAGGTCGTAGAAAAAATGAATGGAAAAGCCATTCTTGCAGATGAGGTCGGTCTGGGAAAAACGGTTGAAGCCGGCTTGATAATGAAGGAATACATGATCAGGGGCCTGGCAAAAAAAATCCTCATCCTTGTTCCTGCGTCTCTGGTTTCCCAATGGGTAAAGGAGCTTCGGGAAAAATTTTTAATCCCGGCAGTTGAACAGAAAAAGAGCTACGTATGGGAGCAATGTGATGTCGTCGTTTCTTCTATCGACACAGCCAAGCGTTCGCCTCACAAAGAAATTGTTTTATCGCTTCCTTATGATCTAGTGATTATTGATGAAGCTCACAAACTGAAAAACAACAAAACGAAAAACTATGAATTTGTCCGGACGCTAAAGAAAAAATATTGCCTATTGCTAACTGCCACCCCGATTCAAAATAAAATTGAAGAGATTTTCAACCTTGTTTCCTTGTTAAAACCGGGACATCTGGGGAATGAAACAGTATTTAGCGAAGCTTATTCAAAGCAGAAATTATCAATAGAAGAGCAGGATCATTTGAAAAATTTAGTCAATAAAGTGATGATTCGCAACAGGCGCCAAAATACGGGTGTCGATTGGACAAAAAGGCTGGTTAAAACGATTTCGGTTACTTTATCGCCAACCGAAGAAGCGTTATATAAGGAAATCACAGAGCTCAGAAGGAACAAAGAAGAAGCTTCAAGCGCTTTCTCTATTATGACACTGGAACGAGAATGCTGTTCCAGCAGGGAAGCCGTTTATATGACATTAAAGAAAATGATCGACAATCAGGAGAAGCAAACCCCTGCCATTCACATGGATGCCATTGAACGATTGATGGAACAAATTAACCAAGTGACGCAAAACTCAAAAGCAATCGAGGTTGTCGAGCTAATAAAGAAAATAAATGATAAAGTTGTCATTTTCACTGAATATCGTGCCTCACAAATTTATCTGCAGTGGTTCTTACAGCAAAACGGCATCAGCTCTGTTCCATTCCGAGGAGGGTTTAAACGAGGGAAAAAAGATTGGATGAAGGAGCTTTTTCGGAATAAGGTTCAGGTATTAATAGCGACAGAAGCAGGAGGAGAGGGAATCAACCTTCAATTCTGCAGCTCCATCATTAACTACGATCTGCCTTGGAATCCAATGCGGCTTGAACAAAGAATCGGAAGGATACACCGATTCGGTCAAACGAGAGACGTACAAATCTATAATATGGCGACAAAAAACACAATTGAAGAACATATATTAAAGCTGCTTTATGAAAAAATACATCTGTTCGAGAAGGTTGTAGGCGAACTGGATGATATTTTAGCGAGGCTTGATTCCAATTCATTCGAAGAGGATATACACAATATCCTTTATACTGCCAAATCAGACGAAGAAATGCGGTTGAAAATCAACCAGCTACAAGAAACGATTTCCAATCAAGTCAATTAGCAGAATCGTGCTAAGGAGGAAATATAAAATTGAACCAACAAGAAATCCACAGCTTTCTACTCAGTTTTTTTGAAGCCAACCTTTGTACCATCACCGAGAAAAGCAACGGACACCTCAGTGTTCAGCTTACGAACGAAGTGGACAAAGAAATCATGAATCGGCCATTTTACTGGCATTGGCTTGAAAAAACGGGAGGAGAAGCAAAACCAATGCACCTTACGTTTATTACCGACTACGATAAGGCTCCTGAAGGGATTGACGGGGAGTTTATTCATTTCGGCTCTCCCCGTTTATTTCAAATGTTTCAATCTGTTAAAAAAAACGGGAAATTTATCCGATTGTATGAAGAGATAAATTCGAATGGCCAACAAGTTCCCCTTCATCCATGGTTGGGAGTAAACGTTACAATTTCATACCAATCGGATTTAAAAAAAGATAAATTATTGTCATTAGGATTGCATTTAATCAGCGGAACAATCATTGAATCGTTTCAAGAGAAAATCAATAAGCATTCCTTTACAACCCATATATCCGATTTTTGCTACTCGGTATCTCCGATTATCAAACTCGAAAGCGCTATAAAAAGGCTGGAAAAATTTATTGAGAGCTATGCAAGAACCGAACCAAACGATTGGGCTCTCGCCTCTATTGAACGATGGAATTACGACCTTGCACTTTTAGAAAAATTTTATGAAGAGATTCTTGAAAAACCGCAAGAATATGAGATTGAAAAACAGGCGCTGCAATCCCTTTACGAGCCAAAAATTGTAATAAAAATCGAAAGCGGCGGATTGTTTTATTTAAAACATGTCATCTAATTCAGCCATCAGATGAAATCGGATTATTAAAAGAAGAATTCATCATATGTTTTTTCAAACAAAAAGTCATGAATGATGTGCTATAATATCGGAAGGAAGGTGATGACATTGATTGGCCAGCGAATAAAACAGTTTCGTAAAGAAAAGGGATACTCACTCTCTGAATTAGCCGAAAAAGCAGGAGTTGCAAAATCATATCTTAGTTCCATCGAACGAAACTTACAAACAAATCCCTCTATACAATTCCTTGAAAAAATCTCAGCTGTCCTTGACGTGTCGGTTCATACTTTACTTCATGAAAATGATGAATCCGAATACACTGGTCAATTAGATAGCGAATGGGAAAAATTAGTTCAAGATGCAATGGCATCTGGTGTGTCAAAAAAAGAATTTCGAGAATTTCTTGATTTTCAAAAGTGGAAAAAAGCGCAAAATTAAAATAATCCTTTTTCAAAAATCACTTTTCTGAAAAATTCTAGATCCTAACACATACATAAGGTGATGACATGGGTTCCTTGCACATAGAGAGTGGGCATGCTTTTGTTTACTCTCTGGACACCCGCACCTCTTCCTTTCATGAAAATATTTGCTAACCCTGTATATCAAAAATGAAAATGGCAAAACTAGGGGGGAAAGGATGGGTATGACATGAAAATTGTGAAAGCCCTGTTGATTTGTATTGTCGCAATCAACATCGCCACCCCCGCACTCGCAGTTGAAAAAGCTTCAGCAGCCAATCAATCGAAGTGGGAAACCCTAGCAGTAAAGGAAGTTAAGAAGCGTTATCCGCTTGCCCAGGTTGTTGCAAAGCATAAAATCTGGGACAGAAAAAGGGAAGACGAAGCTGTCATTCAATATCATCTAACTTTAATGGAAGAAAATAAAAAAACAGGTGTATTCGTAACGATTTCCTACGAACCCTATTCGACAAAAGTAAATAAAGTTGTCGTTGTCGAAGAATATAAATCAGGCTCCTAAAGCTTTTGCGAAGGAGCCTTTATTAATGAATTTATTTAAGTTGTTTCCGATAAGTAACGGTATAAGTGATATGTAAGATTGCGAATAAAAGAAAAATAAGAATAATAGGAAAATAAGGAATGAAATGCTGCACTAGCGGATACATACTTAGTAGACCTCCAGCAATTGGTAAGGATATTGACATGACAATATATGCTTTTCTGCAGGACTTAGCTGTTATCATTTTCTCTCTCTCATCCTGTTCTTCGAATTCATTAGGGGTCAGCCTAAATAACCTTTTCATAGACCCCTCTTTCTTCAGGAAAATTAGGCCATAAATAATCACGGCAAGAATCAGAAGCGCAAGTGGAATGATATTAATCGTAATTTCAAATCCGTTTAAAAGTGCGTTTTCACTCCCATTTTCATGTTCAATTATTTTCGAAAATTCAGAATAACTATCATACAGTTCAATAAACGCCCAGCAAGCCAATACCCCCAACACGAGATTAATAATTAATTTTGTTATGATACGCAATTTATTTCTCCTCCTCTAACCAAAAAACGTCTTCCATTTTCAACTCAAATTCCTTACAAATTTTCAGACCTAACAGCAAGGATGGAATATAGTCACCCTTTTCTAATGCAGCAATCGTCTGTCTCGTCACCCCTACCCGATTTGCCAATTTTTCCTGCGACAAATCAAATCTTGCACGGAGCTCTTTTACCTTATTATTAATCATTCATAAACCAATCACCTTTCCTAATGATTACCAACATTGTATATTATACTCCACTTTTTGTAAAGTCAATTTAACATTATGTATAACTGACCTTCCTTATCAAAAAAACCTCTTCCTGTTTAGGAAAAGGTTTTTCACTGTTTATTTCTTTGAAAAAACATTTTGATCGCGATTGGGAACATACCAAACCATCTGACTGACCTCGGAGGTTTTGGACTTTTTCGTTCCTGTCTCCATTCTTTTCTTTCGTTTTCGGGCATGTCCATATATTTCACAAGCTGCTCTGTCATATATTTCACGTAATCATTCGTTTTCATTGGCGCACCTCGAATACCAGTTTTTCTAGTATGAGTGTCGACGAAATGAAAGCAATTTATTCATCAAGGCTCTTTCCATTGAATGATTTTTCGTTCGTTTGTATCAAATAAAAAAGAAGCCGATGACGTATAGCCGCTTTCAGAGAAAGCAGAGAGCTGTACGTGAGACATATCCTTTTCTTGTGTGATACTGATTTGGACTGATCCGTGCTCAAATTGATGCGTCATTACCAATCCATCGCCGTTTGTTATGCTGTGAATGGCTATTAGAGCTCCATTTTGAAGAAGATTTTGGCGGAAATAAAAATCGCGAGTCAGTTTTGAAGCTTCTAGCTCGGAAATGAATGCGCAAGAGCTATGACCTATGACCGTTAGACAAATAAGTGATAGAAAAAGTGTTGAAGGATAGATATATCCCGAAGAAGATTTCAAGGTTTATCCCCTCCGAAGGATTGATAAATTGGAAAAGATGCTTCATATACTATTTGGTTGCTGCTTATAACTTTCATGCTCACTTGTCCATCAGCTAACGAAAATGCGACATCTGCTACATGCTGAAGAACGAGAACATGTCCTTTAAGATCAACTCTTTTTCTCAGCACTTGTTGATATTTTTCATAACGAATCGTTTGCCCTTGTTGAGTTTCAAACTCAATCCCCCGCCCTGCATTTATGACTCTGACATTTCCCCCTTGCTTGATTTCTAAAAGCATTTGCTCCACCGTATTGGTCCATTCATGCTGGTAAATGGCCTCATTCCCCTCTTTTGTCATCAAATAGTGAAGGAGTGTACCAAAGGATCCCGACATAAAAATGAAAAGTGAAAGTGACAGAAGGACATTAAGAAGAGTATAACCATTCTGTTTTGTAAATGGATAAGCAATGCTTGTCTTTTTCAGATCCGCCTTCCCGCCTAATGCAAGCCTGTTCAAAATTCTCTTCATCCCTCCAATCAATTACATATGTCTCATTTCCGAGGACAAAGACTTTCTTGCGTTTTTCCCCGGTAAACATATAATGATTCAGCTCAGCATTTAATAAATGATAGCTTTGCTCTTTTTGTTGGTTCACTTCCCTCTGTATTGTAATTTGATGAAGAAAAGGAAGCAGCAAGCAAGTCATCATGGCCCAAATACTAAATGCTGACACCGTTTCAATTGTAGAAAACCCTTTATTCGATTTTTTGAACATTCATTTTTCCCTCGCCAATGTAGATGGTGATTTCATACACACTCTCTTTCGTCCGGATCACAATCTTCCCGCTTGCATTCGCGGACCCGCTGCTTGTGAAGATCAAATTTTTTGTCAGTGTCGTTTCTTCAATTTTGATTGTCGCGTTGTAGCTCCGAGTCATTACACTTTTTAATTCCAAATTCAGCGGGCGGACTGCGTAGCTTTTGTTTTGATGATCAAATATCACCCTGACCCGCTCACCTGTCGTAATTGCATACTGTTGTGCGTGGTGAAGATCACGTATAAATTGCTCTACAAATTGCATGTCAGCCTGCTTTTGAAGAGTGGGAGGCATTACGGCAAAAACAACAGTTAACATGATCGTAGCAATAGCAAGAACGGTTAAGCTTTCTAACAGCGTAAAACCACTTTCCTTATTCAACATTTACTTCCCCGGAACTGTTATCAATCGTTAAATTTTTGCCGTTCGGACAAGCGGTTCCTTCCTTTACATACTGGTCTTGCTGTAATTCTACTATCGTTGGAATTTTTCCGTCATGATCCATCTGAAATGCAGTTACCTGTGCTTGAACCATATTCACAAGTCCTTCGCAGCCCTTTGTTTGTATACTTTGGTTATGCTTTGTCACGTTTGGGATTGTGATAAGAAGCAAGATCGAAATAATTAGAAGTACTATCAGCATTTCAATCAATGTAAATCCTTTTTCGTTCATTTCTTTCACCACCTTATAATTCATTCATCATGTGATACATTGGCAAAAGCATTGACAAATAAACAACAACAATCATGAATCCGACAAATCCGTAAATAGCGGGCTGAAGAATACTGGACCATTTTTCCGCTTTCCTTTCCAGCCGCTCGAGTAAAAATTGGCTGTAGGTGAATAACTCACGATCAAGCTGGCCATTGATTTGGCCATGCTTAACTACTTTTGAGAGGTCTTTTTCATAGTACGGATGATCTTTTAGCAATTGGCCGATATCTTCTCCATGCTTTAATCTTTGAATAAACGTTTCAGCTTCTTCCTGATAAAAAGGCAAAAATGATTGATCCCGGAACGCTTTAAGGCTGTCATAAATAGATAATCCCGATTTCAGTAAGTTGCTAAGCTGGAGCGAGAAAAAATAGCTATTAAGCAGAAGGATTTGATTTCCCCAAAAAGGAAACTTAATGAGAAGGGCCATTTTTGCCGATGGTGTTCGATGACGAAAGACAAAAAAATAATAGACCACACAATATGCGATCAGAATCGTAAAAAGAAGTAATACATACTTTAAGCTGCTAAAAAATGCAAATAGAAATGTAATTCCAAATGATGCGTCCAAATTCATGGATTGATAGATGCTTGAAAACTGGGGAACAATAACTGCTTGGATGATGTATAACATGATCGCCACGACAAAAATAAGAAACAACGGGTATTTTGCCACTCTCTTAAATTTCTCAGCTTGAGATACCCTTCGATATAGAAGGTCTCCGCTTTGTTTTAACGCAAATGATAAATTTCCGTGCTGCTCGGCAAAATAATGAATGCTGATGACATCTCTTTGAAATCCAATTGTCTCTAGAACCTTGTAAAACGGGTCACCTGTCGTTAGCTGTTTAATGCCTTCGTCAATGTGCTTTTGCTGATGCGGGTTCAATTGCAGGTAGATAAACGATAATGCTTCTAATAAAGTGTATCCCTTTTCAATCATTTCCCCTGTTCGTTTTAAGAAAAAAGCCTGCTCGTTGATTGACCACTTACTATTATTCCACTTCATGAAGCACCCAGCGAAAGTACGTTTTATCAGTCAGATAGCCGAGAGCAACACCCTTTTGCATCAGCCTTTTTAAAGTGACGTAGTGATGGACTGCATGCTCCCCCTGCGCTTCTTTCATACATAAACTGAGGCTTTTCCCATACAAAAGCTCATATACGCTTGCCCTTCTCGTATTTCTTAAAAGCTTACAATAAACAGAGCACGGCTTCTCTGTACAATATGGACAACGTAAATCAACCAGGCGCTGTGCGGCAACGGCGATTAAGGTTTGTTCAATTTCCGACAGCTTAATTCCGAATTCAAGCAGCCTGTAGATGGCACCCTTTGCGTCTTTTGTATGCATTGTACTGAGGACAAGATGACCGGTTAGAGCCGCACGTATTGCTATCTTCGCCGTTTCAGCGTCTCTGATTTCGCCGAGAATAATCATATCTGGATCGTGTCTCAGAATCGCTTTTAACCCGGAAGCATAGGTAATTCCCGCCTTTTCATTTACCTGTACCTGCAGAATATCCTCACTTTTCGTTTCTACAGGATCCTCAAGTGTAATAATATTCCGGTTGAAATTCTCTTTCGCGTAACGGATTAATGAGTAAAGGGTCGTCGATTTCCCAGAGCCTGTCGGACCGGTAAATAAAAATAGTCCATGAGAATGATTTAATAATGATAAAATTTTAGCGGTCGAAGAAGAAAACAAAGACAGCTTATTGAGAGGCGGTATCCGTTCTTGAGGAAGTACGCGTATAACCAGACTCTCATCATAGACAGTAGGCAAAGTCGAGAGCCGTAAATGAACCGACGCATCCTCCCTTTTTACAGATAACGAGCCATTTTGGGGCTTCCTTCTTTCACCAATATCCATAGAAGCAAGGAACTTGAAATGGGAGATCAGCCGATGGCTCTCCTCTCGTTTCATCTTTTTCATGCGAATTAAGTCATCATCGATTCGATAATGAACTACCGCATCCTTTTCCCTCGGCACGATGTGAATATCTGAAGCTCGCAGCTTGCACGCTTCATCAATTAAGCGATCACTTAACGTTTCAATTTCATACAAAAGCACTGCCTCCTTTCTATGAGAGCAGTGTAATCCAACAGAGGTTTTCCATCAAATCAAAAAATCATCAATTTCCAGCCAAATAATAAGAAATCTCGTGTGGTAAAATGTCTGCTTTAGCAAAACCGACACAGCGTATCCAATCAAAAAATCATTTTCTATTCACGACAAAAAAGAGGATGGGTCATATCCCCATCCTCTCTCCGTCGTCTGTTATATGTTAAAACAAGAAATTAATGATCGCCCCAATTACGACAATGGCGCCAATAATCATAAGAATCGTCCGAATCATTCAATCGTCCTCCTTCAAAGGTTTACTCTTAACTTTCCCAAAAATGAAAAGTTCATAAACAAACCGATGTTTTATGAAAGTGCACATTAAATGATTTAAACCGATAAAATGCTGCTATCTAACAATTTATAAAGGATGAGTAAGCTTATAGTTGTTGAATTGTGTTACAAAAAAATTTCCAATTGAATGAACGACTAATGTGATAGGTGAAACAAACAAAATCTATAAATTGTTTCATTATAATAAAGTCGTTTAATTTAAGGTCCATGTGTGGAACAAAAGGGATTTCTTATTTGTATATCGAAGTTAATCATAGAATATAATCATCTTCAGCGATTGGGAAAAAGATTTTCTTATTTCTAAAGGAATGAGGTGAAGGGTGAAGCAATGATAATTAAAAAAATTTCATGCAAAGTTAAAGAAGATCAGATAGAGAACTTCACTAAGTATCAGAGTCAATGGCAATCTATTAATGACATTGAGGGATTCTTAGGACAAATTGGTGGTTGGGATAATAAAGAACCGTTAACAGCTTGTATCTTCTCTTTTTGGGAAAGTCTAACCGCTTATCAATTTTTTATGGATGAGATGCACGATCAAATTTTCTTAAATTCTGGACAAGAACATACCTATACTTCTATCAATGTTTCCCAGATTTGATAAAAACTGCAACACCTAAACAAGATGTTATTCAGCTTACCTGACAACAATTTAGCCCATAAAATTAACATACAGGATTTTTGAACTCACTGATGAATAATTGAAACGAATATACTATACTCATTTTAAGTTTTGCCGTTAACGGGCTCGATTGTGGATTAACATCTGGTTTTTAAATGTAGTGTAATGTTTTCAACCAAAAAAAGGCTGATTCCGATCAAAAAGTAGGAGTTTTTGGCATTTAAATGAACTTAGAGAAATTACTAAACTATTGTTGCTTATTCAAGAAAAGCATCCGTTTGTTGAGTAGAACTATTTTACTTCTAGAACGAAAGCATAGAAAGCATCACCGTTAGACACATTCGATTCTTTTTCATCCATCCACCCTACTCGATATGAATAATAATAGACACCTTTTTGCATAGGAGCCGTTATCTGATTATCTTTCACCACTACATCGGATTCTTTGTTGTCATTTATCTTTACCACATTCATTTCATTTGGTTTAGGTTCATAATTCATCATGAAAGATATTGTTTCACCAGGTTTTACCCCGATAGGCTTTTTCCCCTCCAACAGTTTAATAGGTCCGGCAGTATCAACGCAGGTACTTTTCCCAAATCCTCCCCAACAATAAGAGCCAAGTATCGTTTCATACGTTTCATTTTCAATCTCGATCAAGACTTTTGGAGGTTTTTCTCCAGACATCTCATTGTTAGAACACCCTATTAGATTACATCCAGTAAGAATGACAAAGGCAACCAACCATCTATTCATTTAGACACCCCGTTACAACTGTATTAAGTCATTTCTACAAACACCACGCTACCTCCTCGTTCAACTAAACTCCCTATCCCGTTAGTTCAATAACGCATGCCCTTACTTTTCTTCCAATTCAAAAATTTTATCCCACTCTATTCTACAAGCTGCAGCAAGTATTTTAGGATCGTATTTCTGGCCATTTTAAAAAACTGTCTTATTCATTATTATTTATCTTTCAACAATAATTTAAAGACTTAATTCAGTAGCATGTAGCTCATTAAAATAGCACATTCATTTCTTTAAGAACTACAGAAACGACTTTATTGTTGTTTATTTTCAGGAAAATAAGTATAGGATAAAGAAAATTAAAAACATCTATTTTTTGAACCGTTCCATTTCCGAGAGGTGTTATGTGTTTAGGGAATTAAGATTAAACTTCTTTATTGTATGTGAACTTAAATACCCTAAAAATCCGTGCAATATTATCGATACGGACCAATCTTTGATTTCCTCCTATTCAGTTGGATTGATCAGTCGTTTTTAGAAACTTAATTACATAGACGAATAAACATAAACTAGAGGAGTGCCTGAATGATCCGAGTCACAAGGCTAATTGCAGGATTAAAATTTAACCCATAGATAATATGAGCTGCCGTATATAACCCAAGGACAAGAATAGAAATTTGAAGAAATTTTTTCACGCTTGTAACATCCTTTTAGCTTATTTATTCGATATCTTTTCCTATATTTTTTTGAAGAAAAGAAATTGTGTCTGATGCGATCTTTTTTCTTTTAAGGACGATTCCGGCATGTCCGCAATTATAAATATATCTGGCAGGTCTGTCCCAGGACTCCCATAAATGATTAGCATCCTCAAGATGAACATATTGATCATGTTTTGCAGATATCAATAATATCTTTTCCTTCCTGATTTTCGGTATCGCTTGGCTAGGTTCAGTGATCCTCCAATATCTGATTAAATCATTATAATTTATACCATGGTGTTCTAAATCTTCACGTATATATTTTCCGGGAATCGTATTCCATATCGAATAAGAAAGACGGTTCGCGTAGAATATGGAAACTAAAGCATCGATCTCAGTCTCCAAAGTAGCTGTTAGGTTCGTAATAAAACCTCCTAAGCTAACTCCAATCAAAATGACTGGTCCCTTTTTATTCGCTTTAATCCATTGTATGAGCGCTCGCAAATCAACAACGGACTGCTTAATAGATTGAACTGTCCGATAAATATCAGCGCTTATCATATATTCTCCGCTATAAAGCGATTGACCTGGTTTTCTTTGAAAATGGTAAGGGAGTGTGAAGTAATACATATTCCATCTCATATCCCTCATTTCACTATGAAATATTTTCTTTATTCGATCCAGGGAGTCCATCCGCCAACCGTGTACAAAAATAATGTTAGGTGCAAATTCATTATTAGTTATGTATAATTCGTCTTCAATATGATCGTTAGCAGAATCACCAGATGGAACTAAAGATACGAATGTGAATTTCCCGATTGCATAATCATTTTCTACCTCATCCATATTTAAAGAAATCTCGGTTGTGTATGCGTTGTAGAAAGATTCTCTATCCATTGTTTCAGGTATCCAGTTGGAGAGAGGGGAATACTGAAACTTTTCACTTCGAGTCTTATGTAAATGATGTAAGGCGCAGCGATCTATTATCTTTGAAAAAATCAATTTCGTGTCCCTCATTCAGATGATTTCTTTATTCAAATAAGCTTTTGAACTCGCAAGTTATTTTTTCAAACGATCAGGTCCCTAAAGCTTCCCGAGCGACCTGATCATTCCTAATTATATGAATTTTTTTTAAATAGAAATTTGCCAGTGAACGATTCTTTCACTGAAGCTACGTCATCCGGCGTATCGCTAGCAACTAGCCTTCCACCAGACGTTCCGCCGCCGGGACCCATGTCTATTACCCAATCAGCGGCAGCGATTAAGTCCGTATTATATTCGATCATGATTAACGTATTGCCTGCATCAACAAGTTTATTCAACAGCAGATGCAAATTTTGAACATCAAGTGGATGCAAACCGGCAGATGGCTCATCGAGCAGGTACAAGGTATGACCGCCGGTGGATGCACTCAGCTCTTTCGCAAGCTTTAAACGCTGTCCTTCCCCGCCGGAAAGGGTCGTCACCGACTGACCCCAATGTAAATAACCGAGTCCAACTTCACATAATAACTTTAGAAGTTTTGTTATTTTCTTTTGTTCAGTAAACATGAAAAGACTCTCTTCAATGCTTAGCTCAAGTATATCTGAAATTGTATGATCTTGATAGGTAACTTCTAAGTCTTCTTGATTAAATCTTTTGGCATGGCAATCCGGGCAGACGACGTTCAAATGAGAGAGAAAGTGCATATCCACTGCTACTTGTCCCAAACCTTCGCACCTCTTGCATCTACCTCCAGCAGTATTAAAGGAAAAGTGATTCGCCTTTAACCCTTTCTCCTTTGCTTCAGGCAATGCCGCAAATGTCTTACGTAAAAGAGTGTACAAGTTAACTTAAGTGGAGACGTTTGATCGCTGCATCGTGAAAGGGGCGATTGATTGACGGTTATCATTTTTTGAATAGCTTCAAGACCTGTGATTGAATTGATTTTGTTATATAAGCTCCTTTTTCCAGGAAAAAGACCTACTGCTTTAAGGTTTTTTTATAATGTTTTGCCTAAAGATATATGCTTTTGATATAGTAAACGAATCGATACTTAGGAGGGGGGCATGAAATGAGATACTTCAAGCCTATCGAAATTGCGAGAGAACTCCACATTAGTACGAGCGCATTACGACATTATGAATCATGGGGAGTCGTTCCTGCCCCTGCACGTGCAGCCAATGGCTACCGCCTTTATACAAAGGTACATTTGGCATATTTTCGCTGCCTGCGCACCATGTTTCAAGGGTTTGGTGTTGCGGTTACCTGCGAGGTTCTGCGAAACATTCAAAACGCTGATATAGACGCTGCATTCTGGCTTATAAACAAGGAGCAGACCAGCCTTCAGAATGAAAAAGCCGCAGCAGATAAGACGCTTGAGCTACTGAAAAACCTCAAGCTTCCGCCCTTAGCAAATAAAAAGCTTAAAAAACTCATGACGATTGGCGAAGCTGCCGCATTCACAGGTGTCACAACATCGGCTATTCGCCATTGGGAGAAAGAAGGATTGCTCATACCGGAGCGAGATCCGGAGAATGGCTATCGTCTGTTTACACCGTTGCATACTCGGAAAATTCTTCTCATTCGCACGTTGCGAAACTCCGTTTATTTTTTAAAGAATATGAAGGAAATTGTACAGGCTGTGGAACATCAAAGCATCAAGGAAGTAAAAAAAGTCACGGAAAATGCGCTCCAAATCATCCATGAGCGCAATCGTCACCAGTTTCGCGGAATACACCAGTTAATCGAGCTTTGTGAGGTACTTGAGCTTATGTAACACGTATTTTTCCATATCAAGATTTAAGAAAAATGCAAAAGTCTAATTCTATAAGCTTTTATTATTAGTTTTTAAGGATTTTCTTTTTTTATTATCAAAACCGTATTTGAAAAAAATATCCCTGCTGATAAACAAGCTGCAAAAACGATAAAATTATACCCGTAGAAGCCATACTCCCAATTAAGAATATCCTCCCCGGCGCTGAGTGCTGACAGCAATAAAAGCATCCCTGTTAAAAAATATAAAATGGTTTTTCTAACACGACCTTACTGTATTTCATTTTCTAATTGGTGCAATAGTCATAAACTTCTATTTACCTTCGGTATGAGACACAGAGAAGTAAAAATTTATTTTTTCACATCACAAAAAAGCACCCAATGTGTAGTAAACCATGGATGCTTACTATAATCTGTGAAAGCTCTTTTCACTACTTCACCATATACAAATAAATTTTTCAATACAGCGAACCTTCATCAAACACTTTTTCCAGCGATAACTTATTATCTGCAGCAAATTCGATTGGTACAGCAGATAATATGTAACCTTCGTTTATTTCTATTAACTTTTTCTGTCTTCAAAACCAACGGTTCGTCAAACATTGTCATAATGATTTTGATCTCGATTATCAAAAAAAGAAACTGCCCTGGCAATATCAGTTATTAGCAAATGCCTTTAAATCCCCACCATCGTCAAATAAACCACCGGAAAACAGAGTTTTTGATATCCATAGTGAATAGACCGTAATCAATGACAACCATTTGATTTTCTTCAGTGAATGCGGCATTAGCTAACCTCAAATCTATTGGAATAATACCGAATTTAAGGAATTTTAATTTCAACTCAATTAGTTTCGTATAATCCGAGATTACATGCTGCATTTTAGTGTCCATCTTCTTCATAATGATCCAGCTAGGCCCAAACTCCATCACCGGACAAATATGCTTTTGTACTTCCTCATTGCAGTTATTATAAATGTAATATTCATTTGTATTGCATATTATCCCTAGATCAGACAGTGCAATTTTTAATATATAGCCATTATTAAGATCATAGACGATTCGATTATTACCATGGCCAATCATATTATACTTTAAATTTAGAATTTCTTTTGCAGCAAGCATTTTCTGTTTTGCCGTTTTAAAAAATCGGTATTTTCCCATCTGAGATATCCATGATTCAATGGCTTCTATCTCATCATGGGACAACATTGAATTTTTATTTGACAGTATTTCATTTTGATCGTTAGTTGGGGACATTCTCAAAACGTCTCCTTTTTTATAATTTGTAATTTCTATTAGTTAGAAAAACAAATGCCTAGAAGATTTAATTCGCCAAAAATTTTTCTACCCGATTATATTAGAAAGTTGAGAAATGATTATAGTGTGCCGTATCGCTTCTGTAATTTGGGGTTGAAGCCTGATTCATTTTTTTCCACGATTACCACCCAATTCTACACGCTAGTTTGGGGGGGAATCGATGGGTGTGGCTTTAATTCAGAATGAAGTGGAGTTAGGGTTTGACTGTGAAAAGCACAAGCCTCTCTTCCCAACGAAATGGTTGCCAAAATATTTAGCCAGAAGGAAAGTAAGCTTATACTAGAAGGTTTTCAAAAAATTATTTTTCAAAAAGTTAAATTCTCAATTTCTGGGTACTAATAAAGCAAAAAGAACGATGGAGAAAGCGCTTACAATAGTTTTAAGACCTACAATGTTTTCATTCCTTCACCCATTTATGCTTCTGGCTCCCAGGCTCTACTCCTAGTAACATGATATGATTTTTATATAAAATGGCTTGTATTTTGTGGATTTTTTTTACTTTTTTGATGGTTTTCACTTTCGAGGAATATTCTCAAATAGTAAAGGCAGCAGGCACCAAAGGATAGGCTAATGCTGCATGTAGGCAATTCGCGGTTTCGAAAAGCTGGTTAGCTATGTGTGGTGTTGGAGCTTTATGCAGTTGCTCCAAATGACTCTAAGTATTGTATGTACTTTCTAAAATCAAAGCACCCAAAGTCTAATAAAACCAAGGGTGCTTACAATAATCGGAGAAGGCTTTATTCACTACTCCACTCTATACAAATAAATTTTCCAATACGATGAATCTTCATCAAACACTTTTTCCAGCGATAACAGATTTTCAGCAGCATTTTCGATCGGTACAGCAGACAAAATGTACTTGCCGCCCATACCTTTCAACTTATCTGTATTCAAGTCAAGTTTTTCGATTCTTTTGTCGGAGTGCTTTGAAAACATGTAATGCTTGCCGAGCTCATCCACAAAGATGTAACACCGGCCACCCCAATAGTCATAGTATTCGGCAAGTGAACGGTTTTTTTCAAGCTCTGGTGCGATGATTTCGCGAAATTCTTGTTTATAGGAGAGTGGGTACATATTGCTATATGAGTCAAGCGTGTAAAATCCGTTATATTGCGAAATGACCGGATGAATTCCGATGCTGACGACACGGTAATCTCCAACAGGCTGCCCAATATAGTCTTTGATTTCCTCAAACTGCTTTTCAGCAAAAAATTGTCGATAGGAAGGTTCATTTTTATATGTGATCTGTTCATTAAATGGCAGTAGCACACAAACCTGTGCAATAACACATATTACAGCTAGTTTTTTCCCAAAATTGCCCCAATTCCAAACCATCCGTAGTGAAAGAGCAAACAGCGTATAAAGGATAAGCGGCCTTAAGTAGTGAAAACGGGCGAAGTTAAAGGACCTTAAAATGCTCACCTGTTCTTTCAGTGGCTGCCAGCCTTCAAAGAACCAAAAGGCATACCAGGTTGATAAAGCAATGTTCAAAATGTGTAAGCCGATAAACAATTTATGCTTTTTCCAATTCCGTTTATATATAACCATACCCAGGCATATCAGACTTAATGGAAGAACAATCACTCCCCATACCGTCAAATCCTGATTATGCTCTATCACATAATTTTTACCTACCAGTCTCAATGTCTCGAAAAAATTCAACTTTGATTGATAAAACACCTCACGATTTGTTGTCTCATGCGGCAAGAACATAGAAGCAACCAACCGGTAGTCAAGCAGTAAATATAGGATACCCATATAGCCAATCGCAACAATCAAGCGAACATTCCATTTCTTGGATCGCAGGAGGTCAATGAGCCAAAAAACCCCCATAAAAGTGAGAAAAAACAAAAATCCTAGCACAAAGCTTGAGAAAAACGGCAGGACGGTTAACACCACATAATTTTTCCATAGTTTTTCTCCTCGCCTGATATTTAGAAATGCCCAGAGTGCGAGCGGCATACCCAAAATGCTTAGCATTCCGGATGGCCAGTATGGCGTAAGCGCAAATGTCACAGCAGCGCCAACTCGAATGATCCCTTGGTTCTCTCCCTTTATTACGTACTTTCTCAACAATAAATACATGCCTAAAAAAGCACCGAGGCGCGTAATAAGCTGGCTTGCACCGTAAGCGACCATTGGCGGGAGAAGGCTAAATAGCATAACCATCCCATTAAACTGAGAATAAAATGAATCTCTTGACAGCTCTCCATTAAAAATTTGTGGAAATGGAGCATTCAACGGACCAAACAACAGTCCGCTGTCTTTTAGAGATTTATACCAGCCCAGATTCGAATCTAAATTATCGTGTACCCTCATATGTGCGTCTTGGCCTAGAATAAAATACGGGGCAACCCAGGCTAAAACTAATAATATTGCAATCGTCACTAACATATTTTCGTTGTTTTTAACGGATGCCAATTTTTCATTTAAGTACTGTATCATATCAAAGCTCCCTATGTACCTTTTCTTTTTTTACGTGAAAGCTGCAATGGAACTCCTGCGAATACAGCAATTTCTTCACTTTATATTCGCAGGGGTTTTTGATTTTTCCAAATTGTTTATATTTTCTTCAACGATATAACGCGGGCGGCGCTTTACTTCTTCGTATATTTTTCCAACATATTCACCGATTAATCCCACGCTCATTAACAACAAACCACCAATCAACCATATTGAAATCATTAAAGATGCCCACCCTGATTGTGTTTTGCCCATCATTATCGAAATAAAAACGTAGATTCCTGCAGCTAAACTGCTTAAAGAAGCAAGAAATCCCAAAATTGTTATCAATCGAATCGGTTTGACACTAAAGGAAGTGATTCCATCGAGCGCAAAAGCAAGCATTTTGGCAATCGGATATTTTGTTTCTCCAGCTGCTCTTTCCTTCCGATCATAATACACAGTGGTCGACTTAAATCCGACCAATGGAACGATCCCCCGCAAAAATAGATTCGTTTCTTTAAAACGCAGCATTTCTTCTAACGATTTCTTGTTCATGAGGCGATAGTCCGCGTGGTTGTAAACCAACGACAAACCAAATTTTTTCATTAGCTTATAAAACCCTAATGCAGTTACCCTTTTGAAAAACGTATCCGTATCTCGTTTTTTGCGAACACCATATACAACGTCATATCCTTCTGCGTACTTGTTCACAAATTCCTTTATCACATGTACGTCATCCTGAAGGTCCGCGTCAATCGACACGATACAGTCTGAATCGTTTACGGCCTTCTCCAATCCTGCCAGCAGAGCTTTTTGATGGCCAAAATTACGCGAGAGCTTCAACCCGCTTACAGACGAATCGAGTACGCATGCCTCTGATATTTTCTCCCACGTTCGATCCGCACTGCCATCATCAACGAATAACAATTGACTATGACGATCGATGTCTCCATTCTCAATGATCTCTTCTAATACCATCTTTAATTGGGTATAAGATTTTGTAAAAACTTCTTCTTCGTTATAACAGGGGACGACTATTGTTAATATTGGCAGACTCATTTTACACGTCCTTTCTCTAATTATTATGTAATTTCAAAATTGAGCGAAACTCCAACTCTATTACACTATTTTAATCCACTCTGCAGTTTGATTCCACTCGTCCTGTTTATATGGCTGGCACTTCAAAGTACACAGCTCGTCCTAATGAGGCTGCGACTTTTCTGTATCTGTGGTTTGTATTTCATTACGAATAACTATAAACCAAGACATTCCAATTTATTATAAACGATTGACAAATGATATAAAGTTAGTAGAAGAAAAAAATTCAAGAAAATGGGGTATGATCACTTCAATAATGTTTCTGCTGTTCATACGACTTGTTGTTTCTTTTCGTAATTAAACATCAAAAAAAAGAAAGCATATGCTGCTTCCTCCTTCGAATGGTCTTATGATACTGATTGATGTAAAGCTTTTTTCTTTGACAGCTTGAGCAATTCACTCGGATTGTAGCCGACAACTAACTTTTGTCCTTCGATGAGTAATGGCCTTCTAAGTAATTTTGGTTCTTTATGCAAAATATCCAATAGTTCATTCACAGTAAGTTCGTCAAAATCCAAATCTAATTTCTTAAAGATTTGACTTCTTGTCGCCAGAATTTCATCAATTCCTTCTGTGGTGAGAGAGAGAATATGCTTTAATTCTTCTATCGTTGGCGTTTCTTTAAATAGGTGTCTTTCTGTAAAATCAATCTGGTTTGCTTTTAGCCAATGCTTTGTTTTTCGACATGAAGTACAACTTGGATATGAGTAAAAAGTAAGTTCTTCCATCTTCTTTCCTCCTCTATTAATCCTTATCCTTTGTATCTTTAGTACCCTATCTTATTTTTATGTAAACACAAATTTTTCTTTAGAATTGAAAAACATCGGGACTTTCTGTTTGCCAGCGATGGAAAAACGACAAAATGTAAGTGTTTACATAAAGGCTCTGTATCTTTATAATAAGATGCAAAGGGGAGCGTTTGGAGGGGAAATCGGATGAATCGAATGTACAGGGTGCTGGGCTTCTGGACAGGGATTTTTGCGGTCATGTTTTATTTGGGCGAAATGAAAGATGCTTCATTACTTTTTTTCGGCCAAACGGTATTTTTTGTTTTTCTTTCCTATTTGAATTTAACCGAGCGGATGTACATTTATATTTTTGGAGCATATTTAACTATTTTTATGGCAGGGTTTACATACTACTCTATTTTTATTATGGTTCCAGGTCATGGCCATTAATGTCCATGAAAAAACCACTTCATCAAGAAGTGGTTTTTTTCTATAGCGAAAATCCATTTAAAAACGGGTTTTCATCCATCTCAGTTTGGATATCAGTTTCCGGGCCGTGCCCGCTAAGTACGATCGTAGGTTCAGGCAGTGTTAATAATTGTTCATGAATGCTTTTCAACAAAGTATCATAGCTTCCGCCTGTTAAGTCTGTCCGGCCAATGCCCTGTTTAAATAATGCGTCTCCGGATAAAACGATACCTTCGTCTTGAAAATAATAGGATACGCTTCCTGGCGAATGGCCGGGCGTATGGAAAATGTCAAATTGAAAGCTGCCGATTTTCACTTTTTGATCCTTTTCGATCAGAACGTCAGCTTGTTTCGCTGTAATACCTTGGCCAAGCAGTCTTGCAGAACCATTTAATGATGGATTCTGCAGCCAATCTTTTTCTTCCTCATGAAGATACACAGGCAGATTCCACTCTTCTCTTACCAAGTCTAATGCTCCAATATGATCGAAATGGGCATGAGTTAAAAGAATAGCAAGCGGCTTTACGTTTTTCTCTTTTATTAGCGAGATTAGCTTTTCAGCTTCTGCTCCGGGATCCACGATCAAAGCCGAACCACTATCGTCTTCCAAAATATAGGCGTTTGTCTGAATCGGTCCCAAAGGAATTCTAGTCCATTTCATATGTTACCCTCCTACTTCTGCTTCGTCTATATTATGACCCGTATTCCAGTATGATTCAACAGCTGCATCTCATACAAAAAGACTCGACATCTCATATGTAAGCGGTTAAAATTATAAGTAAGAGTTCCTATTGAACTGACAAAGGGGGATGACAAGCGTGCTGCTTATCATCATTTTTGGGCTAATCACCTTGCTTGCTGCATATGCTGTCTTTCGTACAGTAAAAGAAAAAAACATTTTGGGATTTTTATTTGCGGGAGCCGCTTTCACGGTATTTGGCTTATTCACTTTCATGACACTGTTACATAGCGGATACCCTACAGCACATTAAAAACTGCATCCGATATTCATCGGATACAGTTTTTTTATTACAAATGTCTTTTCACACTTTCAAGCTTGCCGTTCATCGTGTTTGCTTTATCACGGCGATCATCAATTCGAATGTTTGTTGCGACCCTTTTAACGCCTTCTTTAAAAGGCACCTCATGTACGGCTTGGATCGCCGTAAATAAATCAGGGATCGTTCCTTCGATCAGTGTGCTCATCGGGGTTAATTGATACGTGATTTTCCCCTCTTCTGTTAATGCTTCAAGTACCTTCTGAATATCTGCTACATAGTGGCTGACGCTAGGTGACTCTGTACCGATTGGAATGATTGTAATATCTGCAATTGCCATCTTATTCATCTCCCTCCTTCATTATTTTAACGATTTTTTTGTCGAGTATGGAAATCACTTGCTCAAACGAGTATCCATAAAGGGCATACATGCCATCAGGAGAAAGATTAATCGGCTCCATAGGAATATCTGATAAGACAATTTGATCCTCTCCACTCTCAACATTAATTTTTTTCAATTGTTTTTGATTAAATAAATAAAAACTCTTTGTCTTGCTGTCATAATCATATTCTCCCGGATCCCAAGATGAATAATTGGGAGCAAGCGGTTGTGAATACTGCGAGAGCGGGAAACCGCTATCAGCCTCCGAAAACATAAATTCTCCTTTATTACCTGCCGATGGCTTTTTCACAGCCAGCCGCACGTCAGAAAATACTGCAAATGCAACGATATCGTCATAGATTTTTTCTTTTTTGCCACTAGACAAATGATACCTATAGAGAGGTGCGGATGTTTCAGGGGCTTTGTTGTTCCATTTAAGGTATTCCAGAGTATCTTCAGATGACCAATTAGCGAACGGGATTTGTAAGGATTGTCGTTCTATTTTGTTTTGGCCGGCATGAATTAAAAACGTAGTATAGGTCCAATCCTGCTTAAAAGCAGTCAAAAATATCAAATCTGGCTGAAAAGGATTCCAAGCCGACTGAAATTCATAACCATCAAACTGATGTTTAAATAGCAGATCTCCTTCATTTGTTACTAGATTTAACTCCATCGATGCATTTTCCGCTGCAGATTGAATGAGCAATCGTTTTTTTGCTTGATTGATCTGCACATCCGAGATCTGTCCGCTCGTCTTAAAAATTGTCGTCTCTTTGCCTGTAAATAAATTGTGTGATTTCAGCATGTTGTGTGCAGAAAATACGATGGTTTCTTCATCCAGCCAACCAAACACTTTTTCAGCCGATTGATCAGCAATCGACCTTATATTTTTCTCTTGTATTGGCCCGTTATTCGGTTTCTGATTCTTTTCTTGATGCTCTGTTTTTCCTAGATCCGTCTCACCGCCGCCGGACGGCAAAACTTGTCGGGGAGCTGCGTTACAAGCAGCTAATAACACAGTTGCAGCAAGGGCCAATAGGAGTAATCTCATCCTCCTAGCATTCCTCCTATTTTCTAAATTTACCGAGAACACGTCTGAAATGAATCATTAAAATGTATCTGCCTCGGACATAAAAAGGTATTGATATTTTTTTGCAAATCTAAAAACTGATCGTATTAAGGTAGGAATTAAGCCTGCCCATACATGGTATTCAATCTTTTCATTCCTGCGCTAACCGAACTGAGAAATACCAATGCAAGCGGTCAATGTCTAAAGTTTTGCAATAGCTTCAAGATGCAGGAATCAGCAGGCTATAGCCAAAGAAAGTTCAAAAAATTATGTAAATACAGAAAAGATTCTCCGTTTTCAATCAGCAAAGGAAAGCGAAGTCCATAGGATACCTCTTGTCTTCTGAAATATCTCTTCAAATTGCGCAAAAGGCAATGGATTTTTTCCTTTTCCAAGTTCAATTGTGTAGCCTTCTTTTGAATATCGATGAACATACCAATCACGATAACCCGCATAGCTGTCAAGGTTTCTCACAGGCTTATAACCGCTCAAGCTTCCAAATAGTTCTACGGTTTTTTGTGATTGTTCAGGTTCAAAGCCTTTATATCCCCAGTAAATTTCCTCTCCCTGCGTATGGAGGGCTAGAAGTCTGTCAAACTGGCTTTTCTCAGCTAAATTGCTCATTGCAATTGCTTCCGGTTCCGTTAATGGGGCATATCCGGGATAGTCACGGTACGATGGAGATTTTGGTTTTCTTTGCTGCTCAATTTCCCAAAAAGATGGGAATTGATTATTGAGATCAACTCCGCGAATATTTGCTTTCCATTCATTAAAATCTGGCTGGTGTTCATTAATTGAAAGTAACGTATCAGTATCAAAATTGACATGGTCGGGACCATTCAAAACGAGGTCAACTCCATCAGGATTAACCAGCGGAACGAGCGATATTTTGGTTTGCTTAAATTGTTCTATAGGAAAAAGTCCAAAATGCTTTTCATTTGTACATAACGAAACTAAAAATTCTTTGCACCATTTCATTAAAACAGACGTTGTAATCCACTCATTTGCATGGAACGATGCGTTTATATGAACGCTCTTTGGCGCACCCGCGTCTCCGATTGTCAATTCATGAATCGGCTTCCCTAAAACAGAGTGTCCAATTACACGATATCTCACAAATGGAAATAGTTCAATTATTTTTTGTAAATCTTTTTCAATTATTTTGGAATTATATACATTTCTTTCACCAGCCCAATTGTCTCTTGTTTTTTCCGATTCTTTCACAAGCTCTTCCAGATGAGCGAAGCTGTCTATTCTTTCTGCGCGAAAATCACTCTCATTTAAGAAAAACCCGGGAATCAACAGCTCATCTTGAGTACAGTCTTGATTGCAAAGGTCCAATATGAAAGGATGAATATTTAACACCTCAGATACTTTTTTCACCTGCTGCTTTAATCTTGGTTGGATTTGAATAACCGGCATGAACATCTCTCCTTCCCGTAACAATATATGAGCGAAAATAAAAAGATTTTCCCCAATTATAAAAAGCTCCTGCCCATTTTTAGGGCAGAAGCTTCACTGTCCGTCCGGCTTTGAACCATCCACTATTTTGTTTTCTTTATAGAATCGCAGGAGGTCGCCGTAAACAATTTCATCAGAATAAGAAAGCTCCTGTTTCGCTTTTTCGATGAATGGCTCGCATCCTTCGGGTTCCTCGTCAATCGGCTCGCCAGTTGCTTTATCATAGCAGACTCCATCTGTGTATAGTCGATCCTTCGTGATAAAGCTGCCATCTCTTAACACGGTTAAATCTTGTTTTTCCTTAGACAACAAGTCGTTGCCGAATTGAATCTGATCTTCTGTATTAATTCCTAATAGATTCATGATCGTAGGCCGGATGTCAATTTGACCACCGACTTTTTCAATTGTTTTCGGACCTTTATCCGTAATGCCTGGAATATGAACGACAAATGGGACTTTCTGCAGCTGCGTTTCTTCAAAAGGGGTAATTTCCTTACCTAAAAACTGCCCCATTGCTTCATTATGATTCTCAGAAATTCCGTAGTGATCCCCATAGAGTACAATAATCGAATTTTCATATAAACCGTCTTCTTTCAGCTTTTCGATAAATCGTTTTAATGCTTCGTCCTGATAACGTACAGTAGGGAAATAACGATTTAATGTCCTACTGCTGGAATCATACTCATCAATCATTTTATCTTCTTCTCCGAGTTCAAATGGAAAATGATTCGTTAACGTAATCAAACGTGTATAAAACGGCTGAGGCATTTCTTTCATTAACTCAACAGATTGTTCAAAAAACTCTTTGTCTTTCAGCCCCCATCCTATCGAGTTATCTTCATTGACATTGTAGCTGTCGAGATCGAAAAATTTGTCATAGCCGAAAGAATCATAGACGAGATCCCTGTTCCAAAAGCTTTTGTTGTTGGCATGCATAACTGAAGAATAATAGCCATTCTCCTTAAATATATCAGGAGATGCCATGTACTTATTCCCCGGATTTGTAAAGAAAACAGCGCCTCTTCCTAACGGATACAATGAATTGTCTACGATAAATTCAGAATCAGACGTTTTTCCCTGGCCCGTTTGATGGTAGAAATTCGTAAAGTTGTAGCTTTCCTTTATTAAATCATTAAGATAAGGAGTGATTTCTTTGCCATTCAATTTTTTATTCACGACGAAGCTCTGAGTTGATTCAAGAGAAATCGCAATTACGTTTCTGCCTTTTGCGATTCCGGCCAACTCTTCATTTGGATCAACACGGTTTGCATCCACATAGTTTTGAATCTCAGTCAGGCTATTGCTGTCAGCCAGAGCACGTTGTGCAGATTGCTTTGATTGAAGCATGGCATCATAGAGGTGAAAATTAAAAACGCTGATGTTTTTTACAAGCATTTCCCGGTCAAAGGATCTTGTTAATAACTGCGGTCTTTCCGCTTCGGCAATTCCCAAATTAAAAAAGAAAACAGCAGCGACAAGAAGAAAATAAGCCGTCTTCTCTTTTCTAGTTGCCCTTAAATCCGTTTTAAACTTAGGGTTTGACTTGTACAGCCAAAGTAAAATCAGAAGATCCAGCACCATGAATAAATCGCTTATTTCAAACAAGCTCGTAATGCTGCTTCCCAAATCTCCCATGTTGCTAGTCTGAAACAAAACAGGAATTGTTAAAAAGTCATCGTAAAAACGATAAAATATCACATTTGCCATCAGAATGAATGTGACAAAAAAGCTTGCAGCAAGAATATACCGGTTTCTGTTCTTTTCTTTAAAAAACAACCCTATGCCAAATATAAATAGCAAAAAGCTTAACGGATTAATAAATAAAATAAACTCTTGTGTGATATTTTCAATTTTAATGTTAAAGCTTGTTTTATAAATAATATAGGTTTTAAGCCACATGAAAATAGTAGCAAGTACCAAGAAAGAAATTTTTGAAAATGATCCTCTTCGCATTCGCATGCCTCCTAATGCAACAAACAACTCGCATTTAAACGTGTGCCTCTGATTTTTAACAAAAAAACAGAAATCTAAACCAAATCTTAATCCATTTTTTACAACAAATCAACGAATTACGAGTTTTGTCACTGAACTGAAATCTTCTTGACTTGTTCCGATAGTAAGACGAGTTAAACTGGTTAAAGTTTCATGTTTTTTTCGTTAAAGGAAAATCAAATCTTTAGACCTATATTTTGAAACGCTAAACAGTGGAGGTTTTATTCAAAAGATGTTTAGCCTTTTGAAAATATTCCTCCACTGATCTCCGGTCTGATCCAATTTTAATAAGTCAGTTTATTTCCCCTGTGTATATGCAATTAACTCATTTCTCCCAAGAAAGTAACTTACTCAGCGTTCAGGCGAGAAATAACATTCAATTGTTGGTTTTGCAAATAGAGGTTTCTTGCAATCCATGCGCCCCCGATAACACCTGCGTCGTTTCCAAGTTCAGCAATAGAAATTTCTGCAGAATTGGCTGCACGAGGAAAAGCATATTTTTTATAGGCTTTTTCAAGCTTGCTGCGCAGCAGTTCTCCAGCTTTTGAAACCCCGCCGCCGATCACTATTTGAGAAGGGTTTAATGCGCTTCCAAGGTGGCCCAATACAAGTCCCAAATGTCCAGTAACATACTCTATTACTTCCATTGCCAGCTCATCTCCTGCCTTAGCAGCTTCAAACACTTCTCTGGCAGTAATAAATGAATGTTTTCTTAGCAGTGAAGGCTGATCACCGTGCTCTTTTAGTTTCTCTAACGCTATACGTACGATTCCAGTAGCAGATGCTATTGTTTCGATGCAGCCGGTTTTGCCGCAATTGCAAAGTGCTCCGCCGCTCGGCAAAGAACATATATGACCAATTTCTCCGCCAGCTCCATTTATGCCATGAACCACTTCACCATTAACGATAATTCCTCCACCAACTCCCGTACCTAAAGTGACCAAAATTAGGTCGTTGGCACCATTTCCTGCACCTTTCCACATTTCTCCCAACGCTGCGATATTGGCATCGTTTTCAACAGCAGCCGGTAAACCTGTTTCCGTATGTAAATGTTCTTGTAGCGGATAGTTTTTCCATCCAAGATTAACAGTTTCATAGATGATTCCCGAATTATAATCCACTGGACCAGGCGCACCCATCCCTAGAGCACACAGCTTTCTTTTGGACTGATTAATCTCAGAAAGTTTATCATCAATAGCCTGCGCAATATCTGCAACTATCGTTTCCCCGCTTTTATCGGTGGGGATTTCCCATTTGTATTGAATTGTACCTTCAAAGTCAACAAAAGCAATTTTTATTGTGGTGCCGCCTAAATCAACACCTACTAACCAGCTGTCATTCATTCCATATCACCTTTACCTGTTCATTTCTGAATTTTTATTTAGAGATGGCAGCGAGTTCTTTTTTCACGAGCATAGTCGCTGTTAAAAAATCCTCTCGTGTCATCATCTCATCTGCATACAGTTCAATTAGTTCTCCAAGCATAAACTCCAGCTCTGCTTTTCGGTCGCCAAAGTATACATAGGTTCCAAAGCGCCGAAGAAAAGCTTGGACATCATATAAAGTTTTCATGCTACACCATACTTTTTGAAATTACTTTATTACAGTACTAGCGTATAAACAATCTATTGATTCGTCAAGGTAAAGCTTGCCTAAGTCTTTATTCATAAAAAATCCTATGCAGGACTCTGGAAAAACTTGCTCGTTTTTTTAGTCAAAACGTCTCTCAATACGTATAGATTCCGTATAAAAATGCACCTGCACCTAAAATTACGGCGATGAGAAACGCCGCACCTTGAAGCGGCAAATTGGTTCTCTTTGGCATTCCTACTGCAGCAGCCGCAAGAAAACCGCCGATCAGTCCGCCAAAATGGCCGGCATTGTCGATATTCGGAACAAAGAAGCCGATACCTGCGTTTATTCCAATAAGAACTAATATATTCATTCCAATTGATTTAAAAAAGAGCTGTCTGTTCTGAAATACGAGGTACAGCAAAGCTCCCATGCAGCCAAAAATCGCGCCGGATGCACCGGCAGAAGGAAAAGGGCTAAAAAGAAAACTGCCAATACTTCCGAATATTCCGGCTGCCAAATATATAAACAAAAATCGTCCAGAACCATAGATTCTTTCTGCAGTTCCTCCGACAGAAATCAATGCGACGGTATTAAACAGCAGATGTGTCATGCCGATATGCAGCACAATCGGCGTAATTAATCTCCACCACTCTCCTGCGGCAAGCAGCGAGTTTTCCTTTGCCCCAAATTCAATTAGTGTCTGAGTATTGGTACTCCCCCCAGCAGCTTCCAGAAGAATAAAGAGTAAAACTTGCACGCCGGCAAAAAAGTACGTTACATATGGTTTCCCATACTGAAACATTTCTGCCTGCTTGGATCTTTCCGCTTCCTTATGCTTTGCGGTTTGCATAACTTGATTCCTTGTATCCATCACCTGATCATATGTAACAGCCTCATAAGAAGGATCAAGCGGGCCAAAGCTAATATTTAACGCAGATCCTAGTCTTTCGGCATTCTCTTGTAGTGACAATGGGTGAACTAAAAAAGTAACCACTTCCACATTCTTAGTCTCAGAAACGGAAAAAGGGATATCATTCCTATCATTTACCGGCGGTTGAGCAGTAAAATGGACATTAAGCAAACGGATGGATTTCTTATTTATCCTCATTCGCAATTGCTCCAGCTTCTGCATCTGAATCTCTGTTTCTCTTTCTACCTCTTGACTGAAATCGACATCTCTTCTGTTAAAACGAATGAAATCAAAAGAAGAATTATAAGAAGGCTGCAGCCAGATTTCTTCTGTGTCTAACGACATGCTTACTAGATCATACTGCTTCTCGATAAGCTTTAATACTAAATTCCAATACACATTCTGAAATGAATACATACGTCTAACGCTCCAAGTAAATTTTACTTCATTATACCAGTATTTCATATGATTCTCAGCTAACAGCCATTATCCTTTTCGTTCATGGGTTTTAAGTAATAAAAAAACCGCCCAGATAACCTGAGCGACTTTTAGAAACTATAGTGCCTGTTCAATAAATCGGTTTCGAATAAAAGGAATTTTCATAATTGAATGAATGAAGTAATGTCTGAGCTTGTCTTGCCCTAAAACCACATTAAGAACTCTGTAGCGGTTATCGACAAGGATTGAAAGTACAGCTGCGCATATCAGGATAAACAAAAGTTTTTTCATTTTAGAAATCCCTCCTATACGTATCCTGTCTTACTAGCCGATTATTTATTCTGCAGGGCAATGAATAATTTCTTTTTCTGTCACAATTTGCTCTACTGGGATATCATGCGGGAAATGAGGGACTTCGGGAATAACTTGAAATGAATAGGCGAGTGAAAGCGTTCTTCCGCTGAAGTTAACCAAATACCGGTCAAAATAGCCTCCTCCATACCCGATTCGAAATCCGTTTCTCCCAAAACAAATACCGGGAACAACCATCAAATCAATTGTGCTTTTTTCCATCATTTCTGTCTCATCTACTAATGGTTCATACAAATTCCCATATGTTTTTTTTACCTGGCCAAATTGTTTGATCTGCCTGAATTGCATTTCGTTTGTTCGAGGATCGCATTTCGGCACTCCTACAATTTTCCCTTCCTCCCATGCCTTCTCAATAATTAATTCCGTTGGTATCTCCCATTTAATCGAAACCGTTATTGCGATTGTTTTTGCAGCTGCCCATTCTGGGGTTTCAAAAAGGGCTTGATGAATGTTGTTGATTTGCCATTCTTTCTTCACTGCATGCATTTCACTCAGCTTTTGCAGCATTTGCCTTCTCAGTTCTTTTTTCAAGCGATTCCCCGCCTCTTTTGTTGAATAAAAAAAACAACAGGAAATCTCCTGCTGTTATTTTGTTTCACGGTGTAAAGTTGATTTTTTTTCACGTGGACAATACTTTTTAAATTCTACACGATCTGGATTGTTGCGTTTGTTCTTTTTAGAAATATAGTTACGCTCGCCGCATTCAGTGCAAGCCAGAGTTATGTTTACGCGCATTATTTTCCCTCCAAACTAATCATTCATTTTATGGAATCAGACTCTCCTATAATACCACTTACAGGCATGAAACGCCAGTTGAATTATTATAAAAGAACGATTTTTTCACAGTTGATTCACTTTATTACATAATAAAATATTTTTCAACATTTTATCGCTTTTTTTTGCAATTTTCCTTTTGAAATGGGGGGTTTTATGGTATAAAAAATACAGACACTAATAAAAAGTGAAGGTGAAGAAAGTGGAAATTGCTATTGCCGTATTATTTATTGCCAGTATCGTGCTAATCGCACTATCATATTTTCAAAGAGACTCAATCAAGGATGTGGAGCAGGAAGTAGAAACATTACAGCTTTCAGCTATGCAGGAAATTTACAAGTTAAAGAAGAAAATGACCGTCCTTGAAGAAGAGCTGCTAGATACCAATTTCGTTGCTGGCAAAACGAACGTTAGCCACATTGATCAGCATACGGTCAAACAAATTATTTCGAAATACAACAACGGCATGTCCGTAGAAGCCATTTCAAGAGCTGAACATGTTTCAGTCGAAGATGTTCGCGCAATTATTAAAGACAATGAGAGGGTTCTCGTATGACCAAAAGAGGATTACAGGCGTTTGCTGGAGGAATGATTCTTGCTACTTCAGTGCTTGCAGGAACATTTTATTTTTCACCTGATGAAAAAGCTGATGCTTCCAAAGATGAGGCAGAGATCACAGAAAACCAAGTGAAGTCGTACTTAGAAGCCAATAAATTGGTGTCACTGAAACGGAATGACTATGAGAAGCTTCTTACTTCAAAAGAAGAGGCATTAAAGCAAGCTGATAAGGCTGAACAAGAGAAGCCTGCCGAAAAAGAAACTTCTAAAAAAGAAGGAAATTACAAGTTGACCATTCAAGACGGAATGAGTTCTGCTGACGTCTCGAATCAACTTGAAAAAGACGGACTCATCCCTTCCGCAAGAGATTTTAACGACTATGTGATCGACGGCGGCTACCATACTAAGGTACGTGCAGGTGATTTTGAATTAAAATACGGTATGGGCTTTAAACAGATAGTAAACGTTCTGACACGTTAAAAACAGGCTGAGATTCAGCCTGTTTTTTTGTACATAATATGTTAGTACGAGATTTTGACTATTTTCTAATAGAGACACTCATACTGTTTTAAGTTGAAAATAGGAATCATATAATCGCATTTAAAAAAATATATTTTTTAAATTAAAAACTTTTTTACGCTCTGTGAAAGAAGAGTAGATTGCTGTTTTAACTCTTGAATTTGCTTAAAAATATGGCCGATTTCTTGATTTTGCGTATAAATTGATGCAGCAGTTTGGTTTGTCCCAGATGAAAATTCAGCTGAGGCTGAAGCAATGTGCTGAAGCCAGCCCATAATTATTTCACTGCGCTCCGTTGTATGCTTAAGCACAGATGAGATTTCGTCAATGTGTTCTCCCATTCCTTCTGTTTCTTCTTTTATTTTTTCAAATCGGATACCAACCTCGTCCATCTGGATTGCTCCTGTACTTACTTCCTTATAGCTTGTTTGAAGCAAAGAAGATACCTTTTCGCTGTTTTCCTGAACGCTGGCTGAAATCGCTGTAATTTCTTTAACGGATTCATCGACTTTAGCCGACAGCTTTCTGACTTCATTCGCCACGACCGTAAATCCTCTGCCGCTCTCACCTGCTCTTGCCGCCTCAATCGCAGCATTTAGTGCAAGAAGATTCGTTTGTTCAGCAATCGCCTGAATGGCTCGTCCCAGCTTTGACACTTTTACCATCTCGGCATTCAAGTTGTTCACCTGGTCATGAGCCATTTTTACTGTACTGTACATTTGCTTCATTTGCTGTGAAAGAGCCGTTACAACAGAAAATCCATCCTTCGTGCTTGAAAGCATACGCACGGAAGATTGGTGTAAAGATTCTCCTGATCCGCTTACGTTTTTCACCTCTTCATTAAAAGTCGTAAATTCTTCAAGCATATTCCCTAGATAGCCGCTTTGCTGCTCCATGTTTTCAGACATCCCTTCCATGGTCTCAGAAATAACTGCGCTTGTTTTCTGGACATCTCCGGAATGTGCGGCCAGTAAGTCTGATTGGTCCGAAATCTCAGCTGAAGCAGCCGTTATTTGCAATACCATTTGTTTTAAACTTTCAGCCATCTGATTGCTGCTTGCTGCAAGCAACCCAAGTTCATCCTTCGTATGCGGGATGACCGGATCTACAGATAGATTTCCTTTTGCGACTTCATCTGACAAATGCACCATTTGTTTAAGATTCCGTTTGATTCCACTTAAAATGATCCATAGCGGCACACCGCTTAAAATAATGGCAAATATGATTGAAACGATAAGAACTGTCAATGAAGTTGCAGCTCCGCATTCTGCTTTTTCTGAAGAAATCTCTCTTTCGTTGTTTATCGATTCTCTAATCGTATGCAGCAGGTCAAGATTCTCGTCTCTGAGTTTTGCCGTTTCGTCTCTTGCTTGTGTGTAAATATCCTCATCGAGCCTTAATACTGAAGGCATGACCGTATTGACAAAGAGTTCATCCATTTTGTCATTATTTTTTATCAACTGATCGACTTGTTGTTGATAGTTTTTATCATTTTTTTTAATATCATCAAGAGATTGTTTCAGCTGATTGCGATATGTACGAAATTCCTGAACGTACTGCTCCTCTTTGAATGTAATGTAATCTGAAAGCTTTGCATCCTTGGCGCGAATCATTGACCCGATTTCAGTCACTAGGACCGATCGCTCACTGCTAATATCCATTTCTTTCACATCTTTAATTAGCTGGGACAAATATACGGCAGCAACCAATGCGGCAAATATGGTCAGGCTGATCGTAATCAAGTATGAAACAATAATTTTCTTTGTAAAGGACAACCCGCTCCATGCAGTCAATGTTGTTAAAGGATTTGTTTTTAATTTGCTCCAAATTCCGGCCATGAATAGTTCCTCCCGCTTATATATGTAATATCTACTAGGTCATATGAACTATAAACAAAGCAAAAATACAAGCCCTGAAAAGAAATTCAGGGCTTTAATTATTCAAATCATATTGGATGCCTGTATCCACAAAAATAACATGTTCGGAAATATTCGTAATGTGGTCACCGATTCTTTCAACATATCTGCAAATAAAAGAGAGCTGTAAAATCTGCGACGTATACTGCGGATGTACTGTCATTAATTTCATCAGTTCATCAATCAATTTTTTATGGTAAGCGTCCACCTTATCATCAGCTTCTGCGACGTTTCTTGCTTGAATAGTATTATTGTTTCGATAGGAAAGAATCGCATCAGTAAGCATCGATTTTACAATATCAATCATTTTCGGTATATCCACAATCGGTTTGATAAGCGTTTCCTTGTTTCCGATTCGTATGGTCGATTTTGCAATATTAACTGCAAGGTCACCGATTCTTTCGACCTCTGAAGAAATCTTGATCGCTGCAATCAACTGTCTGAGATCCGAAGCTACAGGAGCTTGCTTTGCAATCAATGTAACTGCATGGTTATTCAAATCTGTTTCTTGTTCATTGAGAAATTGATCTTTCTTCACGACCTTTTCCGCCAGCTCAATGTCTTGATTTTTTAGTGCCATTACTGATAAATCAAGCATTTCTTGGGCAAATTCAGTCATTCTAAGCAGTTCTTTTTTTAAGCTTTGAAGCTCTTCGTCAAAACTCTTTCGAACTTGCATCTACATCCCCCTTGTATGACTTATCCAAACCTGCCGGATATATAGTCCTCTGTTTTTTGATCCTCTGGATTTGAGAAGATTTTATCGGTTTGATTGATTTCAACTAATTCTCCCATTAAAAAAAATGCGGTACGGTCAGAAACCCTTGCTGCCTGCTGCATGTTGTGTGTTACAACTGCAATCGTGTACTTTTTCTTCAGATCAAGTATAAGCTCTTCAATTTTCAGTGTGGAAATGGGATCCAACGCAGAAGTCGGTTCATCCATTAGCACTACTTCAGGAGTAGTCGCCAGAGCCCGAGCGATGCAAAGCCTTTGCTGCTGTCCTCCGGAAAGACCAAGCGCAGGAGCATCCAAACGGTCTTTCACTTCATCCCACAGAGCAACGTCAATCAATGACTTCTCAACAAGCTCTTTTAGCTTAGACTTGCTTTTAATTCCATGGATGCGAGGGCCATACGCAACATTGTCAAAAATTGACTGGGGGAAAGGGTTACCTTTTTGAAACACCATGCCTACATTTTTTCTAAGTTCCACCAAATCAATTTTAGATTGTAAAATGTTATTTCCCTGGTAAACAATTTCACCGGACATTCTAACCCCCGGCACCATGTTAATCATAAGGTTTAATGTCTTAATAAACGTAGATTTCCCGCAGCCTGAAGGCCCGATAATTGCGGTTACTTCATTTTTGCGGATAGAAAAGTTTATGTTTTTTAATGCGTGATTATCACCGTACCATAAATTCAAGTCGTTCATTTGAAAGACTTCCTGAGTTTGTATCCCTTCAGCTACCGCACTCATTCTCTTTCCTCCTATCCAAATCTGCCAGTAATATATTCTTCTGTTTTCTTCTCGGCCGGATTAGTAAATATTTTCTCTGTGTTTGCATATTCTACTAAATCACCGTTTAGGAAAAAGGCAGTTTTATCAGAAATCCTTGAAGCCTGCTGCATATTATGCGTCACGATGACAATCGAATAATCCTTTTTCAGCTCAATCAAAAGATCCTCAATTTTACTATTAGAAATCGGGTCAAGGGCAGAAGCGGGTTCATCAAGAAGCATGACTGTCGGCTTCATTGCTAATGTACGGGCAATGCATAGACGCTGCTGCTGTCCGCCTGAAAGGGAAAGCGCAGATTCTTTGAGACGATCCTTAACTTCATTCCATAATGCAGCTTTTGTTAAGCTTTCTTCAACGATGTCATCCAAAACAGATTTCTTGCGAATGCCTGAATATTTCAATCCGTGCGTAATGTTGTTGTATATTGATTTTGGAAATGGATTTGGCTTTTGAAAAACCATGCCGATTTCTCTTCTTAAATTGACGACATTAATTTTACTGTCAAGAATGTTAATTCCTTCATAAATAATTTGACCATCGAACCTAGAGCCGGGGATGAGGTCGTTCATTCGGTTAACGCTTCTAAGAAACGTAGATTTTCCACATCCGGAAGGTCCAATCAAAGCAGTAATGGCGTTTTTCTCTATATCAAAAGAAATACTATTTACTGCCCGTTTTTCCCCATAATATATATCTAAATCTTTTACTTGTAATACATGTTCTTTCACAGCGTTTTCAGGTTCTGCTTCAGATTCCTTTATCCTGTTTAATGCAGATATTTGAGCCATTTATGGATTCACCTATCCTTTCTATTTCGTTGCCGTTAATTTCTTATGGATATACGATCCAAGCCATCTGGCTGCGAGATTAAAAATCAATACAGAAATAACAAGCACAGCTGCTGCGCCATTTGAAATGGCTTCTGCATCTGGGATGATCCCTTGCGTATTGACATTCCAAATGTGTACTGCTAACGTTTCAGCCGGTCTGAAAATGTTAAGCGGCGATGTGTAGGAAAAAGGGTTCCAGTTTTCAAAATTCAGTCTAGGTGTCGTCAAACCAGCTGTGAAAAGCAAGGCTGCCGCTTCTCCAAATACTCTCCCCGAAGCTAAGATTGCACCGGTGATAATAGAAGGAATCGCGCCAGGAATCAATACGGTTTTGATCGTGTGCCATTTTGATACACCGAGCGCAAGTGAAGCTTCCTTTTGGTCCTTTGGAACCGAACGAATCGCATCCTCTGTTACACGAACCATAACTGGCAGGTTAAATACGGTTAAAGCGAGTGCCCCCCCTATTATCGTATATCCCCATCCAGTTAAATTTACAAACATAAGCAAACCGAACATGCCAATAACAATCGAGGGCAATGAAGCCAGCACTTCTATACACGTGCGGACAAAATCAGTCAGTTTATTTGCAGGTGCATATTCTGCCATATAGACGCCTCCGCCTACTCCAAGCGGTATCGTAATGATCATGGTGATCAACAGAATATAAAACGAGTTAAACAGCTGATCCCGAATTCCTCCGCCTGATGCAACTGCACTTGATCTGGTTGTCAAAAAGTCTAAAGATATATGAGTAATACCATTAAAAATGATATAAGAAAATAAGCCAATTAAAAGAGCAACAATAATTCCGGCAATAACACCAAAGACACCTGTTGCAATCCGGTCGGTTACTTTGCTGTTCATTAGATTTTCCTCCTAGCTGACAGATAACGAATAAAGAGAATAAATAGGAAGGACATAATTAACAGAACAAGCCCCATGGACCAGAGCGTATTGTTTTCTACGCTTCCGTATGTGGTATGCCCCATATTCAATGTAATAATAGTCGTTAATGTAGCTGCCGTATCGAGCAAGCTTTCCGGTAGATTTCTTGAATTTCCGATAACCATTTGCACTGCTAGTGCCTCGCCAAATGCTCTGGCCATACCAAGTACGACTGCAGTAAGCAAGGTAGGAAGCGCTGCTGGAATCAATACCTTGCGAATCGTTTGCCATCGTGTTGCCCCTAGCGCGTAAGAGCCCTCACGCAAGCTTTTCGGCAAGGAAGAGATGGCGTCGGTCGAAATAGACGTAATGGTCGGCAGGATCATTACGGAAAGAACGATCGTTCCAGCAAGCAAGCTATGTCCCGGCCCCGATTTGTATTGAGCGATAAACGGCACCAATACGGTAAGCCCGATGAACCCGTAAACAACCGAAGGGATACCGACAAGCAGTTCAATAACCGGCTGCAGAATCTTTTTTCCCCAAGACGGAGCGATCTCTGTCATGAATATTGCCCCGCCGATTCCAAGAGGTGCAGCAACAAGTGCAGAAAGAATAGTTACTGCAAAAGAGCCAAAGATAAACGGGAATGCTCCGTACTCAGGGCTTTCATTTACAGGATTCCATTGTAAGCTAGTTAAAAATTCCCCAACGCTAACACCATTTACAAGAAAAGATTGCAAACCCTTCGTTCCGAGAAAGATTGTTATTGCGATTGTGGCTGATATCATTATAAGAGCGCACGCAGTAACGAGAATCCTTCCCCGAACCTCATCCATTTTTCGATTTTGTTTAGAATGTATTAATCTTTCTCTAGCAGAAAGTTCTTCTAATTTTTTTGCCATTTTTTACACTCCTATAACATCGTAATAGGGAAAGCGTCAGGTGACCACTTTCCCTACAATTTATCAGAGGCAATTATTTATCTGTTTGCTTGCCTTCTGCATCACGTTGAACTTCCATTTTTGTGGCTGGAATATATCCTTGGTCAGTAACGATAGAATTTTGAATTTCATCACTTTGTAAATATTCAAGGAACGTTTTCGCTAATCCGTCAGGCTCGCCTTTCGTATATGAATGCTGGTAAGCCCAGATTGGGAAGTCGCCTTTTTGTACATTTTCAACAGTTGGTTCAACGCCGTCAATTGAAAGAGATGTAACTTTATCATCTGTTAAGTAAGAGAAAGCAAGATATCCGATCGCGCCATCAGTTTCTCCGATAAGCTTTTTAACAGTGTTTGAAGAATCCTCAGTGATTCCTTCTGCAGGTGTTGCTCCGCCAAGTGCATATTTAACAAAAGTAGCACGAGTACCAGAAGAATCAGGACGGTTGACAAGAACGATTTTTTGATCTTTTCCGCCAAGCTCTTTCCAGTTTTTAATTTCACCTGTAAAAACTTTTTTAAGGTTGTCCAAAGAAATATCTTTAATGCCAACTTCAGGGTTAACTGCAGCGGTCATTCCTACAACTGCTACTTGATGATCCTTTAGTTCGTTTGCAGGAACTCCTTCTTTTTCTTCAGCGAAAACGTCAGAGTTTCCAATTTGTACTGAACCTTCTGCGACTTGTGAAAGACCTGTTCCAGAACCGCCAGCTTGTACTTGAATATCAGCTTCCGGATTTTCTTCCATGAACTTTTCAGCGGCAGCCAGTACTAATGGTTGCATAGCAGATGAGCCGGAAATTGAAAGAGATCCTGAAGCTTCTCCAGAAGTTTCATTTCCGCTTCCGCTATCTTCAGCATTTCCACCTTCATTTGAGTTTCCGCATGCCGCTGCAAATACTAGGATTGCAGACATGAGAAACAGTAGTGCTATACCCTTGAAGTTCTTCATTTCCATAATTCCCCCTACATGATTTGTGAAATTTGTCCTACAGGGAATAGGGTAACTTTTCATTATTAAGCCTGTTTGAACCAATTGTTAAGGTTTTGTAAATCCACGTCGAATTTTGCATTTTATTGGGATAGTATTTACAAAAAAGCGCCCTGTCATTCCAGGGCGCTTCCTTCTTTATTCGTTTAATTGAGTGTTTGCTTCATCTTCAATTTTATCCAAATTTTTATTTGCCGTATTTTCTTTACTTTGTTTCGATTTTAATTCGAAATATTTATCAAGAATTCGTTCGCCAATATTATTTGTGATTGAATGCTTGTCTGAATAATCCTCATAAGCCCATGGAACCACGACTGAAAATGCGACTTCCGGATTATCAGCCGGAGCATAACCAACGAGAGTTGTGTTGTAAGTCGGAGTTAAAAATTTATCTTTATTCGGGCCATCGTAAAATGCTTGGGCAGTTCCCGTTTTTCCGGCAGGATTATAGCTCTTTGATGAAAATTGAGAGCTTGCAGTGCCGTTTGGCCCCTGCATGACAAGCTTGAATCCTTGCTGAACCCGTTTGATTTCGCTGTCGCTCATATCGATTCTGTTTAATGTTTTTGGGTCAACTGAATCAATAACGCTTCCGATCCCTTTATCTGGATTAGGCTCCCGTATTTCTTTTACAAGATGGGGCTGCATTCGATACCCTCCATTTGCAATCGTAGACACATATTGTGCCATTTGCAGCGGTGTATACGTATCATACTGCCCGATCGATAAGTCAAGCAGGAACCCGGGGTCCGTTTTAGCCCCTTTTAGCCCTGCAGCTTCGTTCGGAAGATCGATTCCAGTTTTTACGCCGAGGCCAAACTGGTTAAAATAATACCTGAACGTGTTAAACGCTTTTGGATCGATCGAGAGCGGTTCACTTCTTTTATACGTACCATTTCCTATCTCTATCGCAGTCTTGAACATGTATACATTTGATGATCTCATAAGTGCGGTTAAATCATTTACCGGACCCATTGTCGTTACCGATTTTTTCGGAGGCGACCCTTTAATATAGAGTGGTTCATCCGTTTGAATTGTCCCTGGTTGAATGGCGCCTGTTTCATAACCCGTTAGAACCGTCGCTCCTTTAACGGATGATCCCATGGCGTATGATGAAGTCATCGCACCAAGAGCATAATCATCGAAAGCAAGCTTGCCGTTTTTATTCTTTACTTGTTTGCCGGCAATGGATATCAAGTCTCCATTTTTCGGATCCGTCATGACGACAAACGCCCGGTCTAATAAGGCAGTACCCGGCTTTTGCTTTGCTTTCCTGAGCTCATCTTCAATAATCGCTTCCACTTCTTTTTGCATATCAATGTCAATCGTTAAGATAAGATCCTTGCCTGCTTTTCCTTGATTGATAACTTGGGAATCAACCACATTTCCCGAACGATCTGTTACATTTTTTATTTTTTCTTTTTGTCCTTGAAGAACATTTTCATATTGCAATTCGAGATAGCTTTTCCCAACCCTGTCATTTCTGCTGTAGCCCAGAGAAAGGTAGTGATCAAGCAGGCTTTGCGGAAGGCCTTCATTGGTCTTTGACACTTGTCCAAGAAGAGATCTAAGCAGATCCTTGTTTGGATATTCCCGGTCCCAATCCTTCGTTACGTTTACTCCGGGAAGCTCATCTAAATGTTCGCTGACGTATGCCAGCTCCTCTGTTGTCACATCTTTATTTTTTATAAACTGCGGATTCAAAGGATATCCTTGATCCATTTGTCTTTTGATCGCAAGAACCTTCAAGTCCTCATCTGTCAGTTCACTTAATTTTTCTTCGGTTATGCGTTCCAGCTGAAGCTGATACAGGTCTTCTTCAGCGATCTTTCCGTCCTCTAGCTTTTGCCGGTCTTCACTCGTAATAAGTGATTTCGCTTTCTCCGAGTTAGTCAAAATCCAATAGTCCTTTTTATCCCGTTCTGTTATTTTATCGGTACCGAGTTTAATCATTTTTGACAGCTTTTTTGCAACTTCCAACCGCTCTTCCTGTGTCGTACTGGCACTTCTCGTGTATGTAATCGCATTAAGTGGAGAATTTCCGACCATCGTATTAAAATTCCGGTCATAGATTTTTCCTCTTGGGACTGAATTGCTTACATCGACGTCTTCTTGCTTTTCTACTTCGTTGGTATAGTCTTGACCATAAACGATTTGTACAATTCCCAGCCTGATAATCACACCAGTAAAAATGATAAAGGCAAAAAGAAATAACAAATGCAAACGAATCGGCATTATTTTTTTATACGTTTTCTTATTCATATCTTCCATCACCTAGTCTATATTTAACTTCAATACATGCGTAAGAAAAGACACCTTATCTGATTAATAATAAAGTGCCTTTAGACATTATTCTACAATATTCACGAATTGTCATAAAAATGTAACTTACCTCTCACCTTTTATAAGGTTCGTTTCAGAAGCTTGTTTCTGTCCGTCTTCTGCTATACTTTCCTCACCATGCTCTTCAAGCTGAATATCCTTTACATAGTAATATATAGCAGCATAACCTGTTCCAAGAATGACTAGTGATACCGGGATGCCGATCTCCTCATTTAGCAGCAAAACGAGTAAAAGAAAAATTAATATGGAACAGATCCTTCCAAAATTTAAAAACAGCTCTCGAATCACAATATATTCAATTCTTGCCTTTCGTGCGTTTCTCGCTTTGCCAATCACATCATATGTCATTGAAATATACGGCACAAGCACAAGAGGATAGCCGATTGAGATCGCGATTCCGTATAAAATAAGTGTCGGATAGGACATGGTGAACAGAATAAGGAACAACGAACTATAAAGAAGCATCCCGCCAAAAAAAATCGCTTTTTTTCTCGTGTGTTTTTTGATCATCCTTGCTGCCAAATAATATGCAACAAAAGATACAGCTGAATTCACTAGTCCAAAGGTGCCTAGCGCAAGCTCGCTTCCAGTCGATATGAATACAAAAACGCTTATAATAAAGACGTATATTCCCTCTCTGACCCCTTGGAAAAAATGGGCGTTGGTAATTCTTCCCCAATCCTTATCATGATTTCGCTCTTCCCAGATTTTTTTAAACAAAAATCTTCCGTGAGCTTCTCTTCTTTTTAAAAAAAAGCTCATAATAACAGCCAATAAAAATAAACCTAACGAAAGACTGAAAATCAAATTATACCCATTGTTATCCTGAAGCCTGGAAATCACAAAACCTGCGACAACCGGTCCGATCATTCCCGCGAATGAGGCCAGTACTCCTAAAAAGCCATTGAAAAAATCTCTTGTCTCAGGTTCAGTCACTTCAAATGTTAATACATTATATGCCAGCCAATAAAAGCCAGAGCCAATCCCCAATACGCTGCCAAGCATGACGAGATTCGCCGATGCTACTTCGCCTGCACCAAGTACAATCAAATAAAAAGCAGCTAAAAACACAATGCCCAGCCGCAGGATAATCACCCTGTCGATCCTTTTCGCCCACCAGCCAGCCAGCGAAAAGGCAATCGGCTCAAATATCACCGAAGATAGGTTGTAGATGGCCAAATCAACAAATTGCCCCGATTGCTTCCACAAATAAATATTTACAAATGTATTTGATAATGCGATGGATAATGAGTAAAGGCCTCCTACTGACAGAAGCAGCAGCAGATCTTGATTGATTTCCACGTCCCCTACCATTTTTTTTAGTCTGCTCATCAATGACTCCCCTTTACTGTAGTCATTAGTTTGTCTAATCGATTTGCAGATATGTAAAAAAAGCAGAAAAAAACAAGGATCGAAAGAATCGATCCTTGTTCTCATATACGTGATTATTTTGCTGCTGTGTAAAGATCGTTTACTGCAGACCAGTTTACAACATTCCAAAATGCGGCGATATAATCAGGACGCTTGTTTTGGTATTTTAGGTAGTATGCATGCTCCCATACGTCTAAACCAAGAATTGGCGTTTTGCCTTCTGATAAAGGAGAGTCTTGATTTGGTGTGCTTGTAATTTCCAATTTGCCGTTGTTAAGGACTAACCATGCCCAGCCAGAACCAAAACGTCCTGCCGCAGCTGCTGCGAAGTCTTCTTTGAATTTATCAAAGCTGCCAAATTCAGCTGAAATCGCATCAGCAAGTTCGCCGGTTGGAGTACCGCCGCCATCTGGAGAAAGTGTTTTCCAGAAGAACGAATGGTTGGCATGACCGCCTCCGTTATTGCGCACAGCAGTACGAATATCTTCAGGTACAGCATCAAGATTTGCAACAAGATCTTCTACTGATTTGCTTTCCAAATCTGACTTTCCTGCGACTGCGTCATTTAATTTTGTTACGTATGTGTTGTGATGCTTCGTATGGTGAATGTTCATCGTTTCTTTGTCGATGTGAGGTTCCAATGCATCATAAGCATAAGGTAGTTCTGGTAATTCAAATGCCATTAATAATTCCTCCCTAAATTTGTTATGTAATCGGGCCTGAAAGCAAGCCTTTTCAATTTTCAGAGTACCAAAAATATAAGCCTGTTTCAATACAAATGCTCATGTCTGTATCGGTGTGACCCGAGTCTATAATACAATTTCCGATCCTCCGCAGTTTTAAACATGTGATCACGATTTGCTTATGCGTAAGTTTCTTGTGTTCACATTCGGCTTACTGTTACAATGAAGAGCGGGTATTATGATTATATAATTGGACGTGATGAGGATTTTTAGACAATTTTTTAAAAGTATTTACTCCCCGCAGGCGATTGCCCGGACTCGTTTTCAAAAAATAGGCATCGCCATTTTGTATGTGTTTCTTTTGTCGTTTCTAGCAGCGCTGCCATCTGCATTCAATATGGGAACGACGATCTACCAGGCATCTTATGATTTCAAAGATATTCTTGAAAGGGATATACCTGATTTCAGTATCAAAGATGGCCAATTATCAACTGCGGAAAAAGCCCCTGTAGAAGGGCAGGCCGGACAGTTTATGGTCGTTCTGGATCCTGCAAGCGCATATGATACGGAACAAATTGAAGCGAAACAAAACGCCGCTGCGTTTTTAAAAGATAAGTTCGTCATTGCAACAGACGGGCAGGCGATGGAATTTGAATATACTATGTTCCCTTCTGATATTTCCAAAAATGAAATTTTAGACCTGTCTGGTCAATTACAATCTTTCTTTGTTCCTGTACTAATTGTACTTATCTTCTTTTTTTCTGCCGCAAGCAAATTTATCGAAGTATCACTTTTGGCTGTACTGGGGATCTTGATCAAAAATATGCAAGGAAAAAGCAGCATGCTGCCCTATAAACAGCTTTGGACCATGGCTGCATACTCTGCCACCTTGGCAACCGTCTTTTTTGCTATCATGACAGCTTTACATACTGAAGTTCCAAGTCCAATGCTGCTAAATTGGTTTGTGCATTTCATGATTCTATTTCTCGCAGTTAAAGAAATTCCTACAAAAAGAACATAACGATTCTTGCCGCCAATATAATTTGGCGGTTTTTTCATTTATAAAACAAATGGGATTGTGGATAACTTGGCGGTTGTGTCCGCCCTCAGCGCTTAGCTCTTGTGAGAAATAACCTCATGCATCTAAAAGTAAAAAGCACTTTTTGAGTCAAGTGAACTCAAGGCGCTTGCGCTTTTGTTCTATCCTCTTTAGGACAAGCATATAATGATAAAAACTGTCGGGAGGAAACTAGGTTGAAACGGTTCATTATTGTTGTTTCTTTAGTATTTCTTTCCTTTATTGTGTACTATGATTTAAGCTGGGGAACTAATCCCATTCCGCAAGAGAAGCAGCAAGAGGAGCCTAAAATTCAGCCGGTTTCTTCCCAAGCTGAAGAAGGGAGTGTTTTCCAAGCCCATACGGTTAAAAAGGGAGAAACGGTTTTTTCCATCGTTGATCAAAAAAGCGGCGGCTCTCCTCCTATATCAGCTGAGCAAATTGTCGAGGATTTCGAACGTTTAAATCCCGAAACGAAAGCAAACCTCATTCAGTCGGGGAAAGTTTATAAATTCCCTGTATACAATAAATCTTCTTAATTCCTTGTCAGCTTGACTGACGGACTGATACAATATGACATGTAACTAAAACGACAAAGGCAGCATGAAGATGCTAAACAAACGTTAAGGAGCGGTTGAAAGTGAGTGAAATCACACATCGTACAAAAACTCGCCCAGTCAAAGTAGGTCCTTTAACAATAGGCGGAAGTAATGAATTATTTATACAAAGCATGACAACAACAAAAACTCATGACGTGGAAGCGACAGTAGCTGAAATCAATCGGCTGGCGGAAGCGGGATGCCAAATTGTTCGTGTAGCCTGTCCGGATGAAAGAGCTGCCGACGCAATTGCGGAAATAAAAAAACGAATTACGATACCTTTGGTTGTAGATATACATTTTGACTATAAATTAGCATTGAAAGCAATTGAAGGCGGAGCCGATAAAATTAGGATAAACCCTGGAAATATCGGGCGCCGTGAAAAAGTGGAGGCTGTTGTGAAAGCAGCCAAAGAAAAAGGCATACCGATTCGAATCGGTGTAAACGCGGGTTCGTTGGAAAAACGAATTCTTGATAAATACGGATACCCGACAGCAGATGGCATGGTCGAAAGTGCGCTTCATCATATAAAAATTCTTGAAGACCTTGACTTTCACGATATCATTGTCAGTATGAAGGCATCAGACGTTCAGCTTGCAATTGAAGCTTATAGAAAAGCTTCTGAAGCCTTTGACTACCCTCTTCATCTCGGAATTACCGAATCCGGAACATTATTTGCCGGTACTGTGAAAAGCTCTGCGGGGCTTGGAGCGATTTTAAGCCTTGGAATCGGAAATACATTGCGCATTTCCTTAAGCGCTGACCCGGTTGAAGAGGTTAAAGTTGCAAGAGAGTTGTTAAAATCGTTTGGCCTTGCCTCTAATGCGGCAACATTGATTTCCTGTCCAACGTGCGGGCGAATTGAAATTGACTTAATTAGCATTGCAAATGAAGTCGAAGAATATATTTCAAAAATAAAAGCTCCGATTAAGGTTGCTGTTCTCGGCTGTGCTGTAAATGGTCCTGGCGAAGCACGTGAAGCCGATATCGGCATTGCCGGTGCCCGAGGTGAAGGCCTTCTGTTCCGCAAAGGAAAAACAGTAAGAAAAGTTCCTGAAGAAACAATGGTCGAGGAATTAAAAAAAGAAATCGATAAGCTTGCCGAAGAGCATTATGCGAAAGAAGCAGCTGAAAAAGAAAAAATTAAAGCCTAAATAAAAAAGCTTGGCGGGAATTCCGCCAAGCTTTTTTGTACCTAGAAAAATGGGGTGATAAATATTCCAATGAGCAAAGAAACAACACCGATTCCAATTGCCCAAGCCCCTAATGCTCCTGCTCCTCTTCTTCTTGCAATAAAGCCGACGATAATACCGACAATCCCTAATAGAACAGGGAATATAAACAAGGAAATGATCGATATTGCCAAAGCAGCATAACCGATCCATCCGGCATTATCTCTGTTTGCGTCCTCGACATCGTTACGCCTGTCTGAATCATTTTTTGCTCGATATGGTTCTGTGAGCTCTGCAGCCGTTTCTTCGTCAAAATTACGTCTATTGACATCCGGCTCATCCCGGTTTTCAAATCGATTGTGATTTTTTTCTTGATCCATTGTCAGCCCTCACTTTCATGATAAAGGAGCATTTATAGTTTAATCAGTTTTGTATTGGTTTATGTATTTCAAAACAAAAAAGCGGTTTAAACTACCCGCTTATTTATTGACTGTATTCTCCACTTTGCTGCTCACTTTCAGCGGAAAACGAAACCCCAATTGATTGCAGTGAGGCTTTCGCTTGATTTAAAGAGGTTTCTGCTTGTTCTTGCCATTTGATAATTACTTTAATAAAGGGTTTATACTCGGGAATTGCATTTTCCTCCATCGTTTTTAACCCTTCACGTACTTTTTTATCTTGGCTTTCAGCATTTAAGATACAAGCCGTCATAGTCTCTACAATCGAATTCTGTTTCTCGCCGTTTTTTAGCCTTTGGGCAGACCCTGCAGCCGTCACACGATGATAAGAAGCTGGAACCAGATGACTGTGCATTTCTCGATTTCCTTTTAAATCTTTTGTTTTTGGGATATGGAAAAGCTCACTGCTCATTGCACACACCATTTCTTCAGCATATAAGCTTTGACGCAGCAAATATAAAACATGGTCCCATTTATTTACTCGAATTGGATAATATGGACACATAAAAATCATCCCCTTTTTAAAAGAACTCTCATGCTAAATAGGTATGATTAAGTAACCGAAGTATGATTTATCCAAGGGAATTTACGAAAATAAAAAAATCCTGTATAGAAACAGGATTAAACATGGAGAATCTTATATCAGAAATTAGTTTTTTATTTTAGATTGATACGGTTTTATTTGACCGCGAATCTCTCCGTCCGGATTTTGCACGGTATGAGCATTGACATATGTTCTTCCATCTCTAATAAGCTTTATTAATGCCGAAAGCGGCTTTCCGCTAAGGGGCCCTACGAGATCATTCTTGGTAATGGTACCTTCGATGACACCTTGAGTTACACTGATACTAGGATCAACCGGACCGAAGAGAAAAACAACTACAGGACCATTCTCCCCTCTTTCACCGATATGAATATGTGCCTGAGTAAAATTGCGAAGATTATTTACCTCTAATTGATATCGAATGCTTTTTTCATCGCTGCTTATTTGAAACTGTGCAAATCCGCTTGCATTGGTACGAACTGGCGGAACCTCTTCTGAACCCCTTAACCTTGCAATAAAAAAGTCACTCTTATGATGATGTTTATTCATTTTTTCACCCTCCTAACACTTTTGGCATAATATAAAGTATTTTGCAGAAGGATGAATTGCTTGTACTAACATCTAATGTGTATTAAAAATGGTTTATTGACAGTCAGGGCACGTTCCGTATACTTCAAATTTATGCCCGCTGATTTCGTATCCTTTAAAATTTTCATTTACGGCATCCATCGGACAAGCATCAATTTCCTTTGTTCTGCCGCAAGCGAGACAGATGAAGTGATGATGGTGATGGCTGAATGAACACACAAATCGAAACAGCTTTTCACCGGAAAGCTCAGTCGTTTCTAAAATCCCCAAATCAGCATAAAGCGAAAGGTTTCTATAAATGGTATCAAAACTAAGTCCGGGATAGTCAACACTAAGATCTGAAAGCACATCCTTGGCTGATAAATATTTATCGGAACGGGCAAACAACTGCAGCATGTCTTCTCTTTTACTTGTATATTTGTATCCATTTTCCTTCAATAAATCAAGCGCCTCTTGAACGTTCATGTAGAAATCTCCTTTTAAATTTGTTCAAGCCCAGTGTCAGCAATAGAATGATAACAGAAGTCACTACGACGGTTCCTCCTGGTGCAAGATCCAGCTGAAAACCTGATATTAATCCAATGATAACAGATATTTCTCCAAATAGAACAGAATAAAAGATCGCCTGCTTAAATCCTTTTGCGATCCTGATACTAGCCGCAACAGGTAATGTCATTAGAGAAGAGACAAGCAAAATGCCGACAATTCTCATCGACGCAGCAATAACCAAGGCAACGATTACGATAAAAATAAAATGAAGCCATTTTGCCGGTATACCAGATGAGCGAGCATGTTCTTCGTCAAAAGAAAGCATGAACAACTCTTTGTAAAGAGCAAAAACCAAGAGCAGAACAATAACCGTTACACCTACGATAATAAAAAGATCCGTTCTTGAGACTGCGCTGACGCTTCCAAATAAATAACTGAACAAATCGGTATTAAAACCGTCTGCAAGAGAAATAAAAATGACAGAAACGCCAATACCTCCGGAAAGAATGATCGGAATGGACAGCTCCTGAAAATGCTTGTATACACTTCTAAGCCTTTCTATGAGGAGTGACCCGAATATAGAAAAAAACATTCCCAAATACAAAGGGCTTACGCCAGCCATAAACGCAAAGCGCTTTTCAAGATAAAGGCTTGCTGCAATGCCTGCCAAGGTCACATGGCTTAGTGCATCAGCAATTAAAGACATTCTTCGGACAACAATAAATACACCGAGTATAGGGGCAATAAGTCCGATTAGCAGACCTGAAATAAGTGCATTTTGTAAAAAATCATATTGAAAAAAAGGTGCTAGCATTATAGGTACCCTCCGTGATGATCATGGCTGATCGTTTGTACATCATGACCGTAAAAAGATGACAACGTACGATCTGATACCGATTCAAATTGTGAGGGGCTGCCATGAAAATGCAGCGTCTTATTTAAGCAGGCGACGTGTGTAACTTTATCGGAGATTGTACCTACATCATGTGTGACAAGTATCAGTGTCATGCCTCGTTCTTTATTTAATTTTTGAAGAAGGTGATAAAAACCTTCTACGTTTTTTTGATCCACACCGACTGTGGGTTCGTCAAGAATCAATAGCTTCGGATCGCTGACAAGAGCTCTGGCAATAAACGTCCGTTGCTGCTGCCCACCAGATAGCTCGCCAATGTTGCGATGTGTAAGAGAAGTAATTCCTACAGCTTCTATTGCATCTTCAACCGCACGCTTGCTTTTTTTATCCATTTTCTTAAAAAGCCCGAGCCGCGCTGTTAATCCACTCGCGACGACTTCAAATACGGAGGCGGGAAACCCTGTATTGAAGCTGTTTGCTTTTTGCGAAACGAACCCGATTTGTCCCCAATTTTTATACTTTTTATAGGATTCGCCAAACAGCTTTAACTCACCCGATTGTGGCTTTATTAAACCAAGAATGCACTTTAACAGAGTTGTTTTCCCCGATCCGTTCGGGCCGACCAAGCCGAGAAAAGTTCCTTCTTCTATTGTAAATGTGATATCCTCAATTGCATTTTCGTGCTCATAAGCGTAAGAAACATGCTTCAATTCAAGTGCTGGAGATACCATCTTGCTTCTCACCTTCAATTTATTTTTCTGAACCATTACGATTTACAATCAAAAAGAAAATGGCTGCTATTATAGCAAACCACTTCAAACCAGTTCGATCATAAATTATACCGTTTATCAGATAAAAAGTAAAATATATCGTTTAATGAATAGCAGTTTTGAATTTTCCTCCTCTTGTTTCATGAGTGTTCATAATTGTAATAAATGCCTGTTCATCAATTTCGAACACGATTGATTTTAGCTTTGTTATTTCTAAACGTGTGACTACCGCATAGATCACTTCTGTCTCGAGATCTGAATAGCCGCCTTTTCCTTTCAGCTTTGTTGTGCCGCGGCCCAATCGGTCCAATATAGCATCAGATATTTCCTCATAGTTATCGGATACGATAATGACCGCTTTCGTTTCATCCAGCCCCTGGATCACAACATCAATTGTTTTAAAAGCAATGAAATAGGTCATTACCGAATACATGGCTTGCTCCGGACCGAATACAAAGCCCGCCCAAGTAAAAATAAAAACGTTAAAAAACATGACAAACTCACCAACTGAAAACGGGAGCTTTTTTGTAAAAAGGATACCGAGAATTTCTGATCCGTCCATGGAACCTCCGTTTCGAATCACTATCCCGACGCCTAATCCGAGGAGCAGTCCGCCAAATACCGTCGCTAGAACCGGCTCTGTGGTGAAGGCATGAATGTGATGAAGAGAGCTCTCTACGACGGACAACCCTACAATCCCAATGATCGTAGAGACCAGAAAGGTTTTCCCGATGTGCTTGTAGCCAAATAGCATAAATGGTGCATTCAGGACAACGACAAGGACGGCGAAGTTGATAAAAGGATTGTCTTTAAATATGTAATCCAAAATAAGAGAAATACCTATAATTCCGCCATCAATAATATTATTTGGAACTAAGAACAATTCAATGCTCACCGCAGCACATGCTGCTCCAATTAATATCATAAATAGCCGAAAGATAAATCGGGTTTTTGATTCTTTTTTATGCTGTTTTTTTGGTGCTGACATACTTTCTCCTTTCTTTCATAACGAACTGGTTTTTTCCTACTACTATCATACCATTAAATACAATGTTGACTAAATTTAACTCCAATTGAATGAAAAAATTGGAACGATATGAGTCATTCACCCATACAATTAGATTTGAGGGGAGGAACGAACGTTGTATTTCATGCAAAAGATTATTTTACAGAGGTTAAATCGAGCAACAGCAAAGGATATTCTCAGCTATGCCAATCAGTATGGAATTTCGTTAACTGCCAAACAGGCTGCTGATGTTGCGGCTCTGTTACACGGAAAAAATGTCAATATTTTCGATGAAAAGGAAAGAGCAAGCCTGATTACAAAAGTAGAGAGCATTACATCCAAGAGCACTGCCAAAAAGGTGAATGAATTATTAAACCAATTTATCAGGTGAAAAAGAAACTTCTCGTACCCTTTGATACGAGAAGTTTCTCATTTTCATTACTGGGCTAAAATCTTTTCAAGTACGCTCTCTTCAAACTGCCGATTCCGGAGCATATCGATTTCAAATTTGTAAGGAGGTTTTTTGTTCTTCTTATCCTCTCCAACGTATGGGGTTTCAAGAATCTTCGGAATGTCTTGCAGCTGATCATGATGAACTATATAATTGAGAGCTTTAAAACCGATATGGCCAAAGCCAATATTTTCATGACGATCCTTTCTTGCTCCGCATACATTTTTGCTGTCATTAATATGAAGAACCTTAAGCCTGTCCAGCCCGATAATTTTATCAAATTCATTTAAAGTCCCATCGAAATCTTCGACGATATTATAGCCTGCATCATGCGTATGACACGTATCGAAGCAAACAGAGAGATGCTCATTGTGGGTCACACCGCTGATAATCTCCGCAAGCTCTTCAAAGCTCCTCCCGCATTCAGATCCTTTTCCTGCCATCGTTTCAAGGGCGATTTGCACCGATTGGCCAGGTTCAATAACTTCATTTAATCCTTCTATAATCTTTTTGATCCCGACTTCAGCTCCTGCACCAACGTGCGCACCGGGATGCAGGACAATTTGTTTAGCGCCGATAGCAGCTGTTCTCTCAATTTCTGAACGGAGAAAAGTAACACCCAGCTCAAAGGTTGCTGGATTCCCCGTATTTCCGATATTAATAATGTAGGGGGCATGTACAACAATATCCTCGATGCCGTTTTCTTTCATATGGGCAGTGCCGGCTTCTATATTTAAATCTTCAATTTTTTTACGCCTCGTATTTTGCGGAGCTCCCGTATAAACCATAAATGCGTTTGCTCCATAAGACTGTGCTTCTTCACTTGCTCCCTGCAGCATTTTTTTGCCGCTCATGCTTACATGTGACCCTATCTTTACCAAACCGTTTCCCCTACTTTCCTTTTCTCGAATTTAATTTTCTTTGCCGCTTTTTGATTTTTTCTAATTCTGCGGTCATTTTTTTCTTATATCCTGGCTTTACTTTTTTCGGTTTTTTAACAAAATGCTTTGCCTTTTCATCAATTTCATCAGCCACACGTTTACGTTTCTTTCTACGCTGCCGATCTTCAAGGGCTACCCATTCTCCCTTAACAATTTCCTTGTTTTCAAACACGATGCCCATATTCTCAAGTCTTGCTAAGCCATCTTCATCGGATGTATCATATATTGTCATGGCGATACCAGTTGATCCGGCCCGGGCTGTTCTGCCGACACGGTGAATGTAAAAGTCCAGATCATCCGGGAGCTCATAATTGATAACGTGGCTGATACCCTTAATATCGATCCCTCGTGCTGCTAAATCAGTCGCGATAACAAAAGCATATTCTAATTCATTGATTTGCTTCATTACCTTTTTGCGTTCTCGCGGTGTCAGGCCTCCATGTAAAATTCCAGCTTTTACCCCGTGATCTCTGAGATACTCAAAGACATGATCAGCTGCTTGTTTCGTATTTGTGAAAATAATGGCTAAATACGGGTTAATGTGGGTTACCATGGTTAATAAAAGCTTGTCCTTGTCTCTATGCCTCGATGGGATTAGCACGTGCTCAATATTTTCTGCCGCAATTTGCTTCGGCTCGACATGTGCATATTTTGGATTTTTCATATATTTTTTCAAGAAAGGCTTCAGCTTTTCCGGAATTGTTGCTGAGAAAACGAGCATTTGAAGCTGCTCCGGCATATTGGAGCCAATAAAATCGACATCCTCTAAAAATCCCATATCCAACATGAGGTCTGCCTCATCAATGACAAAGCTTTTCGCCGTAAAGACGTTAAGAGCTTTTTCTTTAATCAAATCTGCAATCCTACCCGGAGTTCCAACGACAAGATGCGGCTGTCTCTTAAGCTTTTCGATGGTTTTCTTTTTATCTGTTCCGCCAATGTAGCATTTTGAGATAATTTCTTCATCAGCTTCCGTGTACTTCGTAATTTTTAATACTTCCTGATAAATTTGATTGGCAAGCTCTCTTGTAGGTGCTGTAATCACAACCTGTACTTCTTCTTGATCAGGATGGATGCTATGTATTAACGGCAGCAAATACGCATGCGTTTTTCCTGTTCCTGTCTGAGATTGGCCAATGGCGCTCTCGCCTTTTAAAGCAGCAGGAATCAGCCTCCTTTGAATATCAGTCGGTTCATAAAATCCCATTTTCTCAACTGCTTCTATGATAAAGGGTTTTAAATTGTATTCAGTAAATTTTGTTTGTCCCATGTTTTCAGCTCCTTAAACACTAAATTAGTGTCCATCAAAAACCCATTATAACTGATTCGTTCCTAAAAAACCATTAGCCGACGGAAAGAAGATGAATAGACAAATTTTGTTCTTTATGCATATCCTATCGTGCAAGATGTTTTTCGAAAGGAGGTAATCAATTGTTTCCACAACGACAAATACGAAACGGTCCACAGCAGATGGGCAGACCAAGAATGCCAAGAGCTCTTCGGCAACAGCAAGCTGCAAATTTCCAAATGAATCGATTTCAACAGCCGCAGCCTCCAATTCAACAGCCATTTCAACAGATGGGCCAATTTTTCCCTCAGCCGCCAGGGGCAGGTGCAGGGAATGACGCAGGGGCAGGAGGAATCAGAGGACTTCTCTCCAAATTCTTACCAGGCGCAGGCGGCTTGCCAGGAGCAGGTACAGGTTCTGGTCTGCAAAGCCTACAAGGACTACAGAATCTTGCAAATCCAGCCAATATTTCCGGAATGCTCGGTAATGTCCAAAAAATGCTCGGAATGGCTCAGCAAATTACACCGATGGTCCAGCAATACGGACCTCTGGTCAGAAATATTCCTTCCATGATAAAGTTATACAGCCAGCTAAACAAAGCTGACGATGCAAACAGCAAAGAAGACAAATCTTCAGCTGAAAATTCAAATGAAACAATGCAAGCAAGCTCTCAGCAAAAAAAGAAAAAAAAGACGGCAGCAGATAGCGGACAGCCCGCTTCAAAGCCTTCTAGCAACCAGCCTTCCGGAAGCTCAAGACCTAGGCTGTATGTATAAGAATCTTTGATATCCAATGTGAGATCAGCTATAATAGAAGAAAGAGAACCTGAGAGTATAAAGCCGTTTACAACGGCTTTTTATTTTGTGACGTCTCTTAAGCTTCGATTGTAGGAGGAACAAGAATGAATGTAATTAAAATATCTCCGCGCGGCTATTGCTATGGAGTTGTTGACGCAATGGTTATTGCAAAAAATGCGGCTCTTGATAAATCTCTTCCTCGACCGATCTATATCCTTGGAATGATTGTTCATAATAAGCACGTGACAGATGCCTTTGAAGAGGACGGCATCATTACGCTGGATGGCACAAACCGTTTGGAAATTATTAAAAATGTAGATAAAGGGACGATCATCTTTACGGCTCACGGTGTGTCACCTGAAGTACGGAAAATTGCTGAAGATAAAGGGCTGGTTGCAATTGACGCGACTTGTCCGGATGTAACAAAAACCCATAATCTAATTTTGGATATGAAAGAAAAAGGATATCACGTTATCTATATCGGCAAGAAAGGACATCCGGAACCAGAGGGCGCTGTAGGTGTAGCACCTGATATCGTTCATTTAGTAGAAACAGAAGAAGACGTCGCTAACCTTAACATACAGAATGACAAAATTATAGTTACAAACCAAACCACTATGTCGCAATGGGATGTTCACGATATCATGGAGCAAGTAAAAGAAAAATATCCTCATGTTGAATTTCACCAGGAGATTTGTTTGGCAACTCAAGTCAGACAAGAGGCCGTGTCTGAACAAGCGAAACAAGCTGATTTAACGATTGTTGTTGGAGATCCAAAAAGCAATAACTCCAACCGGCTCGCACAGGTCTCTGAAGAAATTGCCGGTACAAAAGCTTACCGTATCGGTGATATTAGCGAACTAAAGCTTGAGTGGCTAAAGAATGTAGAAACTGTAGCAATCACAGCAGGGGCGTCTACACCGACTCCTATTACAAAGGAAGTTATTCGGTTTTTGGAAGGCTTCAATTGGGAAGATGAATCGACCTGGACGATAAAGCATGACATTCCACTGAAAAAAATACTGCCAAAGGTTAAAGCAAAATAAGAGGCTGGTTCGCCAGCCTCTTATTTATCGTTTGCATGCAATTTAATTATCACCGCACCATATCTTATAGAAATACGAAGGGATTGGTATCTGTACTAGAAGCAGCAAATGATATCTCCATTTTGCATTTAGCTTCCAATAAATCAGCAAGCCCCTGCTTCATTATTTTTTCTGCATAATGCCCCGGATCCACGAGATTTAATCCTTCGGCAACGGCATCCTGAGCTACATGAAAATAAATATCACCTGTTACGAATACATCAGCGCCCATCTTTTTTGCGTTGCTCATAAACTTGTTCCCGTCTCCACCTAGGACTGCCACCTTTTTGACTAAGGCTTGCGGGTTCCCAGACATACGAACTCCGCCCACTTGAAGTTTGTCCTTTACATACAGGGCGAAATCGTGCAGCGTCATTTCTTGCTCGATTGTCCCAATTCTTCCTAATCCTTTTTTAATTGAAGCTTGCTCGACTGGATAAATATCGTAAGCTACTTCTTCATACGGATGAGCCTCCAGCATTGCAGCAAGCACCTGTTTTTTTATTCGTGATGGAAAAATCGTCTCCAGCCTGACTTCATGGACAAGCTCCAGCTCACCCACGGTTCCGATAAAAGGATCTGACCCCTCGAGCGGACGGAAGCTGCCTATCCCTTCTGTGGAAAAAGCGCAGTGGCTATAGTCGCCAATGTGCCCTGCTCCAGCATTACCGACAGCTCTCCTAACGTTTTCTTCATGCTCCTTTGGTACAAATACGACTAATTTATTCATCGGATCTGAAAAAGTCGGTACAAGCACCTCCGTATTTTTCAGCATCAGTGCTTCAGCCAGCATGTCATTGACACCGCCATCTGTAACATCCAAATTCGTATGTGCCGCGTAAACGGCAATATCATGCTTCACACATAGCTCGATGACCTTGCCGCTCGGGTGATTCGTTTCAACCTTTTTTAATGGCCGAAAAATGGGTGGATGGTGGGCAATGATTAGATCAGCTTGTTCTTTTATCGCTTCTTTTACAACATCCTCAGAGACATCGAGCGTAATCATCACTTTCTTCACTTCTTTATGTAACGTTCCGATTTGAAGTCCGATTGGATCCCCTTCAACCGCATAAGAAGGCGGGCAAAAGTCTTCAAACCATTTGATAAAATCGGTACCGCTTTGCTTAGACATGTGACAGAACCTCCTCAATTAGATTGATTTGCGTAAGTATTTCTTTCATCTTTTCTCTGTTTGTTTCTGAATCTGCTGCTTTTTTGACTGAGGTATAGATGGTGTTTAAGTGCTCAAGTTCAAAAGACCATTTTTTTCGAAAAACATCATTCTTTTCCTTTGCCAATAACGGACCTGTTAAAATCCCCGCTTCAAACATAATGGATTGGTAAGGACGGTCTCTATCCCCTTTTTCCGCAGCAATAACCTCATAAATTTTATCATCTTCTTCAAGAATCGTTTCTTGCAGAATCTCGTAATGTTCTTTATACAGCCACGTTCTCACGTGATGAGAATGAATGTTGGGCTGAAGTACGAGCCGTTCCGATCCTGTCAGCTTATCTTTTCCATTTTCTAAAATTTGGGCGATTAATGAGCCTCCCATACCTGCAATTGTCACACATTGAACTTCTCCGGGCGTTAATATTTCAAGGCCGTTTCCTTTTCTTACGGAAATTTTTGAATCCAGCTTAGATTTTATCACTTGAGAGACTGCCGATTGATAAGGGCCCTCTGATATCTCACCAGCTATAGCCTTTAAAGCTATGCCGTTCAACACAGCGTAGCAAGGTAAATACGCATGATCGGAGCCGATATCGGCAAATGTACAGCCTTCATTGAGCATTAACGCCACCGTTTCAAGCCTTTTCGATAATTTCGTTTCATTCATGTCATCACTTCTTTACTAATAAAATAATTATGGAATGCACTATATATATTAAAAAAAAGTCCTCTCAAATGCAAAGGACTTTTTTACATGCATTACTTGATCTCTGAAACCCATTTTGCCATTTCATCCAGCTTTTCTTCCGGAACCAGTCCAGCCGGCATGCCGCCTCCGCCATTTTGTATCTTTTCTTTGATACCTCCAACGTCCCTTTTCTCGCCGACACCCTTCAAGCTGGGGCCAGATACCCCTTCATAATTTTCCCCGTGGCAGCTGACGCAGCTTTGCTTGTATATTTCTTCAGGTGAAGCGTTTGCATTTTCCTCTTTTGCAGGCTCCTTCCCTCCACTTGCTATTTCTCTTTCATCTCCTAACCCCTTAATTGATAAAACGAAAACTAAGCCAATTCCTATCAAGGCAATAAATAAAAATGGTATCAACGGATTGCGTTTCATTCGGCACATCCCCCTTTGTGATAACCCCGATCCACATATGTAAGCACTTTCTCTTTTTATTTTACAAAATGGAAAGAAAATATGATAGGAAAAAACTCTGTTGTTCACAGTTTAGACATATATTTAGCTTAATCGGGTATTCCCTGACTTTAAATTATTTCTCCGAAAATAAAAATTCAACCGATAGAGGGTTTGCAAAACCGGAGAAAATTAAGTAAAATGAAGTAAAGTAATAAATACAGCGTTTTCATAAAATTTGTGATAAAAAAGAGAACGGTTTTTCATTCCGTTCTCACACAACTCTATTCTAAAAAGTCTTTCAATCGTTTGCTTCTGCTTGGATGTCTAAGCTTACGAAGAGCTTTGGCTTCAATTTGGCGAATCCGTTCTCTTGTAACGCCAAATACCTTGCCAACTTCTTCAAGCGTGCGTGTTCTTCCATCATCAAGGCCAAAACGCAGGCGAAGAACGTTTTCTTCCCGGTCGGTCAATGTGTCTAAAACATCTTCAAGCTGTTCTTTCAACAGCTCGTAAGCTGCATGATCAGATGGAGAAGTCGCTTCTTGGTCTTCAATAAAATCGCCTAAATGAGAGTCGTCTTCTTCGCCAATTGGAGTTTCCAACGAAACTGGCTCTTGAGCAATTTTTAAGATCTCACGAACTTTTTCAGGCGTAAGATCCATGTCTTCTGCAATTTCTTCTGGGAAAGGCTCACGTCCAAGATCTTGAAGAAGCTGTCTTTGTACACGTATCAGCTTATTAATCGTTTCTACCATATGGACAGGAATCCGAATCGTTCTGGCTTGATCAGCAATCGCTCTTGTAATTGCCTGCCTGATCCACCATGTCGCATACGTACTGAACTTGTAGCCTTTACGGTAATCGAATTTTTCAACGGCTTTCATTAAGCCCATGTTTCCTTCTTGGATGAGATCCAAGAAGAGCATGCCTCGGCCAACGTATCGCTTTGCAATACTTACAACCAATCTCAGGTTCGCTTCTGCCAGGCGTCGTTTTGATTCTTCATCGCCCTCTTCTATTTTTTTGGCATAGGTAATTTCTTCTTTTGCAGATAACAAATTTACCCGGCCAATTTCTTTCAAATACATACGGACTGGATCATTTATTTTGACTCCCGGAGGAACGCTTAGATCATTTAAGTCAAACTCTTCTTCTTTGGCAAGCTGTTGGACGTCAGGATCTTGAGTCTCCTCATTCTCGCTTATTAATTCAACACCTTGCTCACCTAAAAATTCATAATATTCATCCATTTGGTCTGATTCAATTTCGAAACTTGACATACGCTCGGCAATTTCCTCATATGTCAAAACTCCACGTTTTTTCCCCACCTCTGTCAACTGATCTCTTATCTGCTCAAACGTGAATTCAGTTTCAGTTTCGTGCGTTTGTTTATCAGCCATTCATGGATACCTCCTTCCAAAAACCAAATATTCTAAAGCATACTCTCTGGTATATCGAAAACGTCTTGAAAATAAACAAGAATCGTACAGATTGCTCCTCCGTAAGGATTCATTGCAATCGATTTAATTTATCCTGCATTCACAGGGTGTAAGCCTCCACCTTAGAGAAGTTTTACTTTATTTTAAAGACCGAGTAAGCTTCACAATTTCTTGGGCTAAAGCAGCTGCCGCTAAAAAATCTTTTTTCCGTTCGGCTTCCTGTCTTTTTTCTTCTTTTTCCCGGATCACTGACTTGTTTCGGTAATTGAGGATTTTCCTCGTATAATCCGACAGTTCTTCTTCCGATATTTCACGATCGTTATGCCCCATCACAATTTCCGATAAAATCTGGTTAAGAGCCTGATCATTCATTTTACCCATCAATTTGCTAATGGAAACATCTAAACCTTCTTCGTACATCGCATAAATATAAGCGGCTATTGCCCTGTGTTCATCGAGGTTAAAATCAAGCCCGATCCGATCAAGTACTTTTCTTATCATCTCCGGGTCATGAACCATGTGCGCCAAGAGAGTCCGCTCCGCATTTTCATAGGCAGGACGAATCCTCCAAGGCTTAGCTTTTGTTTGGGTAACAGCAGGCTTCGGAGCTGCCTCCTTTTTTTGAGCCTGTTGAGTATTATGATCATAAACAGATAATTGCTCTTGTAAAGAATCATATGAAAGCGAAAATTCATCTGAAAGCTGTTTGATATACACTTCTTTTTCAAGAGCCGTCGGCAGCCTGCTAATTTCCTTCAATACATTCTCTATATAGGAAATTCGTTCTCCCTCATCAGAGAGATTTTTCCCCTTTTTAAAGTATTGAAGCTTAAATGCCATAAACGAAACGCTTGCCCCTATTACATCAGTTTTAAATTTGTCGCCGCCAAATTTTCTGATGTAGTCATCAGGATCAAGATGATCAGGCATCATTGCAATTCTGACCTTGCAGTCTTTCTTTATTAATAGTTCAGCTGCTTTTTGCGCGGCCTCGAAACCTGCTCGATCTGAATCGTAACAAATGATGACTTCATTCGTATTCCTGCGTATCAACCGCGCATGCTCATCTGTGAGTGACGTTCCCATTGTAGCAATAGCTTCATTCACTCCGGATTTGACTGCGGATATGACATCTGCAAACCCTTCAAATAAAACAGCCCTTTCCTGTTTTCTGATATGTACTCGGGATTGATGAAAGTGATACAAAAGCTTGCTTTTATGAAATAAAGGAGACTCAGGACTGTTCATATACTTCGGCTGCTGATTATCCGCAAGTGACCTGCCGGAAAACGCCACTGTTTTTCCGTGATGGTCATGGATCGGAAATATGATTCGGTTCCTGAACCTGTCAAAGTAGCCGTCTCCTGACTCTTTTTTCACAAGCAATCCTGCTTTTGCCATCATTTCCGGGTCAAACCCCCGTTTTTCAAGGAACTTTGTCATGAAATCCCACGAGTTTAAAGAATACCCAATCTCAAACTTTTCGATATCTTCATTCGAAAAACCTCTGTCCTGAAGATAATCCAATGCTTCTTGGCCTTCCTTTGTATTCACCAGCAAATGATGGTAAAATTTCTTAGAAAGCTCGTGGGCTTCAATCATTTTCAGATCATCTGAACCTTCTTCTGATGTTGGGACGGCTGCGTGTGACACATCATCAGGAATATCAATGTGGTACTTTTCAGCAAGAACCAAAACAGCTTGCGGAAAGGAATACCCTTCCAGCTGCTTTAAAAATGAGAAAACATCACCACCCGCACCACAGCCAAAGCAATGAAAGATTTGCTTATCAGCTGAAACGGAAAAGGACGGGGTATTTTCTCCATGAAAAGGACACAGTCCAAAGTAATTCCGGCCCTGCTTTTTCAATTGCACATATTCACCAATCACTTCAACAATATCAGCTGACTTTTGGACACTGTTTATCGTTTCTTCAGGAATCATATTTGCCATTTAAAAACACTCCGTCGTACATAATTCGATATGAATTAAATAATTCCTTCATTATTCGACAAGATTTTTTGCAATCGGGCAGAAAAACGTTCACGATCCTCTTTAACAAGCTTTTTAGGGCCTTTCATGTGTACGCCCCGCCTGCGCTCCTTTTGAGAAAGATATCGTCTTTCTAATGCAAGGTCAATTGTTGATTCGTGATATAAACGGCCTCTTTCAGAAATAACTGTCGCATGTTTTCCCAGAAGCAAGGACGCGAGTCCGATATCTTGTGTGACCGCGATATCACCTGCACGTATATGGTTCAGGATAAATAGGTCAACAGCTTCTTTTTGAGGATCTACATATTTCCAGTTTTCATTTTCTGATGTTTGCTGATAATGAACATATGAAGCAACAAAGAGAATATTCGTGTGAAAGTTTGAGGCAACGAGCCGAATCTCATCTTTCACAGGACACGCATCTGCGTCCACAAAAATTGTCCTTTTCGCTTCATCAAGAAATTTAATTCTCCATCCCTCCATCAATCTCCTGCATTTCTCGTTATGCTTTTTGCAGACCGAAAAAAATCCTCCCATGTCGAAAGGTTTTATAAAGAGACTTCTTGACACGTTTTCCATACTAGTTTATTCGTTCATTGTCAAGCTTAAACCTAAATTCAATAATTTTATCACAATTTTTTATTATAATACAAAAGTTGATATTATGCTACATTTTTAACTCTTCCCTTTTTGCACAAATGAAAAACCCAGGTGGAAGCTCCTGAGCCTTTACGGATTTTTCTTCATCATACCTGCAATGATATTTGCCGTTTCTTCTACCGCCTTGTAAGAAACATCTACGACCTCACAGCCGATTCTCGTCACAATTTTTTCAAAATACTCTAATTCATCTTTGATTCTGTTCATATTCGCATAGATTGCTTTATCATTGAGCCCGAGAGATTTTAAACGTTCCCTGCGTATATTATTTAGCTTATCAGGGCTGATTTTTAAACCGATACATTTCGAAGGATCAACTTTATACAATTCTTCAGGGGGATCCACTTCCGGCACAATAGGAACGTTCGCTACTTTTATTCGCTTGTGTGCCAAATATTGCGATAAAGGGGTTTTAGATGTTCTCGATACACCTATTAAAACGATATCTGCTTTTAAAATGCCCCTCGGATCACGTCCATCATCGTATTTCACTGCAAATTCAATGGCTTCAACCTTTTTGAAATAGTCTTCATCCAATTGGCGGACTCTTCCTGGTTCATATTTAGCAGCGAGCCCGTAAGAGGATTCCATTTTATCAATTAACGGACCGATAATATCGTAATAAACGACATTTTCTTTTTCCGCTTCCGTGATTAAATACTCGCGCAGTTCAGGGACAACGAGAGTAAAGCATAGTATGCCCTTATCTGCTTTTGCAAGTGAAATAACTTCATTAATTGTCCCTTTGTCCTCAACATACGGAATTCTTCGAATATTTGTGTGATCAGATGATCCGTTGAACTGGCTTGCCGCAGCTTTGACAACCAATTCGGCAGTTTCCCCTACAGAGTCAGATACAACATAAATAATATGATTGCTCAATTCCCTTCCCCCTTGTTTCTACAGAATTTCATTTTCAGATAGGCTGACGAGCAATTTCGTCATATTGGTCTTCGTCACTCTGCCAATTACCTCTAATCCATTTTCTGTTTTCTTTACTACAGGCAGAGCGTCAATTTGTTTTTCGATCAAATTCTTGGCCACATCCATGATGAGATCTTCACGCTCACAGACGGTAATATTCGGCATTCTGGTCATAATAATGTGGACCGGGATCGCAGAAAGTTCCTGCTTCCCCATACTGGCTCTTAGCAAATCCTTGCGCGATAGGATACCGACAAGCGCAGCGCTTTTATTAACAACGAATAGGGTCCCGACATCTTCAAGAAACATCGTACAGATGGCGTCATAAACCGACACATTTTCATGAATGACGACAGGAATGGATTGAAATTCCTTCACCTTAAGTTTATTTAATTTATCGGCTAACAGCTGCACACCAGTTTTTCCTGTATAAAAATACCCTACCCTCGGCCTGGCTTCCAAAAAACCAGACATTGTAAGGATGGCAAGATCCGGCCGCAGGGTTGCCCGAGTTAAATGAAGCATGTCGGCAATATGCTCACCGGTTATCGGTCCATGCTCCTTTACGATCTGCAAAATATGTTCCTGTCTTTTATTTAATTCGATCGTTTTCACCGCCTTTTGCCACAGGGTCGACCCAGCATCTAAGTTCATTTTATCGCTCAGTAACAGGCAGCCTTGATTGAGAAGCCCGTAATAAAAAGAGTAGCAATCAGTCGGGGCAATTCAAACCCTATGATTGAAGGATCATTATATGATTTTCAAAAAAAATATGCCAGGCGATCTGAAGAAAGAAGATCGCCCGTTTCATACCGTTAAATGAAGTTCGCTCCGATCTATTTTACTATATTTTGATTCAAATTGGCAAAATACTTGTTCAATTTTTGCAAGATACGACTTTTTTTGAGGTTTCAAGACAAAAAGCTCCCGTCCCATTGTTTCAAAAAAACATTAGGACGGGAGCTTCCCTCAGTTTGATGAGCCAATTGCTATCACCAAACAGAAGTGTCCGCTTTTTGCGAGAGTCAATTATTGTTATCATTAAGCAATTTTTTCATTTCTCCCATTTGATCAATGAATCGTTTGGATTTGAAGAAAATGCCGGTGTATTCCTCATAATACAAGTCCAACACCGTTTTTAGCTCTTTTTTAGTCTCCGGCTTTAAAGAGATTTCTCCTAAACGCTCCAGATCAAAATAATAAAATAATCGCAAAAGCCTTGCCGTTGCTTGGGAAATAGGTACGTTGTATGAGTCTTTATGAAAACAACGATGACAAATAAAACCATTATCCCTTATCGAAAAATGAAAGGTTCCTTCTTTGCTCTTGCAATGAACACATTGATTGAGCTCCGGATACAAGCCCATAACACTCAGCATTTTCATTTCGACAATGTGGGTAATGATATCAGGATCATACTCATCATTTACTTTTTTTAAGCATTGCAAAAGAAGCTCGAATTGATAAGGATTTGGTTTTTTTTCTTCTGTACCTTTGTCCATCAGCTCAGAAATATAAGAGGCATACGCCGTTTTAAACAAGTCTTCACGTATACCTCTCATGCTATCAATCATTTCCGCCTGCTGAAGCATTCCCATTCCCGAGCTTTTTTGAAATAAAAAGTTAGCATAAATAAATGGCTGTGAAATGGAGGAAAGCCTGCTATTTGATTTTTTCGCTCCTCTAGCCATGACTGCAACCTTTCCAAGCTCTCTGGTCAGCAAGGTCACAATTTTGTTGGACTCACCATAATCATTTGATCGAATAACAATACCTTCACACTTTACAAGCATTTACGCGCACCTTCCAAAAGTGGGCGATCAAGATGTTATATCGGATAGTCAATTTCGGCCAGCTTATTATCAAGTCTTTCGGGCACTTCGGTTTTCTCCTTCTCCAGTTCTTTAAAAAGGAGATAGGTATCGACGTTACCTGTTTGCGAAAAAACAGTCCAGGTAAAATTCAACATTTTAACCCCGCCTTTCTTTTATTTAAACCAGCTTGATAGTCCAAAATCTTAATCTTATCTTGACCACACTTCCTTCAATTCATGTGAAACAATTATTGTTAAAAGAGCCTATTGCTGTCCAAGAAAAACATCTTAATACTCATCCTCATTAAAGCCAAAATCACGAAGCTGCGACATTTTGTTTCTCCAGTCCTTCTGTACCTTTACCCACAATTCAAGAAATACTTGTGAACCAAGCAGAAGCTCAATGTCTTTCCTTGCCCGTTTTCCAACTTCTTTCAGCAAAGCACCTCTTTTGCCAATAACAATTCCCTTTTGGGAGTCTCTTTCCACAACGATCGTGGCTTCAACATATACAGAACCGTTCTCTCTTCTTTTAATCAAATCAATAGCTACCGCTATGCTGTGTGGAATTTCTTCACGTGTAAGATGAAGCACTTTTTCACGGATCAATTCAGCAATAATAAATCGTTCCGGATGATCTGTGACCTGATCAGAAGGGTAATATTGGGGTCCTTCCGGCAGGGAGTCTTCAATCTGTTTCAGAAGAGTATCTACGTTGTTGCCTTCAAGCGCCGAGATTGGCACCACTTCTTTAAACGGATAGAGCCCGCGGTATTCATCAATAAGAGGAAGCAGCTGATCAGGGTGGACTCTGTCAATTTTATTAACAATTAAAAAAACAGGAGTCTTCGTGCGCTTCAGCCTCTCGATAATGAATTCATCTCCGCGTCCGTACCCTTCTTCCGCGTTTATCACGAATAAAATCAAGTCAACTTCTTTTAATGTATTCTCTGCCACTTTCATCATAAAGTCGCCCAGCTTATGTTTGGGCTTGTGTATACCTGGAGTGTCAATAAAAATGATTTGGGAATCTGCGGTTGTTCGAACACCCTGCACTTTATTTCTAGTCGTTTGCGGCTTATCACTCATAATCGCTATTTTTTGGCCAATTGCCTGGTTGATAAAGGTTGATTTTCCAACATTGGGTCTACCAATGATGGAAACAAATCCTGATTTATACTGAATGTCCATTTAAATCTCCCTGAGAAAATGCCCCTGGCAATAATTCTTGCACAGTCATTTCACTTCTATCACCATTTAAATTAGCCAATACGACTTTCATATCCGGCGGACAAAGCTCGGATATCACTTGCCTGCATGCTCCGCAGGGCGGGACAGGGCGAGCGGTGTCCGCGATTACCGCAAGCATTTGAAAAGATGTGTCCCCTTCTGAATAAGCTTTAAAAAGGGCTGTTCGTTCAGCGCAGTTGCATACTCCATACGCTGCATTTTCTATATTGCATCCTCTGTATACTTTTCCGTCATTTGTTAAAATAGCAGCTCCAACCTTGAATTTGGAGTATGGGACATAAGCGAATTGTCTTGCTTTTTCCGCTTCTAAAATTAAATCGTTAATGATCATCTTGCGACTCCCTTATACTAATGTAACACCGTTACACCTTTATTTTACAGGATAACGGTAATTTTTTCACGCCCATTTCAATAATTGCAAAGCATTTGTAAGAATTTTCTCACAAAAAGATTTTTGGTATGAAAATGAGTAAACCTATCATACACGATATAATTGCAAATACGCAAACTGCAGCGGCTGATGCATCTTTGGCCGCCTTGGCCAGCGGATGATGCTTTGGACTAACCATATCAACAATATGTTCAACAGCCGTATTCATTAATTCCAAAGCCAGCATTCCGCCAATCAAAATGAGTACAATAAGCCACTCATGAAAGGATATCTGATAAACAGCAGCAAAAATGATGACCACGCATGCTGCAACGGTATGGATTTGAAAATTCCTTTCAGATAATAACGTTTGGCGAATTCCTTCAAAGGCATATTTAAAACTATTCATAAGGCGGGTCCACTCATTATTATTCCTAGGTTCTTTTAAGCCCATATCTGTTTAACAATTCCTTTTGTTTTGTAAACATTTCCTCCTCTTGCTCTTTAGTCATGTGATCATATCCTAGCAAGTGAAGAAATCCGTGAATCGCTAAAAACCCTAATTCCCTTTCCACAGAATGCCCGTATTCTTCTGCCTGTTCATTAGCTTTTTCAATGCTGATAATAATATCTCCCAGCACCGGAGGCGTATCAGCACCGACAATCTTTATTTCTCCTTCACCTTCTTCTTCCATGGCAAAAGAGATAACGTCTGTCGGACTGTCTTTACTCCTGTACTGTTTGTTGATCTGCTGAATCTCTTCGTTTGTCATAATCGTAATGGAAACCTCCGATTCCGGTTCGGTACCTTCTTCCTCTGCGGCAAATTCAAGCAGCTTTTCAATGGCTTCAAGCTGGCCATCGCTTAAACGGCCGGTCGTGTCGGTTAAATCAATTATTAATGTCATGCTTGCTTCACCTTCTGTTTGACTGACTCCGGATATTCAATCCGGGAGTGGAATATTCCCTGTAACGTTTCACATAGCGTTTTCGCAATATTGTTAAGCTCTTTAAATGTTAAATCGCATTCGCTAAACTGATTATCCTGCAGTTTATCTGAGATAATCGCCCTGACCAGTTTTTCAATCCTGTCAGGGTTCGGATTGTGCATTGAGCGGACAGCCGCTTCTACGCTATCGGCAATCGAAATAATGGCAGCTTCCTTCGATTGCGGCTTAGGGCCTGGATAACGAAATTCTTCCTCCGTAATACGGTCACCTTTTTCTTTCGCTTTGTAAAAAAAGAACTTAAGCAGTGACGTTCCGTGATGCTGCTCGGCAATATCGACTAATTCTTTTGGCATTTTATGGTTCCTCAGCATATTTGCCCCGTCTACCGCATGGGAAATGATAATGTTTTTGCTAAGCTGTGGTGATAGTTTATCATGCGGATTATCGATGTTCATTTGATTTTCAATAAAATACTGAGGGCGTTTCGTTTTCCCGATATCATGGTAATACGCTCCCACTCTTGCAAGGAGACCGTTTGCCCCGACTGCTTCACACGCCGCCTCCGACAAATTGGCTACCATTACACTGTGGTGGTAGGTTCCAGGCGTTTCGGTAAGTATTTTCCGCAGCAAAGGGTGATTCGGATTGGAAAGTTCAATCAGCCTTATCGTTGAAAGCAAACCAAACCCTGTTTCAAAAAACGGCGTTAAACCAATCGCTAATACAGAAGAAGCAACACCTGAAAAGATACACATCACCGCATTTGTCCCAATTTCCCAGCCAGGCTGGGTCGTATTTTGAATAAACAAGAGGGCCGACATTACAAGAATATTAATAATCGAAACATATAAGCCGGTTTGCAATATTTTTGCTCTCGCATTATGCTTTCCTAAAAAGAGCACACCAGAAATCGAACTGATCAACAAGTAAATGCCTGCGACAAAGTTAAACACACCAGTAACCTCATCGTTAAACATAATGCTTCCGCAAATTGCAAAGATGATACTTGATAAAATCGCAATCTTCTCATCAAGCAAAAGTTTAATCAGCACACCACCCATTGCCACCGGCACGAGATAGGCGGTATTTCGGTAATCCATCTGTTGAAATAAACTGATTACTTCCATCAATAAAATCGTAATGACAAAGATTAATGAATATAATAATAAAGATTTATTTTTCTCAGTAATCGGTTTGTCCTGTTTTTGAAAATAGTACGCCATTACAGCAATGAATAAGCCAATCAGCAGCAATAGTCCAGTAACTGGCCTGTACAAATCAGATCCGTCCAAAAGACCGGCCAGCTGCAGCTTTCGATAGACTTCCCTGTCGATCAACTGGTTCTCTTCAACGAGAATCTGGCCTTGTTTGATTTGTACCGGTTGAACATTGTCAGCCGCGTCCTGCCTTTTTTGTTCCGTCCCTTTTGGATCGTATACATGGTTTGGAATAATGGCATACCTGCCGACAGTCACCGCAGCGTTCTGCAGCTCAGATGGAATAGAATAATTTTTTAATTCTTTGTTGACACTATTTTTGGCTTCTTCAATTTCCTCAATCGAAATTTCATTGCCCATGATCGAATTTACTGTCGTGATCACGTAATCCTTTACATTTTCCAGTTCCTCGTTGCTCGTATTGAGTAGCGACAATATGATATCGTCGGATAATGCATCATTAACATCCTTCGTCAGTTGCTTTTTAACCGAGTCAATAAGCGTTTTATCGTCTGGCGGAGAACCTTCGTTTTTACTCTTTTCATCACGCTCCGCCTTCACTTCGGCTATGCTTGAAAAAATAGAAGCTACCAGATCTACTTGGTTATCTGAGAAGTCTTTTCTCATCACATACTGATCTTTAACTTCATCAACTGCTTCCCTTTTTCTGTTTTCTGTAGCCTGCTCGTCTTCAACTGTTGATGGTGAGTATATCGTTTGGTCACTGACAGAAAAAAGATCCAGATCAAGGGTTTCTGGCCTTATATGGAAAAATAAAAGAAAAAACAACAAAGCTGCCAAAAAACCATACAGGATGTAATGCAAAAAACGAAAGTGTTTCATCCTGTTCAGCCTGCTGCTTTCCTTATTTTCATTTTTTTTCAAAAAAAGCACCTCCCTTTTTTGAAACTATCTTTACATTATGTAGGAAAAGACCCGATAAGCGGCAAATCGGGTCACTAGTTATTCTTCGTTTCATATGCTTCGATAATTTTCGCAACTAACGGATGTCTAACGACGTCGGTTGGGTCCAATTCCACAAATGGAATATCAGGAATATGCTTAAGCATTTCTCTCGCGACTTGAAGGCCGGATTTGATCCCTTTAGGTAAATCAACCTGGGTGATGTCGCCGGTAATGACCATTTTGGACTTAAAGCCCAAACGGGTTAAAAACATTTTCATTTGGGCTGGAGTCGTATTTTGCGCCTCGTCCAAAATGACAAAGGAATCATCAAGCGTTCTTCCCCTCATATACGCAAGAGGAGCAATTTCAATAACTCCCCTCTCCATCAGCCGTTCGGTATGGTCTGAGCCTAACACATCATGCAAAGCGTCGTACAGCGGCCTGAGATACGGATCCACTTTTTCCTTTAAATCTCCCGGTAAAAAGCCTAAGCTTTCACCGGCTTCTACAGCAGGCCTGGTTAAAATGATTCGTTTTACATGTCCATTCTTTAATTCATGAACAGCTTTTACTACTGCAAGATACGTCTTTCCCGTTCCGGCCGGCCCAATGCCGAATACCATATCATGCTCCTTCATCGCAGCAGCATACTTCCTCTGTCCGAGTGTTTTTACACGAATGCTTTTTCCTTTTGCATTTTTCGTAATTTCATCATCATACAAGCTTTCGAAATACGTAAGCTGGTCTGTTTTTGCCATTTTCATTGCATACACGATATCACGCTCTGAAAGATCGATGCCTTTTCGGATCAAGCGCAATAACGAGGATAACAGCCGGTCAACTATGACAGCTTGCTTCTCGGATCCGGAGACATAGACAGTTTCCCCTCTCGTAATGATGGAAACTCCCATTCCCTCCTCCATCAGCTTCAAGTATACGTCTTGATTGCCGAACAGAGCCATGGCTTCTTCCGTATTATCTAATTGCTCATTCATTTGAAGTAAGTGTTCTGTCATTCTTTAATCTCCCTGAACGATAGGTGTAGTTTTTACAATGTTTTCAATTACCTGGTACAGAATAATCAATTTTACTTTACCATTCTCGCTCGTTTGGTGCAAAACTTTTTCATCTATTACTTTACCATCAATTCCAATTTTTTTCTCAACATCTTTTTTTCCCATCTTTATTCCTTCTTCGATTGCTTGCTTCTCCGTATACGATCGCTTAGATGTTTCCGTTTCTCTAATCAGTTCTTTTTCATAGGACAACGGTAATTTGAATTGCAAAAAGTGCAGGGGATAGGTAAGTTTTTCGGTTTTTGATGCTCCCATTTCCTCGTCCGACAATGAAAAGCCCCAAAATGGAATCGATTGCGAGCCTGCGGCCAGCTTGTGCATCGTTTTTACTTTTCCCGTGTACACTTGAAAAGTTGTTTCAAGCGGGACAGTCACAGTAGATTTATACCACGTTTCTCCCAATATCTCTCCTTTTGCAGCAACCTTTTGTTTATTATCTTCGTAGCCAATAATTCCAGAGACAAGCTTTTGCCCCTTCCTGACGTGTTCATTCACCGTAACAAGCGGCACTCCCTTTTCGACGAACATATTGGTAATGACCGCCTTCTTTTTGGCTACTAAGTCTTGAGGGCTTACGTATTCCGGTTTCTCCGGTTCGTTTTTTTCAACGACCTTCATCTGTAAATCCGTACCATTTAACTCGACGCCAATCCATGTAATATTGCTGACGCGGTCAGTCAGCTCTTTTTGAATAATTTCCGGTGTAGGGGTCACAAATTGAAGTCTCCCGATTTTTATCCCAATCTCATTCAACTGCTTCCTGATCTCGTGTTCAGTTTCCGGCTTCGCTCCGGTGATGTGGATGCTCCATACCATGTTTGAAAGCAGAAACAGGATGAGAAAAAAACCAAAAAAACCAATGGCAAATCCGCTGTTGCGCATCGACTTCCGTATAAGAAAAGGAAGTCCTTTCCGTTTCGTAAAGCTGCATTTGCATTCAAAATTCCTAATGGCTCTCCTTAGGGCATATACATCAGAAAGCCTGATAAAAAACAGAACATGTCCATTTTTTCTCCGCACTTGATATAAAGGTATTTTTTTTCTCATACATTCATTTATAAACCTTTCAATCCCTGGACCTTTTACTTCCACTTGAACCGTCCCGGAAAAAAAAGAAAACCATTTATTCTTCATTGTTTTCCCCCCTCATCAGGATTCAATGTATTTGACTTGATCAATTTTGCCTTCAAGCAGAATCTCTTCAGGCAATATCGCTTTGATCACAAAATTCTTGCCATGAATAATACACTGTCCCTGCTTAAGCATAAGCCTGACTTCTTCCTCACTGAATAACAATAGCCCGCGATGGTTCTCTATGTATATATGAAGCCGTCCAATCATGGTGATTCTGGGCAGATCCATCATGACATCGGGGGGCATTTCTAACGTTTTGGTGATCCATGATCTCATTCGTTTATGCCATTTTTGCGCCATAAAAAAGAACCCCCTTTCAACTCATATGTATGACTTGAAAAGAGGTTCTAATACTTAATTTTTCTTACGGCTCTTCATTGTGTAGTGAGGATTTTTCGACCGGGGAGGCCCGAATGCTTCCCCGAGGATGAACCCTTGCACAACTGTATCCTTGTTCAATTGTAGTGCCTTACGAGCTACATTATCTGCTTTTGCCGCAGGCTGACGCTTGTGAGGTGACATGTCATTTCTAGTTTTGGTCAACCTGTCTTGGATTTCTTCTTTTTGCTTTTCATATTGATTTTGAATCGTAACAAGGTCTGCTGAATTATCTAATTCCTCTGGCAATGAAGCTTCACTTGAGTTCTCCCGATTTTCAGATGGCTGTTTCGGAGAAGGAGCCTGCTTGTTTGAATCTTTTTTGTTCTCTTTAAAAATCGCGTTGAATGCAGTCGTAATAATCCCGATAATTATGGCAATGACCAGCGGATTTGTAAGAAGTTCTCCGATCAAAGGTTTCACTCCTTTGTATTTGGGACATTATGATTTAGGATTGTCTTCTGAAGGATCATTAGTTATTTTCCCGAAAGAACCGCGCATTTCCGTGTCCGATTCAATATTTTTTAAATTCATATAATCCATAACGCCGATATTTCCTTCACGAAGTGCTTCTGACATGGCAAGCGGCACCTCAGCTTCTGCTTCCACGACTTTAGCACGCATTTCTTCAACACGGGCACGCATCTCTTGTTCTTGCGCAACAGCCATGGCCCGGCGTTCTTCCGCTTTTGCCTGGGCAATATTTTTGTCGGCTTCCGCTTGATCAGTTTGTAAAATAGCGCCGATGTTTTTGCCGATATCCACGTCCGCAATATCAATCGATAGAATTTCAAACGCCGTTCCTGAATCAAGCCCTTTCCCTAAAACGGTTTGCGAAATCATATCGGGATTTTCCAGCACTTTTTTATGGTCTACAGCTGAACCAATGGTTGATACAATGCCTTCACCAACCCGGGCGATAATCGTTTCTTCACCAGCTCCCCCGACGAGGCGGTCAATATTCGCCCGAACGGTAATTCTTGCTTTCGCTTTTACTTCGATCCCATTCATCGCTACCCCGGAAATAAACGGCGTTTCAATAACTTTCGGGTTAACGCTCATTTGCACTGCTTCAAGCACGTTTCTCCCGGCTAAATCAATCGCTGCGCATCTTGTAAACGATAGTTCAATATTTGCGCGTTGTGCTGCAATTAATGCATTTACAACTCGATCAACATTTCCGCCGGCCAAATAGTGGCTCTCGAGTTGGTTAGTTGTCACATCAACCCCGGCTTTATGCGCTTTGATTAAAGGGTTGACAACCCTGCCAGGTATGACGCGGCGAAGCCTCATTCCAACAAGTGTAAAGATACTGATCTTCACTCCGGCTGCCATTGCAGATATCCAGAGCATAACAGGCACAAACGTAAAGAAAATAGCTAAAACGATTATTCCTGCTGCTATTAATGCTAAAAATAATAAAGCTTGTGGATCCATTCTGTGGTCCTCCTTGTATGAATTAGATTTCTCTGACTACAATCCTCGAACCTTCTGTCTTCACAATTTTTACTTGTTTGTCTTTTGCGATAAAAGTACCTTCGCTAACGACATCAATTCTTTCATCATTCAAGACGATCGTTCCGGAAGGCCGGAGCGGGGTCAACGTAACACCAACTTTTCCAATCAGTTCGAGTCGGTTCTCATTAGAAATATAACCGCTTTCTGTATTAGTAGAGTCATTTAACACTAGCTTTTTAAAAAATTTCATATTTTTCCCCAACACCTTCGTAAATAGAATAGATGCTGCTGCGGCAACTGTGATCGCAATTGTTAAAGAAATCGACATGACCGCAATATTTCCTGATGCTAAAAACAAACTGATGATAACAGCACAAATTCCAAGTACACCAACTATTCCTCCTGGGACGATAAACTCTAATAAGATCATCACAATTCCCGCTATAAAAAGAAGAATCGTTTCTGTACCTGCCAGCCCCGCAATAAAATGACCGAAAAAAAACAGTACAAGAGAAGTGATCCCCAAGATTCCAGGAATCCCAAATCCGGGAGAAAATAACTCCATGATCAACCCGAGGCTGCCAATCGATAATAATATAGGAATAACTACCGGATGAGTCACGATTCTGGCAACACTCTCTGCAAAGCTCACCTTAATATCAGTTACCTTCGCATTTTCAAGATTAAGTTTCATCAAAAGCTCATCCAGATTGGCAGTGATTCCTTCTGTATATCCAACCTCCAATGCACGTTCAGAATTTAATGTCAGCAACTCTCCAGCTGGAGCCCCAACTTCGCTGGCATCAACATCCATATCAGCCATTGCCAGAGCATATTTAGGATCACGGCTGTTTTTTGAGGCTGCTTCCTCCATCTCGCTTAACCACAGTGACTCTACTTTTTTATCTGCAGCATTTCCTTCCATGTCAATCACAGCTGCGGCACCTATCATACCACCAGGTGCCATATAAAGATCATCAGCATTAAGCGCTAGATAAGCACCGGCAGAAAGTGCCCGCTTATTGACAAAAGCGGTTACAGGAATGTCGGTTGAATTGATAGTATCGGCCATTTCCAATGCTGCATCAACTGCGCCACCTGGAGTATTTATGTTCAGAATGATATGTGCTGCATTGTTTTCTTCCGCTTCTTTGAAGGATCTTTTGAGAAATTGAGAGAGGCCTTTCTCTACTGTATCTTCGATTGGAATGACATACACATTTTCAGAGGTGGATTTTGCGGTCACATGAACTCCTATACTTAAGACTAATACAAAACCATAGATAAGAGCAAGAGCAATCTTTTTTTTAACCATGTCCTAATATTACATCCTCCTCTCTTGCTGATATATCTGTATTACGGAAATAACAAACAATATGTTTCATTTTTTTATAATATGTAGTGCTGTAATTTTTCATTAAAAAAACATCTCCATAGGAGGAGATGCTTTTTTTGGCATTTGTTAAGAAAGCTGCTGCGATACGAGCTTGTTTACAAGCCCTCCATCAGCTTTTCCTTTCACCTTTGGCATAATGGCAGACATCACTTTGCCCATTTCTGCCTTCGAGCTTGCCCCGGTTTCAGAAATCGTTTCATTTACGATGCTAAGCAGCTCATCTTCAGAAAGCTGCTTTGGTAAATAAGCTTCTAAAATATCCAATTCATTTTGAACTTTATCTACTAAATCTGAACGATTTGCGTTTGAAAATTCTTGGAGGGAGTCTTTACGTTGCTTTACTTCACGAGAAAGGACGGTGAGTTCCTCTTCTTCAGATAACCCGTCTTTCTTAAGCTTAATTGCCTCATTTTGCAAGGAAGCCTTAACCATTCGAATGACAGAAAGTTTGTCTTTTTCACGGTTTCTCATATACAGCTTCATATCTTGATTTAATCGCTCAAGAAGAGACATAAATACACCCTCTTTTAGAATTTGCGTTTTCTTGCCGCTTCTGATTTTTTCTTGCGTTTTACGCTAGGTTTTTCATAGAATTCACGCTTTCTTGCTTCTTGCAATGTACCTGTCTTTGATACACTGCGTTTGAAGCGACGAAGAGCATCTTCAAGCGATTCGTTTTTTCTAACGACCGTTTTTGACATTCTCTTTCCCTCCCTCCGAATACACCAATCGACTGCTATAAAATTATACATGCAATCACGTACCTTGACATTATAATATATGCTACCTCCTTGGTCAACTGAGTGAGCTTTACTCATTTTTTTGGTCTAAAAAGTTAGGACGTGTTTGTATAGTAATGGTGGGAGGTTTTAGACAACCAATGATGCTTATAGTATTTTTTATTTCACTGATTGTTTTGTTCTTATGGGGAATGTACTTAATTCGAAAGGGGCTTGCAGCGCTTACCTCTGAAAAAATTGAGAAGAGCCTGCTGCTATTTACTGACCACCCATTAAAAGCATTTTTAATAAGTATCTTATTTACCGGAGTACTGCAAAGCAGCTCAGCATTTATGGTTATCGCAATAGGGTTAGTGAGTGCTGGTGCGCTAACGTTTAAGCAGGCCATTCCGATGGTACTGGGGACAAATGTCGGCTCTACTTTTACGACACAATTTTTAGCCGTCCGGCTGGAATATTTGATTCTTCCGTTGATTCTTTTTGGGGTATTGCTTGTGATCACCGGCAACCAAAAGTTTAAATCCTTAGGAACGAGTTTTCTTGGCTTAGGACTTATTTTTTTATGCATTGACAGCTTCTCTGCTCTCGCAGGACCGATTTCAAAAAACGAGCTCGGGGCTCTGATGATTCAGATTTCCAATGAAAGCATTTGGCATTCATTTTTTTTCGGAGCGATTTTCACGGCCATTATTCATTCCAGCTCTGTCTGTATCAGTGTCATTATGGGACTCATGAATGGAGGTGTTTTCCAGTTGATTAACGCTTTTGCCGTCGTACTTGGCTCAAACGTCGGCACATGCATCACAGCCGTAATGGCATCAGCGCGAGGAGGGCAAGCAGCGCGGCAAACATCGCTTACCCATGTACTGTTTAACGTTGCCGGTGTATTGCTCGCTTTTCCATTTTTGCCGCAATTCCTTCAATCCATTTATTTCCTCTCATCAAATCCAGCCCAGCAGATCGCCCATTTCAGCTTATTGTTTAATCTGTTTACTGCTTTGATAGTCTTGCCATTTACAGGGTATATCCATCGGGTCGTGGCATTTATTGTAAAATGAAGTTTTTTTGCGGGGGCTTACAGCGCAAACACATTCTTAATAATGATAACTCAGGCATACAATTTAATTTGGTTGAAAGATTTTTTTTGAGGTTTATTTTTTAATGACGTGATTCTGCATCTTTTCCGGCGATCTTTTCATTATTTCGGCTATCCCGCGACGATTTTTCAAAAAAGCCGCCCTCCATTTTGGAGCGGGCGGCTTCCATCTTAATAATCTGTTTCTGCGAGCTCGTCATTGACGATTGAAACGCCAGCGCTTGCTCCGATTCGTGTCGCCCCAGCAGAGATCATCAGAACAGCACCTTCTTTATCCCTTACTCCTCCAGATGCTTTCACACCGATTTCTGGTCCTACTGTTTGGCGCATCAGCTTAATATCTTCTTCTGTAGCCCCTCCAGTGGAAAAACCGGTTGACGTTTTTACAAAATCAGCACCGGCGCGAACGGCAAGCTCGCAGGCCAGCTTTTTCTCTTCATCGGTCAAAAGGCTTGTTTCTATAATAACCTTTATAAGCGCTTTTCCTTTTGCTGCTTCGACCACAGCTTTAATGTCTTGCTCAACAAGCTCCGTGTTGCTGTCTTTTAATGCGCCGATATTAATGACCATATCGACTTCATCGGCGCCATTTTTGATCGCATCCGACGTTTCAAAAGCCTTTACAGCGCTTGTTGTTGCGCCGAGCGGAAAGCCAATTACCGTACAAACCTTTGCTTCAGAGTTTTTTAATAATTCACTTGCATAGGATACCCACGTTGGATTTACGCAAACTGAAGCAAAATTATATTCACTCGCCTCTTGGCAGAGTTTTTCAATTTGCTGCTTTGATGTATCAGGCTTCAATGCCGTATGATCGATCATATAAGCGATTTCTGTTGACATTAGAGTTTCCCTCCTGCTTTTTCCGCACAAAAGTGAGTTCGTAATCTAAACGAATTGTCTTGAATATTTAAGACGACAGGCGTACATTATCAAGTGCTTCATTCTTAATCGTCGTAACGAACTGGCCTTGATTATACGGATATCCAGCCTTGAGTATTTTTACTTTCACCAATTCTCCAATAAGATTTTCATTGCCTTCGAAAACTACTTTCATGTAATTGTCTGTGTACCCAACATAAAGATTTTCAGTTTCCGATTCTTTAAACCGTTCTTCTGGGATCACTTCCAATACTTCTCCTTCATATCGAGAGGCATACTGTTTCGCCAATTGGTCAGAAAGCTCGATTAATCGATGAACCCGTTCGTTTTTCACTTGTTCATCTACTTGGTTTTCCATTCTAGCGGCAGGAGTGCCTGTGCGTTTGCTGTACGGAAAAACATGAAGCTCAGAAAATTGATGATCCTTCACAAATTGATAGGTTTCTATAAATTCTTCCTCTGTTTCACCAGGAAATCCTACGATGACGTCAGATGTCACAGCAAGCCCAGGCAATGCTGCTTTCAATTTAACCAAACGTTCAGCAAAAAATTCCATCGTGTATTTTCTTCTCATACGTTTTAGTACACTATTTGATCCAGATTGCAGCGGAATGTGTAAATGTCTAACGATTTTATCAGATTGATCCAGAACCTCGATGACTTCATCCGTAATCTGGCTGGCTTCAATTGATGAAATTCGAATCCGTTTTAAGCCGGTCACACGCGTGTCTAGTTCTTTGAGAAGCTTTGCAAAATTATAATCCTTCATGTCTTCTCCGTATCCACCGGTGTGAATACCAGTCAGAACGATTTCTTTATAGCCCGCATCGACAAGCTGCTGTGCTTGGCGAATGACCTCTTCCGGGTCGCGTGATCGAAGAAGGCCGCGTGCCCATGGGATAATACAGAAAGTACAGAAATTATTACAGCCTTCCTGGATTTTCAATGATGCACGAGTGCGATCTGTAAAAGCAGGCACCTCTAGCTCTTCATAAACTCTTGTTCTCATGATGTTAGTAACGCCGTTTATCGGTTGTCTTTCTTCACGATACTGCTTAATATAATCAAGCATTTTTTTCCTGTCTTGCGTACCGACTACGATATCTACGCCAGGAATTGCCATGATTTCAGCAGGAGACGTTTGCGCGTAACAGCCTGTTACACAAATAACGGCGTCAGGGTTTTTTCGGATCGCTCTTCTAATAACCTGCCGGCTTTTTTTATCTCCCGTATTCGTCACTGTGCAAGTATTAATCACGTACACATCTGCCGTTTGTTCATATTCTTTACGTTCGTACCCGGCTTCTTTAAAAAGCTGCCATATGGCTTCTGTTTCATAATGGTTGACTTTACAGCCAAGGGTATGAAATGCAACTGTTGACATTATTGTTCACCTCTAGCTAACTCAGTATGGTAGGATATGGCAGATAAAGCGTAAAGCGGTGCCGTCTCTGCTCGTAAAATTCTTGGTCCAAGACCGCAGACAACAGCTCCTTTTTCTTTAAGCGCTTTGATTTCTTCCGAATCAAATCCGCCTTCCGGACCAAAAAGAAATAAAATCGAAGAATCTGATGACGAGCGTTTTAATACTTGATAAAATTCGCTTGCCTCTCCTTCTTTGGAAGACTCTTCATATGCAACGATACAAGTATCAAACTCATCCATCCTGTTCAACAGGACGTTAAATGAAAGTAAAGGCTCCACATGAGGAATGAGGCTGCGATAGGATTGTTCAGCTGCCTCTTTCACTATTTTTTTCCATCGCTCGAGCTTTTTAACAGCTTTTTTTTCATCCAGCTTCACTATAGATCTCTTTGATTGAAAAGAGAGAAAAGAACAAGCGCCTAGCTCAGTGCCTTTTTGCAGCACTAATTCATACTTATCGCCCTTCAAAAGGCCGCTGGCAATATTTACACGCAGCGGGAGCTCTCTCGACTTTCCGGTCCATTCCTCGACTTTGCAATCTATTCTCTCATGGAATATGGCTTCAATCAAACAGACCGCCTCGAAACCATCTTTTGTCATGCAGATCACATGATCCCCCGGCTGCATTCTCATAACATGCGATATGTGATGGACGTCCTCGCCTGTTATCGAAATTAGCTCTGCAGAATTTACCTGTTCCTTTTTCTGTTCAATAAAATACCGCTGCATACGTAAGCGACTTCCTTTTTTATTTTTTTGCAATGATACTGATCCAATCTTCCATTGCCAAGGTTTCAACAATGTCAAAGCCAGCCTGGATTAACGCATCTCTTACTTCTTGTTTCTTGTGGTTAATGATGCCCGAAGTAATAAATATTCCATCTTTCTTTAACAGCTTATAGGCATCGTCTGTAAAACGCAAAATAACTTCAGCCAAAATATTTGCGATGATAACATCATTTTCTTCTGGCATATTATCAAGAAGGTTGTTTTGCTTCACTGTGATTTGCCCGCTTACTTTATTAAGCTTTACATTCAGCCGGGCACTTTCTACTGCTACAGGGTCAAGGTCTGTCGCAAGAATAGATTCTGCCCCAAGCTGAGCCGCCGCAATACTTAATATGCCGCTGCCTGTTCCTACGTCAATAACGTGATCCCCTTTATGGAGGTACCTTTCAAGCGCCTGGATACAAAGAACGGTCGTAGGGTGCGTTCCGGTTCCGAAAGCCATTCCCGGATCCAGCTCAATAATGAGCTCATCGGTATTTACCGGCGTATATTCCTCCCAGGTTGGCACAATCGTAACTTTTTCTGATATTTTTACGGGATGATAATATTTCTTCCAAGAAGTTGCCCATTCTTCTTCGTGCATTTCACTAATTGTAATTTTATTAGTTCCGATATCAATATTGTAAAGAAGCAAGTTGTTAATCGATTCTTTAATGCCATCAACAGTTTCTCCAAGAAAGCTGTTGATTTGCAAATACGCTTTAACAACCACCCCTTCATCAGGATAATCATCAGGGTTGAGTTGGTAGATTTCCCCATATTTATTTTCCCGATCTTTTATGAGGTCAAGCTGATCCTCAATCACAACTCCGCTCGCTCCCGCTTCGTGCAAAATATTCGATATCGGCTCAACGGCTTCATGTGTTGTGTGGATACTAATTTCAGACCATTTCAAATCTACCAACTCCTCTTAATTACTCTCCCTTAAACGCTCGTTTTACTTTATCAAAAAAGCTCATTTCGTGTTCATCGGGACGATTGCCTGATACTTCTGCAAATTCTCTGATAATGTCTTTTTGGTTTTCTGTTAAATTGGTTGGAGTGACAACACGGACAACGATGTGCTGATCTCCCTGTCCGTATCCGCGAACATTGGCAACACCTTTTCCTTTTAAACGGAATTTCGTGCCTGTTTGTGTTCCAGCCGGTACCTTGAGCTTTACTTTTCCGTGCAGCGTCGGTACTTCTATTTCATCTCCAAGAGCGGCTTGGGCAAAGGTCAATGGCATCTCGCAATAGATATCGTCACCATCTCGTTCAAAAAATTCATGGCTTCTTACATGGAAGACGACGAATAGGTCTCCTGGAGGACCTCCATTTACACCTGGTTCACCCTGTCCGGACACTCGCATTTGCTGGCCGTCATCGACACCGGCAGGGATATTCACCTTAATGGTTTTGCGTTTGTTTACTTTGCCACTTCCGCCGCAAGTCGAACATTTATGCTTGATCTGTTTCCCAGTTCCACTGCAGTAATGACAAACTCGACGGTTGACAATTTTTCCAAATGGGGTATTTTGCTCCACATTTAATTGACCCGCGCCGCCGCAATGACTGCAGGTTTCTGGTTTAGTACCCGGTTTTGCCCCAGAGCCTTTACACGTATCGCACGTTTCTTCACGTGGAATTTCAATTGATGTATCTTTTCCGAAAACAGCTTCTTCAAAGGAAAGAGTCATCGTATACTGCAAATCAGCACCTTGGCGAGGCGCATTTGGATCACGTCTTCTTCCGCCGCCGCCAAAAATGCTTGAAAAGATATCGTCAAACCCGCCAAATCCGCCAAAATCGCCGCCGCCGAAGCCTCCAGCGCCTTGATTTGGATCGGTATGGCCAAATTGGTCGTACTGGGCGCGTTTCTGTTCATCAGACAAATTCTCGTAGGCTTCCTTCGCCTCTTTAAACTTCTCGTCAGCCCCCGGCTCTTTATTAATATCTGGATGGTATTTTTTTGAAAGCTTACGGTAAGCCTTTTTGATTTCATCTTTTGAGGCGTTTTTACCGACGCCCAACACTTCGTAGTAATCACGCTTACTCATTGCTTCACACTCCCGATTTTCTCACATAAATAAGATTGTATCATTTCTTTTCAGATTTTATCAATTCTTTTCTAGCTTCAAGCGAAAAAAGTCAAAGCCAAGAGATGCCTGACTTTGACTTTTTTTCATTTTGTTCTTTTTTCAATCAGAAGCTTTATTTTTTCTCCTGATCATCATTTACTTCTTCATATTCAGCATCGACGACATTGTCATCGTCTTTTTTGCCGCCTGCTTCACCTTGTTCAGCTTGTGCTTTTTGTGCTGCTTCTTCGTAAAGCTTCATGCTAAGCTCTTGAACAATTGTTTGCAGCGCGTCTTTTTTCTCTTTAATTTCTTCTAGTTCGCCTTTTTCAATCGCTGCTTTTAACGCGTCTTTTGCTTCATTGGCTTTTGTTACTTCTGATTCGTCAACCTTGCCTTCAAGGTCTTTTAACGTTTTTTCAGTCGTGAACACTAGCTGGTCCGCTTCGTTGCGAAGCTCAATTTCTTCTTTTTTCTTCGCATCAGAATCCGCATTTTCTTCTGCTTCTTTTACCATCCGATCGATCTCATCATCAGATAGGCCTGAAGAAGATTTGATTGTAATGTTTTGTTCTTTACCAGTACCCATATCCTTCGCTCTTACGTTTACGATACCGTTTTTATCGATGTCAAATGACACTTCGATTTGCGGAACGCCGCGCGGAGCCGGAGGAATATCGGACAATTGGAAACGGCCGAGTGTTTTATTGTCTGCAGACATAGGGCGTTCCCCTTGCAAGACATGGATATCAACGGCAGTTTGATTATCTGCTGCTGTTGAGAACACCTGCGACTTGCTGGTTGGAATCGTCGTGTTACGTTCGATCAGCTTGGTGAATACGCCACCCATTGTCTCAATTCCAAGTGACAACGGAGTGACATCAAGAAGAACAACGTCTTTTACGTCACCAGTGATAACTCCGCCTTGAATCGCTGCTCCAAGAGCAACCACTTCATCAGGGTTAACTCCTTTATGAGGATCTTTTCCAGTTTCTTTTTTGATTGCTTCCTGTACTGCTGGGATACGGGTAGATCCACCGACTAGGATAACCTTGTCGATTTCGCTGCTTGACAGATCTGCATCTTGAAGCGCTTGGCGTACAGGACCCATAGTGCGCTCTACAAGACCGGCAGAAAGCTCTTCAAATTTTGCTTTTGTTAAGGTTAATTCCAAATGAAGCGGGCCTGCTTCACCGGCAGTGATAAACGGTAAAGAAATTTGTGTTGATGATACACCGGACAAATCTTTTTTCGCTTTTTCAGCTGCATCTTTTAAACGCTGAAGGGCCATTTTGTCTTTGGAAAGGTCGATGCCGTTATCTTTTTTGAATTCAGCTACTAAGTGGTCAATGATGACTTGGTCAAAATCATCTCCGCCCAGTCTGTTATCACCAGCAGTGGAACGTACTTCAAATACGCCGTCTCCAAGCTCAAGTACGGAAACGTCAAAAGTACCGCCGCCAAGGTCGTAAACAAGGATCGTTTGGTCTTCATCTGTTTTGTCCAAGCCGTATGCCAAAGCAGCTGCAGTCGGCTCATTGATGATACGTTCTACTTCAAGGCCGGCAATTTTACCAGCATCTTTTGTCGCTTGGCGCTCTGCATCATTAAAGTAAGCAGGAACTGTGATTACTGCTTTTTCAACCGTTTCGCCAAGATAGCTTTCTGCATACGATTTAAGGTGTTGAAGGATAATAGCAGACACTTCTTGAGGAGTGTAGTTTTTCCCTTCCACTTCTACCTTGTAATCTGTACCCATGTGTCTTTTAATTGAAATAATTGTGTTGGGATTTGTAATCGCTTGGCGCTTTGCCACCTCTCCCACTTGGCGTTCTCCATTTTTAAACGCCACGACAGAAGGAGTTGTGCGGTTGCCTTCTGCGTTTGCAATTACTTTTGGTTCTCCGCCTTCTAAAACGGCAACACAAGAGTTAGTTGTACCTAAGTCAATACCTATTACTTTACTCACTTTTATAACCTCCTGCTATGTAGTTATTGGTTTACTTTTACCATAGATGGACGAATGACACGGTCCTTAAGCTTGTAGCCTTTTTGCAATTCTTCGACCACAACGTTCGAATCATAACTTTCATCTTCTACCTGCATGACAGCTTGGTGAAGGGTTGGGTCAAATTCCTCTCCAACTGCAGGAATAATTTCAACACCTTCTTTTGTCAAAGCCTCAACGAGCTGGCGCTGCACCATTTGCATGCCTTGCAATAAACTCTCTGTCTGATCGTTTTCGGGGTTTATTTGCAGCGCTCTTTCAAAGCTGTCTAACGCTGGAAGGATTTCTGTTACGATATTTTGAGAACGGTATTTTTGGATTGTTTCCTGTTCCGTCCGAGTACGGCGTTTATAATTTTCAAAATCCGCCTGAACACGCAGGATTTTGTTTTCTTTTTCGTCTAGAAGCTCTTGTAATTTTGCTACTTCATTTTGAAGAACTTGAGTATCGTTTGCAGACTCTTCCTGAACATCTGCCTCTTCATTAGCAGAGTCAGCAGCTTCATTGGAAAATCCCCCAGCTTCCTGTTGTTCTTCCTCTGTTTCAACGTGCTCTGCTGTATTCTTTTTCTCTGTCAACTGTGTTCACCTCCCTCAAAGGCTTCGGTACGGATATATTTTATTCAAATCCCTTTGCCTTTGTCACTTTACTCATCATACAGACTCGTCAGTGCATTTGACAAGTCTGAACTAACCTGATTCAACAAACTCACAACCCTTGAATAATCCATACGGATCGGGCCGATAATTGCGATCGAGCCAATTTGTTTAGAACCGACTGAATAGTTGGCGGTTAGCAGGCTGCAAAACTCCATCGCTTCGTTATCATTTTCCTTACCGATTTTTATCGATATTCCATGGTGATTATTTTCGAACAAGCGTATAACATCCTGCTTTTCTTCAATCATGGACAACAGCGACCTCACACGGTCAATATCGTGGAATTCCGGCTGATTCAGCATATTGATCTTGCCGCCATAATAAAGCTGTCCGTCATCAATAGATGAATGGAAAGCTGCGGATAAACCGCTGAACACATGGTCATAGTTTTCAATATGGGATTTTAAAAAGATTACAATCTCTTTAAAAATCCGATCCTTCAGCTCAGACATTGGCACACCCGAGAGGCGCTCATTCAGAATATTGATTAGCTTTTCGAGATCTGACAAATTAACTTTCCCCGGGAAATTAATCAGCTTGTGTTCTACATGTCCAGTATTCGTAACAAGAATCGCTACCGCTTTATCAGGTTGAATAGGAACAATTTGAATTTGCTTCAAGTGATTCTCGCTGATTCTCGGCCCCAACACAATTGATGTATAGTTAGTCAAATCTGATAAAACTTGGGCTGACTTTTGAACAATTCTTTCAAGCTCAACTATTTTCGCTTTAAAAACAGACTGAATTAAGGTTAAATCTGTTTTTGTCAGCATTCGCGGGGATAATAAATGATCCACATAATATCGATACCCTCTTTCAGAAGGAACCCTTCCGGAGGAAGTATGAGTTTTTTCAATGAAACCGAGCTCTTCAAGATCAGCCATTTCATTCCGGATCGTCGCCGAGCTGAATTGGATTTCACCTTTTTTGGACAACGTTCTTGATCCGACCGGCTGCGCATTCTGGATGAAATCATTGATTATTACTTGCAGAATTAAAAGCTGACGATCTGTTAACACCATCATCACCCCTGTTAGCACTCTGTATGAATGAGTGCTAATTCTATAACAAAATTATCAAACCCATTTTAAAATGTCAATTCATTCACTTCAGAAACGACTGAAAAACTTCATTTCCCAACAGCTTTCCTTTATGAGTAAGGGAAATGTTCGTGGTACCATTAAGAAGCAGGCCTTGTTTTTCAAGCTTCTGAACAGTTTCGGCAAAAAATGCTTCCACAGGCTGGCCGAACTTCTCTTGAAATACATGCTTATTAACGCCCGCCGTTTTTCTCAGGCCTAAAAACATTTCTTCCTCAATCTTCTCTTTAAAAGAAACATCGCTCTCTTCCGTATAAGGAAATCCCTTTTCATCAACAAGAGCCATGTATTTTTTCAATGGGCCTGCATTGACGGTTCGTTTCCCATTGACGTATCCGTGGGCGCCTGCGCCAAATCCATAGTAATGCTCATTGTTCCAGTATGTGAGATTGTGCCGGCTTTCAAAACCGGGTTTCGAAAAATTGCTGATTTCGTATTGCTTCACACCGTGATGATCCATGTTCTCCATAACTAATTCGTACATTTCCGCTTCTGTTTCTTGTGCAGGAAGATGGAGTCTTCCTTTTTGCATCAAATTATAGAAAATCGTTTTTGGTTCGACAATCAGCGAATACACCGAATAGTGCTCCGCGTCAAGAGAAAGGGCGGTTTGAAGAGACCTTTCTAGATGCAGGGTAGTCTGTCCGGGCAAGCCGAACATCAAATCAAGACTGATATTTTGAAACCCTGCCTTTCTAGCTTGTTCAACCGCAATAAAAACATCCTTCGTTTCATGGACTCTGCCAATTTTTTTGAGAAGCTCGTCTTCAAACGTCTGAACTCCAAGGCTTAGACGGTTTACTCCTGCTTCTTTTAAAAAGGAAAGTTTTTCTGCATTAAGGTCATCAGGATTCGCTTCAACTGAAAACTCAATGATTTGGCCGGAGGGCTCTAATACTTTATGGATTGAATTCATCAGGTGCTCCAGCTGGCGGACCGAAAGAGAAGTTGGTGTTCCGCCCCCGATAAATATTGTATCTACTCTGCTTTTTCCTTCTCGTTCGATTGTGTTTTTCATTTCTGCTTCTAACGACACTAAATAATCGTCAACAGGCTGGTTTTGAATAAAAAATTTATTAAAGTCGCAGTAATGGCATATGTGTTCGCAAAACGGAATGTGAATGTAAGCAGACTTCATCGTTAGCACCTTCTTTATATAGAAAACCGCAGTATAACCACTGCGGCTGTTTTGACATCTTTATTTGTTTTGGCTGTCATCCATTTTTAAGACGGCCATAAATGCTTCTTGGGGCACCTCTACAGATCCTACTGTTTTCATCCGCTTTTTGCCTTCTTTTTGTTTTTCAAGAAGCTTTCTTTTTCTTGAAATATCGCCGCCGTAGCATTTCGCCAATACGTTTTTACGCATCGCTTTAATGGTAGACCTTGCCACAATTTTCTGGCCGATTGCCGCTTGAACAGGCACTTCAAATTGCTGGCGTGGAATAAGCTCTTTCAGCTTTTCAACGATGATTTTTCCTCGTTCGTATGCATAGTCACGATGAACAATGAAGGAGAGGGCATCGATTTTTTCACCGTTCAGCATGATATCCATTTTCACAAGTTGCGACGGCCTATAGCCAATCATTTCATAATCAAACGACGCGTATCCTTTTGTATTCGATTTTAATTGGTCAAAGAATTCATATACAATTTCGGCAAGCGGGATTTCATAAACGATATTTACCCGGTTGGCATCCATATATTGCATGTCGATAAAGTTTCCTCTTTTGCCCTGGCATAATTCCATAACCGCCCCGACAAAATCGTTTGGAACCATCATTGTCGCTTTGACAAACGGCTCTTCTATTCGGTCAATCTTTTGCGGATCAGGCATGTTTGACGGATTGTCAACGATAAGGCTTTCCCCATCCGACATAAATACTTCATAAATAACACTTGGTGCCGTCGTAATTAAGTCAATTTTAAATTCTCTTTCAATTCTTTCCTGGATGATTTCCATATGAAGCATGCCAAGAAAGCCGCAGCGGAACCCAAAGCCCAACGCTTGTGAAGTTTCCGGTTCATATTGAAGGGCGGAATCATTCAGTTCCAGCTTTTCCAGAGCCTCTCTTAAGTCATTGTACTTCGCTGTGTCAATGGGATAAAGTCCGCAATATACCATCGGATTCATTTTTCTGTATCCTGGAAGGGCTTCGCTTGCCTGATTCTTGGCGTGCGTAATCGTATCACCCACCCGGGAATCGCCGACATTTTTGATCGCAGCAGTTAAAAAGCCGACATCTCCAACCGTAAGCTCTTCGGTCGGCGTTGCTTTCGGGGTGAAAACCCCTACCTCTATGACCTCGAATTCTTTGCCCGTTGCCATCATCTTTATCTTCTGCCCGGGCTTAACCGTTCCATTAATGACTCTGATATAAGCGATAACTCCCCGATATGCGTCATAAAGCGAGTCGAAAATTAACGCCTGAAGCGGCGCATCCGGATCACCGGACGGAGCAGGCACTTTTTCGACAATTTGTTCCAGAATTTCTTCGATTCCAATCCCTGCTTTTGCAGAAGCAAGTACAGCTTCTGAAGCATCAAGGCCGATTACATCCTCAATTTCTTGACGGACGCGATCCGGTTCAGCACTCGGCAAGTCAATTTTGTTAATTATCGGAAGAATCTCTAAATCGTTATCCAGAGCCAAATAAACGTTTGCCAATGTCTGCGCCTCTATGCCCTGCGCTGCATCAACGACTAAAATCGCCCCTTCACAGGCAGCTAAGCTTCTTGAAACCTCGTAAGAAAAGTCGACGTGTCCGGGAGTATCGATTAAATGAAAAATATATTCTTCCCCGTCTTTCGCCGCATATTTTAACTGAACCGAATTCAGCTTAATCGTAATTCCGCGTTCTCTTTCCAAATCCATTGAATCCAAAAGCTGCTCTTTCATTTCCCTTTGCGTGATCGCAGCTGTTTTTTCTAATATTCGATCCGCCAGTGTTGATTTTCCATGATCAATATGGGCGATGATCGAAAAATTACGGATTCTTGATTGCCTTTTTAAGCGATTTTCTTTATCCGTCACTTCTATCACTCCTACTGTAAAACGCCGTTAGCGCTAGGTTTGATTATATCAATACACTTGTAAAGATTCAATTAGAAATCCATTTGTACCGGTTTGTGAAATGTTATATTATCTGTAGGAGAGGTGAAAAAATGATGTTATCCGCAAAAAGAATTACACTTCGTCCAGTAATAGAGGATGATTGGGAAATGCGTTATAGATGGCTATCTGATCCTGATATAAACAAATGCCCCCCTTCTGGCACTGGTATTCCGCTAACCCCTGCCACTGTTAGAGAAAGGACCCTGATCTATGCAAAAAGCGATCCATCCAGAGTGGATTTTACTGTTCTTCAAGAGGATGGAACAGCAATTGGCAATGCTCATCTATTCAACGTTAACCCATGGTCACGGAAAGCAGAGTTTGGCGTTTGGCTTGGGGAAAAATCAGTTTGGGGGCAGGGATATGGAACGGAAGTAACCCGGGTACTTGCTGAGTTTGCTTTTATGAGGCTAAATCTTCACAAAGTATATCTATCAGTTGATGCCGACAATTTTGGTGGGATTCGCTGTTATGAAAAGGCTGGTTTTAAGAAAGATGGGGTTCTGCGTGATGATGTTTTTAAGAACGGACAATATGTAGATCGAATCATAATGAGCCTTCTCAAAAAAGAATTTGCCTTTTAAAGGTCCTTCTTTAAGAAGGCTGACAACCTACTCGCCTTCTATTCTTTTAGCCGCCCAATCGTAAAGTGATTGGGCAGAATTTGTAATTCCATCAGCTAAAGCTTTTCCCGTTCTTGAAAAAATGTTAAAGGCTTCAACCTCTTCAAGCTCTTTTTGTTTTTCTTCTAAATCGGTTGTACTTACTTCATGACCGAGGACAGAAGCCTCTCTCTCTTCCCCTTCTCCGCCTTGAAGCGCAAAGGCATTTTTCAGATCCGGATCTTCATAGCCCTTCATGTGCTTCATCCCGTCATTTGCTTGCTGCATTCCGAGCAATACACCGAACAACAAGATGACGACTAAGAAGAAAAATCTCATTGTGAAAGCCGCCATTTCGGTCAACTCCTTTACTGTTTTACTTTCTCATTTGCTTTTGTATTTACCTTATCGGCATCCCAATACATCTCGCTAAAAACGTCTGCAATAGCGTCAGCAGAGTTTCTCAGCTGCTCTAAATTGTTGTCAACACCGCCGAATTCAATCAACAAGGCATTTTGCGATAAATCTTGATTGTAGACGCCATTATTGCGGCTGCCTCCCTGTTTAAATACGCCTCTGCTTACACCTTTGTACTTCTTTTCAAGAAGTTTATGGAGTTCAGTTGCCACTTGATGGTTTTTGGAAAATGATGAATTATTTGTTCCTACGATAAAAGCAACTTTTGCATATTTTTTTCCGTTAATTTCTTTTAACGTACCATTCAGCCTTTTCACGTCGCGGTGAATATCGATCGTGTATGCAAACTCCTTATTTGCTGCCAAAGCCTCTCGAACCGCAGAACGTGACTCTTCATATGAACGTGTGTAATTCCAGCCTTTTTTGTTCAGGCTCGCCTGGAAATCTTTTTTTTCAACTTCGCTGCCGAGCCCTTCGGCTTTTAACGATTTTCCAAGCATGTCACTGACCAAGGTGACATTTGCTTTTGAATGAAAAGCCCGATTTGGATCCGTTTCTCCTTTTAATAGAGGCAGATATGATTCTGTATTATGTGTGTTGTAAATATAAACGACTTTTCTATCACCCGTCGTTTGTTTTGGCGTCTCTTTCGGAGATTCTTCCTTTTTCTCCGGATTGATTTGTTCCAATTCTGCTAAATTAGCTTCTTTTTCTTTTTCAAGCACATCGGCAGGAGGAGCAGATTCATAGGGCATATTTGTGTAGTCGGTTCCTTCCCCCGCAACAAGGATTTCCGTATCAAATTGAGAGAATCCGGGAAGCTCGCGGCCGAGGAAGCTTCTCGGATCCTCTAAATTAATGCTTGTCGCAAGCTTAAGCATAATGGAGGACAAATGAAAGTTAATCTCTTGATCCTTTGCACCAGCTGCAAAATACTTATTTTCAGAAGCTAATAACAGCAAAAAAGAGGATCCGGGAATCTCTGCCGCCACTCCATTGATTGAAGAAGAGGATAGCCTAAGCTCCGGCCTTAAGGAAGTAAGCGCACCTGTAATAATAAAAATCAGCAAAAGCCCTGAAATGAATGCAAAGCCCGATTTAATAAATGTTCCCGCATGAACTGCTACGACCAAATGTCGATTCTTTTTTCTTCTCTTCATCGGTTCTCCCCTTTCACTGCTTGTCTATTAAATACTCTATGAACAAGCTAGAAAGAGTAGAACCGTGAAAGTTAGTGGTTGTAGGAGCCTTTATTATCCTGGGAAACAAGCTGATGAAGAGAGGTATTTAAGCCGTTCGCAATGACATTTGCCATATCGCCAATAAAGGAATCCACTTCTTTCGGGGTCACCATTAAATTATGTCCCAAAGGCGCCAGCACTTCATATATTAGCTGTCTTTTCTCTTCTTCTTCTAACGTTCCAACGATGCCGAGAAATGATTGTCGCTGCTCTTTTTCCGGAAGATCCTCCTCCGTCAGCTTTTTCTTCTTGCCAAAGCTCATTCCCGCCGGAACCAGTGACTTGGAGGGGCTGTTATCATTCATCTCTTGGCCGAAGTGCTTTAAAATATAGTCAATCGTATCGCTCGTAATCGTCACGGCATCAATTACAGTAGGAACACCAATCGCGATCACTGGGATACCTAATGTATCTTTACTTAGCTCTTTCCGTTTGTTACCAACACCTGATCCAGGATGAATGCCGGTATCTGAAATTTGAATCGTCGTATTAACTCTTTCAATCGCCCTCGCAGCTAAAGCATCAACTGCTATGACAAAATCCGGCTTTGATTCGCTGATTACTCCCTGAATGATATCGCTCGTTTCAATCCCCGTGAGTCCCATAACCCCTGGGGTAAGGCTGCTGACCGGACGATAGCCCTCTTGGACTTGTTCCGGCTGGAGTTTAAACAGATGCCGGGTGACCAAAAGGTTTTTTACCACGGTAGGACCTAGTGCATCCGGAGTTACGTTCCAATTGCCAAGCCCCACGACTAAACAGCTCGCATTCTGATCGATGGATAAATTCTCTAAAAACGATGAAAAGGCCTTGGCAAAAACCTCGACAACCGTTTCCTCCATCTCGGAATCCTGCTCCTTGATTCCCTCTACCTGCAGGGTCAGATAGTTTCCTTTCTTTTTGCCGGATAGCTTTTCACCCTCTTCAGTAATTTCAACAGTAGTTATTTTTACACCGTTTTCTTCGTGTTCCTTGACGACAAATCCACTAGCATCTTTCGTATTAGGTTGATTTTCAGTCATCATCTCTTTTACTTCAACTGCTAAATCTGTACGGACGGTGTATTTGCTTAGATCAAGCTTCTTTTGCTCCATATGTTTTTAACCTCCACCATGTATGAATATGGATAGTTTCTCCACACCAGCAAAAAATCATTCGTTTTGTGAGAATATCCTTGCCTAATATGATTGCAATCTTATGGGGCGTCTGATAGAATACAATTTGTTCTATGTTAGAGATGACCTCATTTCCTAGAGGTTGATCTTGGGAGGTGAATCAAATGCCAAATATTAAATCAGCGATTAAACGCACTAAAACAAACAACGAACGACGTGCTCATAATGCGACGATTAAATCTGCTATGCGTACTGCAATGAAGCAAGTAGAAGCTCACATCAACAACAATGATGCTGAGAAAGCAGCTGCAGCTCTTTCTGAAGCTTCTAAAAAAATTGATAAAGCAGTTAAAACAGGCCTTGTACAGAAAAACGCTGCTGCAAGATATAAATCAAGTCTAGCGAAAAAAGTAAACGGTCTTTCTGCATAAGAAAATGATCCTCGAACATGAGGATCATTTTTTTTCGGTTTAACTCTTTAAAACATTTAGGAGAAACAGCTCCAAAATCAACTGTTTATCTCTCTTCCCCGACTTCATTTCATAGTCCATTTCCGCCAAGGTCTTACTAATCTCCGTTAGCTCATGCTCAGAAAACAGCCGAGCTTGATCAAGAGCAAGCTTTACGCGAAACGGGTGAATTTTTATATTGGAGGCAATGTGTTTTTGACCGTAGCCTTGTTTTTGAAAGTATTTTACGTGATGGATCAGCCTGAATTGATTCATAATTAAAGCCAGCATTTTGATCGGTTCTTCTTTTTGTTTTATTAAATCATAGAAAATTTGCAAGGCTTCTGTTCTTTTTTTACTTACGATTTTGTTAATAAGCTCAAAGATATTTTGCTCAAGGTTTCTGGCCACAAGCGTATTCACATCATCCACCGTGATGTCTTCCTGATTGATTTTGTAGGTGCACAGCTTCTTTACTTCCTGGGCAATTGCAGATAAATTCCCTGATGTAAGCATGAGGAGCTCCTGAGCCGCCTCAGGCTGCATAGTTTTGTTCTCAGCAGCAACGAGATTCAATGTGAACTCTGTTAAATCGGAGCCGCTTAGCTCCTTTGCTTCAACCATGCTTGCTTCCTTTTTCAGGAGTTTCGTCACTTTTTTTCTTTCATCCAGCTTTTCATAAGGGGCGTACAAAATAAATACGGTATACGGCGCCGGAGTTTTTATGTAGGTTTCTAAACGATCAAGCGGGTGATCGATCTTATCTTTTTTCTTTTCCGTTGATAAAAAGGAAGGATTTTTTGCGATAACGAGCCGCTTATCTCCCATAAACGGAAATGTCTCAGCGTCTTCTATGGCATATCCAATCGATTCTTCTTCCAAATCAAAGACAGAGAAATTGAAATCCTTCGTCCCTTCTTCAACGACAGCTTTTTTCAATAAGGAAACCGTTTCTTGTATGAGGTATAGTTCTTTTCCATATATACAATAAACGGGCTCTATCTTTCCTTTTTTAATATCTTTCCAAACTTGTAATACCATCCATATTCAACCTTTCTGCTGCCTGCTGTTCGCATATCTCTATCCTAAACCGGAGCAGAGGAATTAGTAAAGAGAGAAGCAACAAATTGCCTCTCTCATCTATAGTAAACGTCTTTGCAAGGGTCCGGAACTCCTTGCAAAAACGGAATACCATACAAACGGTATATGAAAATGAAAACGTTTCCGATAATGATGGATTTTTCCTTTATTCTCCTCTATACTGAAGTCACGGGGAGGGGTCAAAATGAATGAGTTTGAAAAAAATGTGCAGAGCAAGCGGAATGATGCTGTTGATTCAGCAGTCGGATTTATCGTATCTTTCGGTTTCTTTTCCGTTCTGTTTATTATCGGTACAGTAATTCATTTAATCGGCTCGTAAGACTTCTTCGATTCTCTTTACTGTCAGCCCGCTAAGCTGACGGTTTTTTATTAACGGTCAGTTAGATCCCCGTCGAGGCGGGGGACGGGCTGCCTATAAAAGCGGCGAACTGTTTGAAGGTTCACCTTATTTTGATTTCGGTACTGTATCATATGGAGGGTGGAGCTGAATGGTTCCTTTCTTGTTATCATATACATACTGAATCGAGCCATGCTTATCTGTACGATAAGTATGCACTTGAAAGTCAGATAATATATTCAGCACTTCTTGATGCGGATGCTGGTAACGATTATTTTCCCCTACTGAAATAAAGGCTGCTTTCGGATGGAGTTGTTTAATAAACTCGCTCCCGCTTGAGCCTTTGCTGCCGTGATGTCCCACTTTAAGGATGTCCGCCATTAAAGAAGGATATTTCTTCAATAAACTGAGCTCTCCTTCCTTTTCAAGATCTCCAGTAAGCAGCCAGCTGATATCATTTGCCCGAAACCATAATACGAGCGAGCTGTTATTTTTACTCTCTTTATCAATTTCTTCAGGAGCCAGCACTCGAAAAGTTAAATCATTGATTTCTAAAACATCCCCGCTTTGAACAACCTCTACAGGAATTCCATTTTCCATAGCCTGCGTAATCAGAGATTCATCACTCCTTTCCCGTATAAAACCTATAGGTACAATCAATTTTTTTACTTTCTTTTGAGTGATTAAAACATCCGCTTCGCCAATATGGTCTTGGTCCGCATGTGTTAATACGAGAGCATCAAGCTGCCGAATGCCTTTTGCTGTCAGGAATGGGATAAGGATATTCTTCCCGATGGAAAACTGTGATTTTCTCTTTCGCCATTCTTCCTTTGGAAAGGATACGATTCCTCCCGTGTCTACCAATACATTGCCCTTTGACCGAGGAGCAGAAATAAACATGCTGTCTCCCTGGCCAATATCAAGCATCACAACCTCTCCTTTTGCTAAGAAAGAAGGAGTCAATAGATGAAGGACTACAGCAGCAACTAAAAGGAGCGAAGAAACAAATGAAGCTTTACCCGGACCAGACGTTTCCAGCTTATATAATAAAAGAACAGCGCTCATCACATAGAAAAGAAGCTGAAAAAGACCCGGTTTTACTGTGATGATTTGCACAGGATCAATAGCAGCCATGGTAACCGCGATTTGATGGCTCCACTGCATCAGGAAGTCAAGAAATCGAAAAAAGAAAGCGCCGAGTGAAGGAAAAGCTAGCATAAGGATAAAATTGATTAACGCAAACGGAAGAATAAGCAACGTATAAAAAGGAACAAAGAGAATATTCATTACCAAGCCTAAAAGAGAAACTGATTGAAAGTGGTAAAGAAGGATCGGCAATGAACCTAGCTGTGCAATCAAGGAGACCATGATAAGCTGGCCTATTCGAGAGGCGATTTGCTGAATAATCGATTTTGACATGAGAAGAAAAAAGGTAACAGCAAATGAAAGCTGAAATCCGACTTGAAATAATTGATAGGGATCAATCAGGAGAAGCCCTAAAAATACGAGACATAAAGCATCTGCCGTTTTCAGGCGGACATTGATCAACGAAAACAACAGGAATGCCATTGTCATAAATGCCGCTCTTAACACTGACGGAGATGCACCAGTTATGATCGAATACAGAGGCAGGACAGCTATGAGAAGAAGCTTTGCTGATTCTCTTGTCATTCCAAGACGAAGCAAGACATGATAGAGGGCGGCAGTTAAGATTCCAACATGGAGGCCGGAAATTGCAAGGATATGGATAATTCCGAGCTGCTGATAAGCATCAATGACTTCGGGATCTATATTTTGCTGATCGCCAAATATCAACGCCTGTACAATGCCGGCTGAAGTTTCCGGTACATGCTCTTTAATAAAATCCAATCCAGCTTTTCTGATTTTCTTAAGCGGGAAATTCCCGGTCATCCTGCAATCCTCAATAGAATTTACACGATAGATCCAATGAATCTTTTTATCATGCAAATATTGCTTATAATTAAATGTTCCTGGAACAGTTGCATTTTTCGGTGGTTTCAATTCGCCATTCATCACGCATACATTCCCTGGCTCAAGTTGTGAAAGCTTTGATATTTCGGATGGCTCATTCAAATAATAAACAGCAGAAAAGATTTCTCCTTCCCTCGTCTTAACGTTTGCGGAAAAACGATCTCCGTCTAGTTTTGGAATATCAATAAGTGAAGCCTCCGTACGCAGAGATCCTTCTTCGAAGCGGGTAATATTTATATGGTCTATTAATTTGAAATTGAAGAAAAAGAGAAAAATAAAAAACAGGCATAGAAAAAACAGCTCGATTCGTCTTTGGTAGAGACAATAGATAAAGAGGCAGATAATGACTGGAAGAAAGAAGAGGTTAGAAGAAGATGCAATGGCAATTCCAGCTGCAGATGAAATTGCCAGCAGAAAAAAACGCAGACTCATGAAGAAACATTCGAAGCAAAAAGCCGGTTCGCTTCCTCAAACAGTTTCTTTCTTTCTTCCTCCTCAATACCAGTTGAAGACAGCTTATCAATCAAGCCTTCAACAAAAACTTGTTTTTCTCTGTTTTTTCCGTCTATCATTCTATGATCTACATCTACTTGCTCGACTTTTACATTTGCCTGTTGAAATAATTCCACTGCATATTGATGATTTTTATAATTTTTTGCGTAATACAAACGTCGAATACCTGCTTGAATAATCGATTTACAGCATGGCAAACACGGAAAATGCGTAACGTACATTTCCGCCCCTTCTGTCGGAACGCCGAATTTCGCACATTGCAGGATTGCATTCATTTCCGCATGAATCGTTCGTACACAATGAGAGTCAATGACGTAACATCCCTCATCTATACAGTGCACTCCCCCTGCGATCGAGCCGTTATAGCCCCCGGCAATAATACGCTTGTCCCTGACAATTGTTGCACCAACCTCAAGTCTTGTACATGTGCTTCTCAGTGCGAGCAGATGGCTTTGGGCCATAAAATATTGATCCCAAGAAATTCGTTCTTCCAACCTGGTTCCTCCTTACTCTATTAACCTGTGTTTTAGTTTACATTCCTTGCTCTTTAGAAGTCAATTTACTTTACGGTAATTGAAGGCTTCAATTTTTCAAAAGACTTTTCACCGATTCCGCTGACGTTCATCATGTCTTCAATTGTTTTGAATCCGCCGTTTTCTTCCCGATAAGCAATAATGGTCTCTGCCCTGGACGGCCCTATGCCTGGGAGGGTCTGTAGCTCTTCGGAAGTGGCCGTGTTAATATTCACAGTTTTTGCAGAACCATTTTGCTCCGTGCTTTCAACATTGCTTTGCCCTTCAGGAGCTGCTCCTGAAGCCGCCCCTTCTTCTCCTTTCTTTGGCACATAAATGACCATCCCATCCTGTAATAGCAGGGCAAGATTTAACTGATTTTGATCTGCTCCATCCAATACCCCTCCAGCTTTTTGAATAACATGATGTACCCTGTCACCTGACTGCATATCATAAACACCGGGTTTTTTTACTGCTCCTTTGACATCAATGACTATAGACTGAGGTTGTTCGGGTGGTGTTTCCTCCTGAGGTTTCTCAATAGCTTCTGCAGACACTTCTTTTGGAAGCACTTCATGGTCTTCTTTCTTATTGAGTTCAGCAAAAATATATAGACCAGCACAGATGCAAAACGCTGCTCCTGCAGCTGCCCATTTGTATTTCTTTATCCATTCCACATTCAAGCACCCACTTTCATTCATATTTGACGGTTATTGCACATATCGTTTAGAAGATAAATGGCCTAAGGGGGGATAAGGTTTGAATATCGGCTTTATTGGCACAGGGAATATGGGGACGATATTAATTGAAGCTCTTATCGAATCAAAAGCTGTCAATCCCTCATTTCTTTCGATTACCAACCGCACCTTGGAAAAAGCGAAAACGTTAAAAAACAAATATCCGGAAATTCAATTGGCTGAAACACCAGAGGATGTCATTTTACAAAGCGAACTAATTTTTTTGTGTGTGAAACCTTTAGATATTTACCCTTTTCTCAGCAAGCACAGCCGCTTATTTACTGAAAAACAGTGTTTAATTACCATTACAAGTCCCATTCGAGTTGATCAAATTGAACAGATTGTGCCATGCCAAACCGCTCGAATTATCCCGAGCATAACGAATAGAGCATTCGCAGGAATCTCTCTTATTACGTACGGAAGCAGCTGTACGGACAAGACGAAAACGAACATCTTACAGCTTTTAAAAGGAATATCTCTTCCTGTTCAAATTGAAGAAAGAATTACAAGAGTCGCCTCAGATATTGTAAGCTGCGGCCCGGCTTTTTTCAGCTATTTAGTCCAACGATTCATCGACGCAGCAGTTGCAGAGACAAATATCTCTCATGCTGAAGCGACAGTTCTTTCTAAAGAAATGCTGGTAGGCCTAGGCAAGCTACTTGAAAAAGAGCATTATACACTTCCGTCGCTGCAAGAAAAGGTTTGTGTAAAAGGCGGAGTGACTGGAGAAGGAATTAAAGCATTGGATGAAGGGATTGGGGATATGTTTCACCGCCTGTTCCGATCCACTCATACGAAATTCGAAGAAGACCTTTCTTTAATCAAAAAGCAATTCCCCGCTTCTTCATAATTCTTTCATATCGTTTCAAGAGACGCAAAGAGCGGAAAAGGCATTTTTAAAACCATCGTACCTTTAAACGATGGTTTTTTACTCTTTCTTGGCGACGAAAAAAAGCCGCTCAGACGTATCAGTTGGACTTTTATCTGTAAAGTCAGCGGTCAAACTTTGCAGAGTAAAGCCCGATTTCTCAAGGTATTGAATATATCTGTTGATCGGAAGTGTCTTCTGAAGATGGGTTTCATCGTATCGGACGTATGTATTGTCCCCTTGGTTCACAAAAAAAGTCATATCGTGGAAAACGGAATTTTCAGCATCTCCCATAAAACTTTTCCAAATGACTGAGATCTCATCATCATCATCAGCGTAAGTATGTCCGGGAAACAACTCATTCATTTTATAGTTCGAATGAACGTCAAAGAGCAGCAGACCGGAAGAAGATAGCGTGTGGTAAACTTCCTGGAAGGTCCTTAGCACATCTTCTTCTTCAGTTAAGTAATTTAACGAATCACAGCAAATAACGACTGCGTCAAAACGATTTTCATGCCCGGCTATATCACGCATATCCTGGTTATAAAAATCAATGGATAATTTCTCTGCCAGTGCTTTTTGAATTGCTACAGAGAGCATTTCCTCACTAATATCAATCCCTGTTACTTCGAAGCCATTCTTTGCAAGCCGAAGCGTGAGTTCACCTGTCCCGCAAGCAAGATCCAAAACGCTTCCTTTTTCCTTTCCTGCGGCCTTTATTGACTCGTCAATCCACTTCAGCCATTCATCATACGGTGCATGGGACATCAATTCGTCGTAAACACTCGCAAAGTCCCGGTAAATCATAGAGGCAAATCTTCTTGCGGAGCATCTCCCCACAGCTTTTCCAGGTTGTAGTACCCTCTTTCTTCTTTATGGAATACATGTGCCACCACATCGCCTAGATCAATCAGGATCCACCTTGCTTCATCAAACCCTTCCATTCGTTTGACATGAATCCCGTGCTCCTCTGCCTGATCTTTTACCTCCCTGGCAATGGCTTGAACCTGTTTATCAGAATTGCCGTGGCAAATCAAAAAGTAATCAGCTACCAATGAAATCCCCTGCATATTCAGTGCGATTATTTCTTCGGCGCGCTTGTCATCACAAGCTTCTGCTGCTACTTTTAAAATTGAAGCTTCGTTCATCTAATCTTTCCTCCTAGTTTGAATCAAAAAATTGTAGGTTTCCATCGTCTCAGGATATACGGGCTGATTTTTTTTCAATAAAAAGATAACGGTGTTTTTAACAGCTTGAATGAGTGCCAAATCAAGGCTGTCTTTTGCGAGATCCCGTACCTCGTCCACCCCGGGAAACCTGCGTCCGGGCTCAATATAATCTGCTACATAAACGACCTTCTCAAGGAGAGTCATATCGGCTCTTCCTGACGTATGAAACTTAATTGCTGATAACACATCACGATCTGATATTCCGACTTCTTTTTCGACTAAAAAGGCCCCAACCGGAGCGTGCCAAAGCTCTGGCGAATACTCCAACAGCATCGGTGGCATCTTTTCCCTCAATATGATCTCTTTCATTTCCTCTAATGGACGGAATTTTGCGTAGTCGTGAAAGATTGCTGCGAGCTCTGCTTTTTCCACATCCGCTCCATAGGTTTCAGCAAGACTTATAGAGGTTTCCATCACTCCGATCGTATGAGTATATCGATGCTCTGTCAGCTGAGTTTTTACGCATTCAAGTGCTTGTTCTCGATTCATATAAACCATTCTCCTCTATATAACGCCTAACCTTCTCCGAAATCAAGTAATTAATCGGTTCATTTTTGTCTACACGATCACGAATCATCGTGGAAGAGACTTCAAATTCGGGAACGTCAACAAATCGTACAGGATAAGGAGTGTCCATGTGAAAACCGATTCGTTTTACCCCTGTGAACTGGACAATTTCCAACAGCTCATCAATCTTATGCCACTTAGGCAAATACTCTACCATATCAGCGCCAATAATAAAATAAAATTGATAATCAGGATATTTTTCTTTCAGCAAAACCATTGTATCATACGTATAAGATGGGCCCGGCCGCTCCATTTCGATCAGCTGGAGCTTAAAAGACGGGTTTGACTCGATGGCAAGCTTGAGCATTTCAATCCTGTGCCCGCTGTCAGAAAACTTCTCTTCCTGTTTATGGGGCGGAATTTGATTTGGCAAAAACCAGACTTCATCCAGACATAACCGATGCAATACTTCATTGGCCATTAGCAAATGACCATTATGAGGAGGATCAAACGTCCCGCCAAAAATTCCTATTTTCTTCATCATACCCACCTCAGGCCTCAATTATGGAAGCGTAATTTGCTTGTTCTCTTTAGACTCTTTATACAAAACGATGGTCTTGCCGATCGTTTGGGCGATGTCTGCCCCTGTTCCTTCAGCAATCATTTCAGCGACAGTTGATGTGTCTTCTTCACAATTTTGCAATACACTGATTTTTAACAGCTCTCTCGCTTCCAGCGCATCATTTAATTGTTTGATCATATTTTCATTCACGCCTGCTTTGCCCACTTGAAAAATTGGCGACAAGTGATGGGCCTTTGCACGCAAGAAACGTTTTTGCTTACCTGTTAACATGTTCTCCTCCTAATTTTCCGACAATAATTTCTGCCATTTTTTCAGTATTTGGTTTCATGCCTGTCCAAATGTGAAAAGAAAGGGCAGCCTGCTCAACAAGCATTCCGACTCCATTTAATGTTTGCAATCCTTTGGCTTCTGCTTCTTTTAGCAATGCCGTTTTTAACGGATTGTAAATAATATCACATACGAGACTATTATCTTTGGCCATCTTAAGCGATATAGGCTTTTCAGCTGTGTCTGGATGCATTCCGATTGTAGTCGTTTGAATAATAACATCATATTCAGAAAGATTGCTTTCGGCTTCTTGTATGGTCAAAGCTTCGCCTCTTTGACCTGCCCCAAAATGCTCAATCAAATATACAGCTTTTTCAAGTGTCCGATTGCAAATATCAATCTTTTCGGGAGCGAACTTTGAAAGTGTATAATAAATCGCTCTTGCCGCTCCACCCGCGCCTATGACAAGAATTGAATTTTTCTCAAGCGGCTTGGAAAGAGACGGTTTTATAGACTGTAAGAAACCATTTCCATCTGTGTTATACCCGATTAATTTTCCATTCTCATGCAAAACGGTATTCACTGCTCCAAGCTGCTTGGCACTCTCATCCACATCATCAAGATACTCCATGATAGATACTTTATGAGGGACGGTTACATTAAACCCTTTAATGCCAAGCGACTTGATACCTTTTATTGCATCCGCCAAGTCAGAGTTTTCTACATGAAACGCTTGATAATAGTAATTCAAATTCAAATCTTGAAATGCCGAATTATGAATATCCGGTGACATGGAATGAGAAACTGGATTCCCGATTAGTCCGTATAGATGCTTCATTTCCTCTTACTCCCCTCTATATAAATGATCTTCGCAAAAAGACATGGACACCCTTTGGTGCATAGGCAGCAATGGTTTGGTTCGCGCTTTGCAAAGTTACCCACCCAAGTCCCGAAAAAACAATGTCCGTTTTTGCTTGCTTGATCTGAAAAGTGTGCTTAACGAGTTCCGGAAATTCAGAGACATCTTCAGGGCCAGGCGGCTGAAGCATATCGCCAACATGCTTCTCATACAGCCGATCAGCATTTTCAAGCTTCGTCCGATGGATTTCTATTGCATTTGGTACAAAACAGACGAATGACGAACGATCTCCAGACACAAAGTCCAATCTTGCTAATCCGCCAAAAAACAGCGTTTGTTGTTCGTTCAATTGGTAAATTTTCGGCTTTAGTTCTTTTTTTGGTGTAAGCACCTTTAAGTCTTTTGCATTGATGTAATGAGTCATTTGATGATGGTTAATGATTCCTGGCGTATCATACAAGGAGGTTCCGTCATCAAGAGGTATTTCGATTAGATCGAGCGTTGTACCCGGATAATGGGACGTTGTAATAACCTGATCCTCACCTGATACTTCTTTTATTACCCTATTGATAAAAGTTGATTTGCCTACGTTTGTACAACCTACTACATAGACATCCTTTCCTTGCCGATAAGATTCGATCGCCTGAATCAGTTCTTTTATGCCCTGGCCGCGGTCTGCGCTGATTAGGAAGACATCCAGTGTTTGCAGCCCATTTTCCTTTGCTTCTCTTCTCATCCAATTGATCAAGCGGTCTTTCTTCAAGGATTTAGGCAGGATATCGGCTTTATTCCCTACAAGCAATACAGGATTTTTTCCGACAAATCGGTTTAAACCATTGATCCAGCTCCCGTTAAAATCAAATATGTCAACAATTTTTACAATCAATGAATCCGTCTCGCCGATGGAATGAAGAATTTTTAAAAAGTCGCTGTCATCAAGCGAGACATCCTGTATCTCATTGTAATTTTTTAATCGAAAGCAGCGTTGGCAGATCACTTCATTTTTTAAGAGCGCCGCCTCTGGAGTATAGCCCGGTTCTTCTTTGTTATCGGTTTGGATAGGAACTCCGCAGCCGATACATACTACTTTTTCCATTGTCTGTTATTCCTCCCACTGAATGTGGCCTCTGCGTCTCAAGGCGCTTAAGATCCTTCGTTCAATCTGGCGGTTAAATTTTGTGAAAAAACCATCCGAAGAGGCGACTGGCACAACCAGGATCGTATGGTAGCCGTGCCGATTGCCGCCGAGTACATCTGTCATCAGCTGATCGCCAATCACAACCACATCGTCTTTATTTAATTCCATGTTTTTGACAGCCTTTCGAAAAGCTCTGCCCATTGGCTTTCTTGCTTTATAAATAAAGGGGATCCCAAGCGGTTCTGAAAAAATCTTTACTCGCTTTTCATTATTATTCGAGACGACCGTTACTTTAATCCCATTCTCTTTCATCTCAGCAAACCATTCAATCAACCGCGGTGTGGCACTCGGGCGATCCCATTCCACCAATGTATTATCTAAATCGGTGATGATCCCTTTGACATTTCGTTCACGTAATTTGTCTGGAGTGATGTCGAAAATATCTTTTACAAATTCATCGGGTAAAAAAAACTTTTTCAGCACAGGGCAGCACCTACACCTTTCGTGAAAATTTCATTATGTCGAACACAATCACATTCTGTCAAATTCAAAGAATATTCTAAAAAGTTTTCGACATTTCTTGGTGTTTTCCTACAGTGTGGATTAAATTACACACATTCTCCACACTTAATTTATCTGATATTGGCTAATTTATAAACATGATACCCACAAGTTATCCACTTTTCCATGTGGATAAGAGAACGGTTGTTCTTGTCCATTTTTCATGTTAGATTAATCATACATTAAAACCTAACAGTTTATGTTTCTTCATCAAACAATAGAACCCTAAAATCGGAGGTGCAATTCCCATTAAATGGGTATCAAGTATGAGAAAGCTGTCTGATGAATTACTTATCGAATCTTACTACAAAGCAAATGAAATGAATTTAAACAAAGAGTTTATTGAGCTCATTGAAATTGAAATCAAACGAAGATCACTTAGCCATGTTTTATCCCGTTCTTCATAAATGAAAACATCATTCCTTCTGATCCAAAGAGATATTATATCATTTGCATCTTTACCTTACTACTCCAATCAAAAAAAACACCTCAATGAAAGAGGTGCTATTTATACCCATAAAACCAAAATCCGCCGCCAATAACAAGCAAAACCACCAATAATACGACTATTAGAGCATACCCGTATCCTGTATCACGGGGATAGGCGGGATACGGGTATAGCCAATAATCGTTAGGCAAGCCGTACAGAACGTCCACATCCCTTCTAACCTTTTTATAGTACATTATGAACAAATTTCAGGATGTGATTAGGCGTTTGTCCTTTAGTGTTCTTGAATATACCCATGATCGTTTATCTCATGATAAACCAATCTTGCACCTTTAGGGGTCATATGATTGCCGGAAGGATCTATGAGTCCTGATTCAATTAATTTCTTGTCTGTATCGCCGCCAGCTTCCTTAACGAATGCCTTCCAATTATCGATAAGCGGCACGTTGGTTTCTTTTGCTGTTTCTCTGACAATTTCATTATAGGAATTATGCCAAGCCCTCGCGCCTCCAACTTGTTCAAATGCTTTCGGATCATATATCGAATAATAAAATAATGAATGGTTTGTCCCTTCTATCAGCGGAAGACATGTCATCAGCACTGGCTGGATTCCTCGATCTTTGCTGGACTCCACAAAGTACAAAAGATTTTCTTTAAACCTCTCTTTTGAAACCCTGGGAACATTTCCGGTAAAGATTGCTGCGTCATTCGTACCGAACATTATAAACAGGTAATTGGGTTTATTATCTAGTACATTCTTTTCAAATCTATACCTTGCGTCTTCGGTGGTTTCTCCTGCAATTCCCGCATTGATGATATTATATTCCCCTCTAAGTGAATTACCGAGCAAGTTCACCCATTTTTCTGAAGTCGCATAATGATGAAGGCTCCAATTCGCTCCTTGTGTGTTACTATCTCCAAACGCGACAATTTTTTCTTTCTGGTTGCCTCCACAGCCTGCTGCCAATAAAAGCAGTAGAAGTATTAATGCTTTTTTCAATCATTATCCCTCCATTGCGATTACGTATATGGTAACCTATATACTGATTTGTTTCAAAAGTAAGGGAAATAAAGAAACCTCTCTTATTAGTTGAGAGGTTCAAAGCATTCGGTTTGTTTACTCATCAACATTATTATGAAATAAGCTTTAAGCCGATAACAGAGGCGAGAATCACTCCAATACAAAACAACCTTTTTACATCCTTTGATTCTCCATAAAACAGGATACCTACCAATGCTCCACCTACTGTACCGATTCCCGTCCATACGGCGTATGCTGTTCCCATCGTAATTGTTTCCATTGATTTTGAAAGCAAAAGGAAGCTAAAGGTAAAAGTAACCAGAAGCAGCAAGCCATCCCACCATTTTTTGCTTCGGCTTAATTTATTTAAAAACAATACCCCAAACACTTCAGAAATTCCTGCCAACATAAGAAAAAGCCATTCCATTTAAGAATCAGCTCCTTTCTTTTCCCGGTTTACTGAGATGAGCTTTAGTCCTAAAACCCCGCTCAATAATGTAGTTATAAGAATTAATTTCATCCACTGAAAGGATTCACCAAAAAACAAAATGCCGGTGAGAGTTGTTCCTGCAGTTCCCATTCCGACAAAAACCGCATAGGCCGTTCCAGCTGGGATATTTTTCACTGCTTTTATAACCAAATAAAAGCTTAAAACGAGCAAGCCTGCTGTTGTTGCCCATTCCCATAGATGATCGGCATATTTTAATCCAGTTACCCAGAGAATTTCGATTAATCCTGCTAAATAAATATAAATCCAGCTTTTATTCATTGATTATTGCTCCTTACGTAATTCCCGACCAAAAAATTTGCCAGGAAGCATTGATTCGTTTTTCTGTTCTTTTGTCTCCGCCGTAAATCATTTCGATCGATACGGCATCTAATACTCCCATAAAAGCATTGACGAGCACTTCATTGTTCACATTTTTTCGAATAATATCGTCACTTTTCGCCTGTTCAAACAATGGAAGAAACAGAGCTTCAATTTCATCTAAATACCTGTAGACATCAGCCATCACCTCTTCATATAGATGATTTGGCGGAAAAAAAGACATTCTTAGAAAAAATTTCGCCTTCATATCGTCTTCATACCTTTGTTTATGCTGGTTCAAATATTCGAATAAACAGCTTTCCAGGCCGAGTGAGTATTGATTTTCTAAATATGCTTTTGTGAATGCGATCTCATGATCCAGCGCAAGCTTAAACACCTCAAGAAAAAGCTCATCCTTTCCATTAAAATGAGCGTAGATTGAAGGCTTTTTTATTCCAACAGCGTTCGCAATAGCTGATAATGATGCACCCGCAAATCCGTTTTGCGCAAAGCATGTCAGGGCGGCTTCTTTTATTTTTTCTGTCATTAATGAAATCACCTACCTACCGTTCGTTAGGTTAAGTGTAGCACATTTTTTGTCATGCAAATTAATTTCTTTTTTTCATCAACAGTATAGAAAAGTTAATTGATAACTATAAAGAAAAGCTGACCTCAGAAAGTCACCTATAATGACCTTACTTAGTCAGCCTCCCCATATTCGATTACTCCTATTTTCATTAAATAATTTTACTTTTGAAAGTTCCTTTATTTTTTCTTCAGGTTTTTTATAACGACGTGTCACCTTTTCTAGTTCCTTAATTGCTGTTTCAAATTCTTGTCGAGATAATTGTTTATTAGCGAAGGATAAACATAGTAACGAGAGTGCAATTGGCATTGTATCCACTTGAATATTTACATTGACATCAACATCTGAATTCCCGCTGCGATTAACAGATGAAGAAAGGTTAGATTGAATTTCATTAATAGATCTTTCCTTTATTGATCCATCAAATTGCTGCAAGGAACGATTTTGGATCTGGTGATTTTCCATATAGTGTCCTCTTTTCAAAACTAGTACATCCAAAGGAGCATTCATAAATCTAATGAATACCCCTTTAAATGAATCATATTAATCTAATGCTTGTAATTGCGATATTGTTTTAACTTTTGTTTTTGATCTTGGTCTTGACCTTGTTTTTGATCTTGATCTTGTTTTTGATCCTGATCTTGATCTGCTTCAGCTTTTGAACGAACTTTTGATTTAGAATCAGAATCTACATCTATTTTAAGGTCAACTTTGGAGTTTCCGCTGTTAATAATTTTGGCATTTGCTTCATTGATATTCTTATCTGTGTTTTTTAATTTGTTTTGACTGTCTACATCTGTATCTATATCGTTTTTAAAATCAAATTCGACATCTGACTTCGATTTTGAATCACTGTCTGACTTTGCATGGCTTTGGTTTTTGTTTTTACCATCATTCTTATTCGAAAACCATGGGTTGCTCATGAGTTTTCCCCCTTTCATGAGTATATTATATTCACATTTGCCAAAGTTAATTGGACAAGATAAATAGGTACTATGCGGATTTTAATAACATATATTAATTGTTGCGCTCCACGCATGCTGCATCATCACTTTTTGAATTGCTCGTTTAAAAATAAATTCATCTCCTCTTTCTAAAGCTATTTCAGGTGGTACAGACACAAACAAACTCCCTTCCACATATAGTACGAATAGGCAAGTGCCTAGATCTTTTGTGGAGGTGAAGAATTATGTCAAGTATTCTAGCAACGCTCGGGATTGTGATTAAGGAGCTTGTTTTCTTAGTATCATACGTGAAAAATAATGCCTTTCCACAACCGCTCTCAAGCGGAGATGAAAAGAAATACTTAGAATCAATGGCAAATGGGGATGAGCATGCCCGAAACATGCTGATTGAACATAACCTTCGATTGGTCGCCCACATCGTTAAAAAATTTGAAAACACTGGAGAAGATGCGGAGGATTTAATTTCCATCGGTACGATTGGTCTTATAAAGGCGATCGAAAGCTACTCGTCCGGTAAAGGAACGAAGCTGGCCACCTATGCTGCACGCTGTATAGAAAATGAGATATTTATAACAATAGGGTACAGCATTGCATGCTGTACCCTAAAAAGTGATGATATCCACTGTTTCTGAATCTTTTATAATGACCTGCTTTACAAGCAATCTAATTAGATCCCTCTGATCATCTAATGTCATGTTCTTACCTTTAAAAGTTCGATAATAATCAATTGCAGATTTAAGAGCTATTTGACTGACTGAATGTTCCTTATCACCTTTTATTTCTTCTTCCATCTGTGTATACTGTTCTTTAAGATTATTCTCTTTTTGTTGCAATTCCACCATTTGTTCTTTAATTTCTTCTATATCAATATCATCATCACTTAGGCTGATCAACTTGATTAATCGCTGACGGCCTTTTTTTGCTTTTTCAATTTCTAACTTCATCATCTCTAATTCTTCTTTTTGGTACGTTTCTTTTTTCTTTTCTTGATGGACAGAAATTTTATCCGGATTATTTATAAATTCCTGAACGCCTTCCCATACCCACCGATTTAATTTATTTTCGCTCATAGATTTGCCGCAGCCTTTATACTTTGCACCCGCATAATTTTTTCGACACTCGTAAATAAAAAAATCTTTCCCGTGAGATTTCCTTTTCCGCCCAGTCATGGTGCCATTACATATGCCACACCTAACCAAACCTGATAATAAATAATCATGTTTTCCGTAATTAGTTGACCTTCTTCGTCCTTGACCTAATAGATCCTGAGCATAGTTAAACTGTTCTTCCGATATAATTGAAGGAATCTTCATATATACCCATTCTTCTTCAGGCTTAATTTTTTGAATGGATTTATTCCCCGATTGTTTGCTTACATATGAGCCAACAGTATCCCACCTGTTCTGCACATAATCCCCTGTATAAGCTCTATTCATGAGGATTTGCCTTACAACCTGACGATGCCAAACCTTTGCTTTATTTTTGGTTTTAACTCCAATCTCGGATAAATGTAGAGCAATTCCATTAATTCCTTTGAATCTGCTTTTGGGATCCGTATAGTAATCAAAAATCATGCGAACGATTTTTGCTTCTTCTTCATTAATCTCATAGGTTTCTTTTTCTTTATTGTAGTCATAGCCGAAGAGATTTGAATTTTTCACCACTTTCCCCTTTTTAGCCTTTGATAGCCGGCCAGAAGACGTTCTTTCTTTAATTTTCGCTTTTTCAAATTCTGAAATTGCACCACGTAAAGAGAAAAAGAGCTGCCCTTCTGGACTGTTTGCATATTCACCATTGACGAAAACCATCGTAATTTTCTGTTTCCGCAGCTCGTCATCAAGAATTAACTGGTTCATTAGTTTCCTTGATAACCGGTCAGGATCATAACATATTAACTTGTCAATCAACCCTTTTTTCGCATCTTCACGCAGTCGATTTAATCCCGGACGCTCCATTAGTTCTCCTGAAAACCCCTCATCCGCGTACTTTAATACATCATGGGTTCCTGCTTTTTTCATGCAAGCTTCTATTTGATTCTCTATGCTGTATCCCCTGGTCGCTTGTTCCTCGGTCGATACCCTTACGTAAATCGCTATCACGTTGGCGCTCCATCTCCTTTCGGTAGAGATTTATTAAATAATCATAGCAAGCATGAACGCATTTGTCAGCATGTGGTCCTTCAATAATCCTCACCTTCATGATGAACACCCCCATACTCATGGATATGTTCACTGGAGTTGTACAAATGGCTGTTTTCTCCATGAGAAAGAGGATAAAAAAAGAAGCCCTAACCTATGAGCCTGCTTCCTTTTGAATTATAAAAGTCCGCTTTTTATCCCGAAAAAGGCTTTTTAACAAATCACTGAATTATTTAGGGAAAACCGATTCTTCATTTATACGTGACCCTACAAGTAATGCTCCTTAAACTTAAGATATAAATATTTATATGCGGTATATCCCATACCAGCTCCTAGGGTGTTTAAGAGAATATCATCTATATCAACACTTCTATATGTAATGCCTATTAACTGAGATATTCCAAATTGAAGTAATTCTATTAATAGTGCAACTAGGAAACCTAACAACAAAATTTTCTTTAGTGTGTTAAATTTCGATAACAATGGCATCAAACACCCTAAAGGGAATAAAAGGATTAAGTTACCACCAAGTTGGGTAAGAATAATGGATTCAAACCCAGTATTTAAAATCCCAATTATTGAGTAAAGTGGGATAAAATTATGTGGCTCCTCGTAACCACCTGAGATACTATCTGCTATTAATCTAGCGTCCACAGGAATCGGAAAAAGTGTAACGGATACTACCCCACTTAAGTAAATAAATGTTGCAAAAATAAAGATACTTCTTTCTAAAGAATAACGAGCTTTCTTTAAAAAAATCACTTTGTAAACCCTTACCATAATAAAAACAATGTAAACGCTTAATCCGATTGCGTAAGGTAAGGTTTCGTTTATCATTTAATCACCCTTTTTCAAGAAATATCCTATAATTAGAATTCTATAAAGAGCTACTTGTTCCTTCTTTATCTTAGGATCGTTACATTTTCACATTTAATTTTTTAAAATTTTCCTTCCCCTTTTCTGTTAACAAAAGAGACCGATTTTCATGATTTCTTTCTACCCATTTATTCTCTATAAAATGGTCAGTTGCAGCAGCCCCTAAAGCACCTGCTAGATGATAACGACGTTCACTCCAATCAAGGCATTTTCGAGCAAACGCTCTTTTCTTCTTTTGAAGTTGGTCAATATTTATCCCTAAACTCTGAAAAAAAGCAGTACCTGTCTGAGTTAAAACATAGTCTCTTTCCTTTTCGATAATAAAACTGTTATCAAGTAGATATTGTGTCCAATTTACACCTAGAGTACCTGCCAAATGGTCATAACAAGTGCGAGCATAATGAATGGAATCCTTAGTTCTGCTCTCTTTTAAAGATTGAACTTTGGGTGTTGGTGCAAAAGAGGATAACATTTCAATCATCTCAGCTACTTCAACACTTGCCAATCGGTAATAGCGATAACGACCATGTTTTTCTACTGCCAATAAATTTCCTTCAACTAATTTTGCTAAATGAGAACTTGCGGTTTGAATTGTGATCTTTGTCTGAGTGGCTAACTCACTAGCAGTAAAGGATTTTCCGTTCATTAAGGATTCTAAGATTGAAGCTCTGGATTTATCAGCTATCAAAGCTGCAACAACAGAAACACTTGGCTCTACACTCACTCTATCACCTCTAAATATTTCATACTTCGATCGTCGTCTAAGTCATTATATTCTATAATTATAACTAAAAATAAGAGTGGCTGTTATTTTTTGTATGAATTCAATATAGAAGGAGTGCGATACCAAGTGAAATTGAAAAGGACATTTCGTTCCTTAAGCATCCGTAATTATAGGTTATATTTTTTTGCACAAATCATTTCTACATCAGGATTATGGATACAACTTGTCGCTGAAAACTGGCTAGTGGTTCAGTTAGGTGGTTCTGGTCTAATGCTTGGAATTACAACTGCTATTCAATTTACACCTTTGCTATTTCTAAGTGTTTATGGTGGTGTTTTGGTGGATAGATGGAACAAGCATACCCTTTTAATGTTTACTCAGATTTCATCAAGTATTTTAGCGCTCCTTCTTGGAATACTGGCTCTTACAGGAAGTGTACAAATATGGATGATATGGATTATCGCATTCTTATTGGGATGTGTGAATGCATTGGATACACCTGGTCGTCAAGTATTCACAAGAGAATTAGTGGGGCCAAAACATTTAACAAATGCAGTAGCTTTAAATAATACGATTAGCACTAGCGGGAGAGTGATTGGCCCTGTAATTGGAGCAATCCTGATTTCTATTTCAGAAGTAGGTGTTTGCTTTTTAATAAATGCAGCTTCATATATTGCAGTTATTATCGCTTTACTAAAGATAAATAAAAGTCAGCTACAAGTAGAGTCTGTAGTAACTCGCAAACATGGTCAGGTGAAGGAAGGATTGATTCATATTTGGAATCATCCTAAATTGAGGACAACTTTACTTATTATGTTTATTACAGCTACTTTTGGCTTGAACTTTCAAGTGTTGCTTCCTTTATTTACTTCCCAAACATTTCAACAAAGTGGTGAATGGTATGGATTACTTATGTCTAGTCTTGGTATCGGATCAGTCATAGGGTCACTTTTGATAGCAAGTTGGAAAGACCCTACTGTAAAACGGGTAGCTCTTCTTTCCACTGTATTCGGAATCACTATAGTTGCAGTAGCATTGTCCCCCACACTGCCAGTTGCCTTCATAACAGTTGGATTAATGGGGGTAGGAAGTAGTTTGTTCTTAACAGCTTGTTCGGGGTGTCTTCAATTAAATGCAGGAGATGGTATGAGTGGAAGAGTGATGGCGATGTATTATGTTGCCTTTTTAGGAACTGCACCTATAGGAGGAACAGCAGTTGGATGGATTGCTGAAATTTGGGGACCTAGATCAGCATTTGCTTTAAGTGCAATTGCATGTATGGCAGCTAGTGGGTTTGCCTTTTTTGGACCTAATAAGTACAAAACAAATATGAAAAAAACAGAAACACGTGCATAAAAATCTTCAAGCGAGAAGTTAGCGTTACATAAATATCCTTCCTAATTAAAGAAGCCTACCTCATTGGTGGGCTTCTTCTCGTATATTGGTATTCGGTACTACCCATCCTTTTCGAGAAAAAAGAGGTGATAATCCCAGGAGAGATTCGAACTCCCGACCGACGGCTTAGAAGGCCGTTGATCTTTTTGCAGTGGTTGGATAAATACTGATAACAAAGCCTTTTGTATCAACGTTCTTTAACCTTAAATGACAAGAAATTCACCTCAAATAAATGAATATTACTCGATTCCTGCCCCATTTCTGCCCCATCTGCCCCAATATAAGAAGATGAGATAAGAAAGTCCATGAACAATAAATTAAGAAGCTCTACTTAATTGGTTGGCTTCTGTTGATGCAATTTCGAGATCTAATCTTTATCAGGATCATTTTGTTTATTGTCTTCGACCTAGCGTTCCATTTACTTGCGATAGAGTTTTAATAGATAAGACATAGATCTTAAGACATCTTTGAAAGAACGACTAGCAATAAATAGATAATAAGTAAAACCACTCTATTCTTTGTAGAGAGTTTATCCTTTTTTTGATTGGAATATTGCTGAATTAAAGGTTTTGCATATTGAATAAGCAGACTATGAAATTCTTGTTGGGATTGAGAAGCACTCAATGTTTTTTTGGGGATAGTGATCGCTTTTAAGTCTTCGACATATAAGAAATAGTATGATTTGTCGTCAATTACTCGAACTAATTCATTCCACCTATAGAAAGATGTTTCTTTTCCACGATCGAACATAATCCCATTTTCATTCATGGAGATTTTTCTTTCATCCAAAACCCCAGGTTCTTTAAGGGATAATTTGAACCTAAGATAATATACGAATTGTTCAAGTAGAGGGAAGATAACAACAGACCATAAGAAGGTATGGAATAGAACACGGGCAATTTTTAAATAGATTGGAGCCTCAACACTCCATACATCTAGTGTGTACATTATAAATGCAAGTATTGGAACGAGTAAATAGATTAAACGAAGCCTGTTTCTTAATCTTCTAGAAGAAGTGCGTGCTTTTTTTCGATAAGCCCATATATCATTTGGTTCTAGCTGATAATGAAGCTCCATATCAACATCATCCTTAATTTCTTTAAATTTTCTTCTTACCAATCAGTTATATGAAACACCCTATATTCTGATTTAAAATTATTCTTTAAAGAGCTAATACTTCCTTCCTAACCTGAATGCACATTAAGAAAAAAGGCGATGCTATCTTCAAACATCGCACAGGTTAGTTGAAGAACTATAAAATTATTATTTTGTTCAATTTTTTCTTGCTGTCCAAATAGTCCATCTATCTTTTTCAATAATTTGTTCCCCATTCTCTGTTTTTAATTGTTGTTTAATATAATCTACAAGATTTTGTAATTGATTATCTGTTAACTCATGAAGAATAGAACGCCCTGTACGACTTAACAAATCATTGGATAATTGATCTACTTCATTATAAATTGATCTTGTTTCCCATAACTTGTATTCTTTAATCTTTTGAAAACCTGCATTTAGTAACGCTTGATGTACTTCTTCACTTGAATATCTTCGTGAAATTTCTTTTTCTTTTAAATTAGGATATTTTGAAAAAAAATAACCCCTTATATGTGTCGAACTTCCTTTTAACAAACAATCTTCAGGTGTTCTATCTTGAATAATGCATGAACCACCCTTCTTAAGTAGGCGGAAAGTTTCTTTAAAACATGAAGATAAATCTGTTATATGGTGTATCACGGCTCTTTCTAGAACAACATCATATTGTTCGCCTGGCAGTTTTGTATCCAATGCATTACCAACTTTGAAATCTATATTATTGTGATCCTTACAATTATCCTTTGCAGATATAAGCATTTGTTCGGAAAAATCTAATCCTGTTACATAAGAAGCTCCCATTTCTGAAAGTGCTTTTGTGTAAATCCCTCCACCACAACCTATATCTAGAGCTTTTTTTCCTTTAACATCGTAAATTTCTCTTATTTTATTTATCCAAGTTGAATTGGCTAACCGTTTAGAGTATGTGAAACGATTTTTTTCATTATGAAAATCAATTGGCAAAGAATCTCCCCCTTCAAAGATATATCTATACCAATTTTAACCAAAGATTACGATAAGTAAATTTGATTATTTTTATAAAAGTGAATAACTTTTACTTATTAAATTATTTATATAATTCAGTTTTCTCTTCCTATCCTGGTCCGTAAGTCAATATAAAAAAAGAAGTGTTGAATCCCAGGAGGGTTCGAACTCCCGACCAACGACTTAGAAGGCCGGTGATCTTTTTGCCGTGGTTTGTTAAATGCTGATAACAAAGCCTTTTGTATCAAGGTTCTTTAACCTTAAATGACATGAAATTCACCTAAAATAAATGAAAATTACTCGATTCATGCCCCATTTCTGCCCCAATATATGAAGATGAGATAAAGAAAGTACCTGAACAATAAATTAAGAAGCCATACATAATTAGTAGGCATCTGTTTTCATGCAATTTCGAGATCTAATCTTTATCAGGATCATTTTGATTTTCGTCTTCGACCTGGCGCTCCATCACTTTTTGATAGAGTTTTAATATATAATTGTAGCAAGCATTGATACATTTGTCACATGTGGTCCTTCAATAATCCGTATCTTCATGATGAACACCCCCATACTCATGGATATGTTCACTGGAGTTGTACAAATGGCTGTTTTCTTCATGAGAAAGGGATAAAAAAAGAATGCCTATCCTGATAAAACGTACCCTATAGACTAGACACTTTAAAAAAAGGTCTATCTATAAGGTACATTTTAATTTTAAGATTACACCTTTAAAGTGTTCAAGGGCTTGTGGAGTACATAAACACACAAACAAAACAGCAGTATGTTGTGGATAGTGAAGGAGAGGAGATACAAATCTAGTCAAATTTATGGATATTGTGAATGTTAAGAGGAAATAAAAAAAGCTCACCGTTGTCCGGTGGGCATATTATCCTGAGATGGAGTACCATTAATCAATTCTTACTCTTGAATTTTTGCACTTTTTGCAAACATCTTAACTAAATTTCTTAACTGAATTCAGATGAAAAGCTAATAGCCATAAAGCGGTTAAATTTGACATTGACACAAGTCAATACAAAATTGGCCCATTCAGGAACATTAAAATATAAGACTAAATTACAAATATAAATGCTATTTAGGTTGCAGTTATAAATAACATAAACATCCCCAATAATACTTGAGTTCTTGCATTAGGTCCGTAGTCTATTCATTCTAGCCTAAAAAAGAAAATCAAAAAATGCTGCACCAAAAAACATTAAAAGTACTATTACAAAATTTATATTGAAAGTAGTAACAAGACACCTAAAATTGAAAATAGAAATCATAACCAGTAAACAATTTAAACAATTACTTACAATTGAATATTAGTCCCTACCTTATTTTCAATAGCTTTCTTGTAAAAATATTTAGCTACAACAATATCCACAACAGCTAGTCCAACTGATTTAAACACGGTGATCCTGATCACTAACTTTGCCCATATATTCTCTGTTTACGATGTTCCCAAGCTCTCCAAACAGCTGTTGATTCCGTATTAACATGGCCAAGAATTTCTGATATAGCAGGGAGTGGTGTATCTTTTTCAAGTAGCATACTTGCCAAAGTGCGACGAAGGGAGTGCAAGACGTCTAATAAAGATATATGAACTATCAACCTTCGATGCTATTATTCGATTCGTCTAATTTCTGATTTCTGCGATCCTTTACTGCCCAAATCGCAACTAGGGACAGGACAGCTGCAAAAATAATATAAATGGCGACAGGAACATAAGAGTTATTAAACCTACTAAGTAAAGCCGTTGCAATTAACGGCGCTGTTCCTCCAGCCAGAGCTGCTCCGATTTGATATCCAAGCGTAATACCGGTATAACGTATTTTTGCATCAAAAATTTCCGAGAACATCGTTCCAAGAACAGCTGTGATTGGAGCCCAAATAATCCCTAAACCTATCACTGTTGCAACGATTAAAAACAGTACCGATTGTTGCTGAAGCATCAAGAAGTATGGGAACGCAAACAGAGCCATACCAATCGTTCCGCCTATGAACAGTTTTTTGCGGCCAATTTTATCAGATAAGTTACCCATGATTGGTATTAAAAACGTTGTTATAACCGTTGCAATTATGACTGCATTTAATGTATCTGTCTGTGAGAAACCTAGGTTTGAAGGAGCGTATGATACGACAAACGTGCTAAAAATATAAAATGGGGCTGTTTCTACAACTTTGGCTCCAACGGCAATAATCACCTCACGCCAATAATTCTTAAAAGTTTCTACAATTGGTAGCTTTGGAACTTCTCCGGATTCCTGCACTTTTTTGAAAGATGGTGTTTCATCAATTCCTTTACGAATCCATAGGCCAAAAAATACAAGCAAAGCACTAAATATAAATGGTACACGCCACCCCCAAGTCATGAATTCGGTTTGAGGAAGCAGTGTCATAATTGATAAAGCAATGGTTCCGAGCAACATCCCTATTGTAACACCCATCTGAGGAATAGCACCGAACAAGCCCCGTTTTTCAGCGGGAGCATATTCAACGGCTAATAACAGCGCTCCTCCCCATTCACCACCAATACCTAGACCTTGAATCAAACGCAGAGTAATTAATAAAATCGGCGCCCAAATACCAACGGCTTGATACGTCGGAAGAAGCCCCATCCCAAATGTTGCAACCCCCATTAAACTAAGTGTTAAAACAAGTGTTTTCTTTCTCCCGATGCGGTCGCCAATATGGCTAAAGATCACCCCACCAAAAGGGCGGATAAAGAATGCTAACGCAAAAGATGCATAGGACAACAACAGTCCTATTGTCGGATCCTCATTTACGAAGAATAACTGGTTAAACACGAGTGCAGCAATAGTCCCATATAAAAAATAGTCAAACCACTCAATCGAACTCCCTACTAAACTTGCAACTAATACTCGCCGCATTTGTTTCTTTTCCATCTTGAATTACTCCCTTCAAATTTAAGTGATACATTTTCTGATGATTATCAATTTTCTGTCAATATTCTTGATAATTTATTGACGATGGAACATTCAATAAAATTTGTCATGTATAAAATGTAGCTAGGTACTATTTATCGTTGAAGAGAGAGAAATTAAAATATTAAATCATTTTTCAAGATAGATAAATATCTGTAACTTAAAATAGAATACTAGTTCCTACCTTATTTTCAATAGCTTTTTTGTAAAAATATTGGGCTACAACAATATCCACAACAGCTAGTCCAACTGATTTAAACACGGAAATTTCTTGATCGCTGACTCTGCCTTTATATTCTCCGTTTACGATTTTCCCAAGCTCTCCATAGATGTCGCTTGGCTTAAATATGCCCTCATTTATCGGAACTTGTAAATCACCAGTCTCTTCTAAAGCTGCTTCTCTTGATTCCACTACTACTTTGTCAGCTTGAGAAATTACATGAGATGGTAACTCTTGCATTGTTGGTCTAAATGAACCAACTGCATTCACATGAACACCTCGTTTTAATGACTCTGAAAAAACAGGTGTTGAAGAGTTTGTTGTAGTAACAATAATATCAGCTTCACATACTGCTTCGTTTGAGTCTGAATATACTCGGACACGTTTATTAAATTTCTTTCTAATATATTCAGCAAATTCATGTGCTTTCTGTTCCGTTCTGTTATAAAGGAAAATCTCTTCAATCTCTCGAACAGCTAGCACAGCTTCAACCAGACCTTTTGCTTGTTCACCAGTACCGATAATACATAATTTTTTTGAATCTTGACGGGATAAATATTTCGTTGCTACCCCTGATAAAGCGCCTGTTCTAATCATTGTTAAATAAGAGCCTTCTAAAAGAGCGAGTGGTTCTCCTGTTTTGAAGTCTGATAACATCACAATACCATTTATTGTTTTCTTCCCTAATTTCTTGTTATTTGGAACTACGGTTACTACTTTTAATCCAATGCTCCCGAGTTCTTCAGCCACGGAAGGCATTACTAATGCAGTATTTTGACCACCATCAAAGGGTAAGGCGGCACGAATAGGCGTAACTGTTCTTTCTTCTGAAAATTCCTTTAATGCGACAGCTGCGCATTCAATGATCTCATTCATATCTACTAAACTTTTTTGTACATCAGTATTTAAGGCTAACATACTATTTCATCCTTTCTTGCTGATATCATACCCGTGTATTTTTCACTTTAAAAATCAGAAGCCTATACCGTTGACCCTGAAAACCAATTAACTCTCCTCACAACAGTTATTTTTTTCTCGCAATTTTCCTAATATTTTTTCAATTCATTCGGATCACTGCTTTACGTTAACATTGAACCGGTCATAACGAAGTGGTTCAATTGGAATCGATGTTTCATTTTGATTGATCATTTCTTCGATTACTTTACCTGTAATCGCAGCTAAGCTTATGCCATCCCCTTCATGTCCTGCTGCAATATATAACCCCGGTACCTTTTCAACATGTGAAATGATTGGAAGATGGTCAGCTGTCCATGGTCGTAATCCTGCATATGTTCTTATAACAGTCATATCCGCTATTTTAGGGTAAAAACGAACAGCTCTTTTTGCGATATATTTTATTACTTCATGATCCACTTTTGTGTCATATCCATTAAATTGACGACTACTACCAATTAAAAAGTTTTGACTTTCGGTAGGCTCGAAAACTAATGCAATGCCATATTTCTCAGTGAATGGATCTACTTTCCTCTCCCCACCAAATTTTGAAATGAGGTAGCCAAATTCCATTACATTTCTTAATCCAACAGGATGTTGTCTAGAAGCAACAATGACCTGACCTTTACGCGGTTTTATTGGAATGTCTATATCTAACATCTCTCCAATAAACGGAGCCCATACACCACATGCATTGACAACCTTATTAGCCGTAAAGGTTTCATTATTTGTCTCAATTACAAATTGATTCACTTGATTTTTATAAAGATTTTTCACTTCCGTATTCGTATGTATTTTCGCACCGAATTGTTTGGCACGATGAATCAGCGAATATGTTAACATATAAGGATTTACTCTAGAATCAGTCCTGCACTCAAGCCCACCAAGGATGTCGTCTGCAAAGTAATCAGATTCATTGCGTAGATCTTCCCGATCCAACATTCGAAAATCTAGCCCCGCATCTTGTTGTTGCTGCACCCATTTTTGTGCAGCCTCCATTTCCGTATCATTTTCACAAACTAAAACACTACCAGGGTTCCTATATTCAAATGGGATTTCAAGCTCATTATTTAATTCATATACCAATTGTTGGCTTTTTAGAGCCATTTGACTATCAAATCCTGGATCTTTATCCACTGCTAAAATATTTCCATCGCATTTAGAGGTTGTTTCACTTGCCAATTCATTCTTTTCAAGAACCGTTATATCTAAACCGGATTTTGAGCAATAGTAAGCGATCGATGAACCAATAATTCCCCCTCCGATTACAAGGACATCGCAATGTAATGTATTAGTCATGTTATTCCTCCCTATACATTAGTAACAACCTGGCTTTTTTTATTAGATTGATAAGCTTCCCATTGCTGCAAGATTTTCTTTCTTCCTACTTCTATTTCCGGATGAAATTGTATATGTGCATTATTCCTAGTCTGTTCAGTCATTTCAATAGAATCTTTAATATTTATATCTAATCTTTTCATTCCAGAACGGTGTGCAATTGATAAACCTGCTGTTCTCCCCTGTGCAGCAGCAACCTTTGCTCCTTCAATACCAGTAATGTTTCCTGCAACATATAGTCCTTCTAGAGGGGTTTCCATCCGTTCATTATGTAAAGGAACATAGCCTCCCAATTCCTCCACTAAATAAAATGGACAACCTGCAACTGCTGCTAATTCAGCTAATGGGTATAAACCTCCGGCAATACAAACAAAATCTACTTGAATATGTTCCTCACTACCAGAAACTACTTCCCCATCAGCATTAATTGTTGCTAATGTTACTCTTTCGACTTCATTTTCACCATAAATTTCAGTTACGGCTTTTCGAAGTTGAATTGGAATCCCCCACATTTTCACTCCTTTTTTAGGGTAGAAATTAACGCCCAACTTTTTCATAAAGTCATTCTTCATTAACTTGCTGCCATATCGAACGAATGGTGACGGAGCCATATGGGATACGTGAAGAAGTGAATCTAGTACTTTTTTTGGTTGACCCGCATCCTTTGTTATACGGTTCATTTTCGGTAAAGTAAGACAAGCTACTTCTACGCCAGCTAGTTGTAATTCCATCGCAATAGCAGCTGAGAGAACATTCACACCGATAATAACTCCACGCTCCCCGGGTTTGACTCGATGAACATTTGTCATCACCTGAGCGGCACCAACAGACATAACTCCGGGTAATGTCCAACCCGGTACAGGTACAGGAGATTCTGCTGCCCCAGTTGCTAATAACAGATTATCCGTGTGAAATGTTTCTTTTTCTGTATAAACAACCCATAACCCATTTAATTTTTCAATGTTATTTACAGCTGTATTTAAATGAAACTTCACTCCAAGATTAACTGCTTTTTTATATAATTTAGTTGATTCTTTAATCCCATTCCACCAGGACCCATTCGGTTCTTCATAAAGCTGTCCAAGTAACCTACCACCAGCTATCATATATTCATCAATTACAACAACATCTACTCCATTTTCTGCACAAGTAACTGCCGCTGTTAAACCTGCAGGTCCAGATCCTATAATGATAGCATTATCCATTTTCCAGTCCCCCATCATCTTTATAGGATGTTTGTATTTGGCCACTACTTTCTACAATCATTCCTTCTTTAATGGGTGTAAGACATGCCCGAATACCCTGTTGACCATCTACCGAAACTCTACATTCATAACAATGGCCAATATTACAATAGAAACCTCTTGGTGATCCGCTCTCTTCATGGTGTCGAAGTGTGCGAATTCCATTGGCTAAAAGAGCGGCAGCCAAAGATTCATTTTCCAGCCCTTTATAGACCTTATGATTAAATGTGAAGGAAACATAATTATTATCTTCAATTTTTCCGAGTATAGGGTGGTCTAAGATTCTTTGCGTCATTTATCTATCCTCCTTAAATTTTCAAAGCTAATCGGGCGTATTGGTGGCTGATATTTCAATGACACACATGTTCGATTTTTATCATTTGATGATATAGCAGCTATTTTATCTACCATAGTCCGACATGTTCTTCCACCACAATAACCCATGCCAGCTCTAGTACGAAGCTTTAATTCCCTAGCCGAACATTTATACTTGGCAGCTGTAGTCTCCAACTCCTCGTAACTTACTTCTTCACATCTGCATATGATCATTTCATCTTCTTTCACTTGAAACACCTCAATTTATACTTTATTAATGAAGAATGAAACTGAAAAGTAGATAGCCCCTGCAATTATTCATTATTACGTCATGAAACCTCTTCCCCCCCTATATCAAGCTTTCTTTCTTCGGATTTGTTCAAAGTAGCTACAATAATACCAATAACAGTTCCAATCAGTCCCGTAATAATCCATCCTGCCCCGACACTAAACAGTGGAATGAAAGAAAACGTTTGATTAATAAAATCCACAAAAACATTTGCTTCTTTTAAAGCATCTAATAGTGCAACAAATCCACTACCAATAATTGAACCTACATATACGGATTGATAACCTTTAAAAAGATTATTGGTAAAGGAAAGAATAATTAATGTAATCGCTATTGGATATAAAAGAAGCAAAATTGGTGAAGCCGTATCTAGTATTTTATCCAATCCAAAATTTGTAATTATTAAACTAACAATAGCCAATAATACTACCCATTTTTTATAAGAAATATTCGGATAGATTCGATTAAAATATTCTGCTACTGCTGATAAGCACGCTATATTTGTTGTTATTCCAGTTAAAAATACAACAGTACCTATTAAGAATATTCCGACATATCCAAATAAATGGATTGCACTGTTTGCTAACACTTCTCCACCATTGCTGGCATATCCAATGGCATCTATACTCGATGCTCCTATCCAAGCTAAAGATAACTGCAAAAGCGCCAAACCAATTACAGTTATAACTCCTGCTTTAATAAAAACAAGGGATGTTGCTTTTTTCCCTATAACTCCTAAATTCTTAATTGACTTAATAAAAATTCCCCCAAATATAAACGCGGCAAGAACATCCATTGTATAATAACCTTCAACAAATCCTTTTAAAAATGTATCTTGTATATACGGCTCTTTGGGTTCACCAAAACTTCCCATGGGGGTAACGAATGACTTAACTATTAATATGATTAAAAGAGTAGCAAATACAGGTGTTATCACTTTGCCTAATCTATCCACAAACTTGCTTGGGTTAAGAGAAAGTAAGACAGTCATTAGAATAAAAAGAAAAGAAAACAGAAATAAGAATAAATTATTTGACTGAACCATATCAGTGATTACAGGAAATACCGATATTTCATATACGACTGACGTAGTTCTTGGAATTACGTATATTGGCCCTAGAGTTAAAAATAAGGCTATTGAAAATATCATACCGAACTTTGGATGTACTCTTGCAGCAAGGTTCTCTACTGTACCTCCTGATATAGCTAATGCTATAATTGCTAATAAGACAAGGCCGACACCTGTGATTAAAAACCCTGACATCGCAATCCACGTGTTCGTTCCTGCAAGTTGACCTACCATTGGTGCAAATATTATGTTACCAGCCCCAAGAAACATCGCAAATAACATTAGCCCGACGGCAATAAGTTGTCCTGTCGACAAAGTACTTTTCATTTAAAGTCCCCCAATAGTTTAATAGAAACCTTCTTTATACTCTTCGTTCTCCCAAATGTAAATTTATTAACGTTTTTAAAAACAAAAAACTTAGCGTCAGCCATAATGCTTTCCTAGTGACACTATATCTACGGCAATACAGCATTTGTTAATTTTTGTAAGGTTATTGAGATAAGAAGACTTAACTCTCCAATCAATTTAATTAACACTTCAATAAATATTTATAAATTAAGTAGTGTTTAAATTTTTTCTTAAGAGAGCTTTAAATTTCCTAGATGTCGATCCATTCCCTCAGATTAAGATTAGTGTCATGAGTTTATAAACAATACTCAGGTTCTCATGCAAACTAGCCAAGAAAGTACGTGAAGGTCTATAGACCACATTTTAGAATGAGGAAAGTCAAATTGTTATTCTACATTTTAGGATCATTGAGTAAAATAGTCTTCCATTAATCAGAAGTCCACATATTTGTTATATCAACAAGAACATTTAATAGAGCTAAAAATAAAAGGTAGTTTAATTTTTCAAACTAAGTGCTTATACCCATCCGCGAAAACGAGCAGCTTCTGCCATTCTTCTTATTCCAACCATATATGCAGCTAAACGCATATCTATTTGATGTTGTTGCGCTGTGGAAAAAACATTTTCAAAAGAATCGACTATTTTGTGGCGTAACTTTTGAGAGACTTCTTCTTCTGTCCAATAGTAACCTTGGTTATTTTGCACCCATTCAAAATAAGAAACAGTAACACCACCTGAACTAGCAAGAACATCTGGTACAAGTAACACGTTACGTGCAGCTAATATGGTTGTGGCTTCTAAAGTTGTGGGTCCATTCGCAGCTTCCACAACAATTTCAGCTTGAATATGTCCTGCATTTTCACTTGTAATTTGATTGGAAATTGCAGCTGGAACAAGGATATCACATTCTTGTTCGAGTAGTTCCTGATTTGTAATAGTGTTTATAAATAAGCTTGTTACTGTCCCAAAGCTATCACGTCGATTAAGTAAATAATCAATATCTAACCCTTCCGGATCATAAAGCGCACCATATGCATCAGAAATGCCAACCACTTTTGCGCCTGCATCTTGCATAAACTTGGCAATATAACTTCCTGCATTCCCAAATCCTTGGATAATAACGCGTGCCTCTTTTATTTGAATTCCTTTTCGCTTTGCTGCCTCTTCGATACAAATTGTGACTCCTCTTGCTGTTGCTGTTTCACGTCCTTGTGAACCTCCTAGGACAAGCGGTTTGCCAGTAATAAATCCCGGCGAATCAAATTCTTGGATACGGCTGTACTCGTCCATCATCCATGCCATAACTTGTGGATTTGTAAATACATCTGGTGCAGGTATATCTTTTGTTGGGCCAACCACTTGACTAATCGCACGAACATATCCTCGACTTAAACGTTCTAATTCACTGAAGGACATGTTGCGAGGATCGCATACAATTCCGCCTTTCCCTCCACCGTAAGGAAGATTGAAAATACCGCATTTTAAACTCATCCACATTGACAATGCTGTTACTTCCTCTTCATTTACTTCCGGGTGAAAACGCACTCCACCTTTTGTAGGTCCAACTGCATCGTTATGTTGAGAACGATAGCCGGTGAAAATCTTCATTGAACCGTCATCCATTCGAACCGGAATTCGTACTTTGATGATTCTAAGAGGTTCTTTTAATAATTCATACATATCTTCTTTATATCCTAATCTTTGAACTGCTTCTTTTACGATGAACTGAGTTGAACTTAATAAATCTAACCTCTCATTTTGCTTGTTGCCATGCTGAACAGAATTACTATCAACCGTAATTGTCCCTTTCATTGTTTACACCTCTTATGTTATATGTTGTTTACACTTGAAATATTTTTATAACTATAAAACTAAACTTTTAAGATGATTTATTTTTACGGAATACATGTTGGACGTATAGTTGATCAAGTGCGACAAATGTTGATAGTGTAATGGATAGAATATTCACTATTTTTTAAACCCTCGACAATAATCTTCATAAATCCTTCCATTGATGATAGCCTTGTGATACACGATTGAAAAATTCATTTTTTCCAAATGAGAAAAGAATTCCCTATGGCCCATTAATCACTTAGAAAACAATCCTTTAAGAGCAAAAGAGACATTTTGAGGTCTTTCTGCCAGCCGACGCATAAAATAACCGAACCAGTCACTACCGAAAGGAATATAAACACGCATTTTATATCCTTCTTGAACTAAACTTTGCTGCATTTTTGTTCTAAAACCATACAGCATTTGAAATTCAAATTGATCACGTGGTATGTTATTTTCTTTCACAAATTCTTTTACTTTGGAAATGATAGTGTGATCATGAGAAGCAATCGCCGTATAGCTGCCGCTCAATAAATGCAATTTAATAATGTTCATATAATTTTCATCTACATCTTTTTTCACTTGATATGCTACTGCCGGAGACTCTTTATAAGCCCCCTTAACTAAACGAAGGGAAATTCCTTTTAAACTTCTTACGTCCTGTTCGGCTCTATGTAAATAAGATTGAATCACTGTACCCACATTATCATAGGTTTCACGCAGTTCCCTTAGGATATCTAGCGTCATTTGGCAATGGGTGTAATCTTCCATATCAATTCTTACAAAGTTATTTGTTTTTTTCGCTGTCTCAAGAATTCGACACATGTTTTCGATGCAAAAATCCCGATCAATATCCAAACCAAGCTGGGTCATTTTAACAGACAAATTACTATTAACTCCATATTCAGCAATGGATTCAAGAGTTTTTACGTTATACTCTGTTGCTTCAAGAGCCTTTCTTTTGCTTAAAACGAATTCCCCTAAATGATCAAGTGTACAGCTCAATCCTTTTTCATTTAATTCATGCACTTTCTTAATGGCACTTTCAATCGTATCCCCGGCAATAACTTGAGAGGCTCCAAATTTAAGACCCCATTTCTTCGCAGCTTTGTTTAGCGCTTTGTTTTGGGCAGCATAGAGAAAAACGTTTTTCGAAACTACATCTAACATAATTTATTCCCCCAGATTATATTATTCTTGTTAGAAGATTTAGTATTGGGCAGCTTTTGAAAAGCCGCCCTATCCTTATTTAAATTGTTGTGCTAGTTGTTTTTGCCTGCATGTGCATAATCAGGTAATCAGGACCCCCTGCTTTTGAATCTGTTCCTGACATGTTAAATCCTCCAAACGGATGGTATCCAACAATAGCACCTGTACATCCTCGGTTGAAGTAAAGATTACCCACATGAAACTCTTCTTTTGCACGCTCAATATGTTCAGGGGTGTTAGAAAGCAGCGCACCGGTTAAGCCATATTCGGTATTATTAGCGATTTCCATCATGTGGTCAAAGTCACGTGCCTTGCAGAAGGCGACAACGGGACCAAATATTTCTTCCTGCATAAGGCGTGCTTTTTCGTTCACATCAGCAATGATCGTCGGTTGAATGAAATACCCTTCGGAATCATCCCCCTCTCCACCAGTCATCAATTTGCCTTCTTCCATACCAATTTCGATATACTTCATTATCTTGTTGTATGAGGCTTGTCCGATTACTGGACCCATATAGGTGTTCACGTCTTCAGGACTACCGACCGTTAATGTCTTCGTTAAAGCCACCGCTTTTTCAAGCACTTCGTTATAAACATCTTGATGTATCACCGCACGAGAACCGGCTGAACATTTTTGTCCGGAAAATCCAAATGCAGAGTAAACAATTGATGATGCCGCTACATCTAAATCTGCATCCTTATCTACGACTACTGTATCTTTTCCGCCCATTTCAGCGATCACACGTTTTAACCAAATTTGGCCAGGTTGCACTTTCGCTGCACGTTCATAAATCCGGCAGCCAACTTCACGAGAACCTGTGAAGGAGATAAATCGTGTTTTCGGATGATCGACAAGGTAATCCCCTATCTCCTCTCCGTCACCCGGTATATAGTTAAATACACCTTGAGGAAGACCCGCTTCTTCCATAACTTCAACGAACTTTGCCGCAACTACCGGTGTATTGTCAGAAGGTTTAAGAAGAACCGTGTTTCCTGTTACAATAGCTGCAGCAACCGTCCCTGCCATAATTGCTAATGGGAAGTTAAATGGTGAAATAATGATACCTACGCCAAGTGGTATGTAATTAAACTTGTTAATTTCCCCCTCACGACTTTCTACCGGTGATCCGTCTTTTAATTTCATCATTTGGCGTGCATAGTATTCAAGGAAGTCAACTGCTTCTGCTGTGTCTGCATCAGCTTCTTTCCACGGCTTCCCAGCTTCTTTAACGAGGTAACCTGAAAATTCATGTTTACGACGACGGATGATATCTGCCGCACAGAATAAAATGTTTGCACGTACTTCTGGATCTTCTTTTTTCCATGTATTGAATGTAGATAGTGCTGTTTGCATCGCTTTCTCAGCTAATTCTTTATTGGCCTTGGAAACTCGGCCAATTACTTCTTTCTTATTCGCTGGATTAACTGATATAATTTGTTCCTTGGTTGTAATAAATTCCTCTCCAATGACAAGTGGATAATCTTTTCCTAGCTCAGATTGCACGACTTCTAATGCTTTTTTAAATTCACTTCTATTTTCTTCAAGTGTAAAATCTGTGAATGGTTCGTGTTTATATGAGTTGATATCCGTATTAGTTGTTGTAATCATGTGATCCACTCCTTTTATATTCAACATAATCTTTGCCGTTATCTCCTAGAGACACTCGCTTTGGCGACAGCATTTTAGAACTCTTGTCTAGAAGTTTTTTCTTCTACTAATTAATTTAATTAATACTTTATTAATAAGTATTTACAACCATAAATTTTAAATATCACTTAAATTATTGTGTAAAAAAATGATCTTAACTCAAATATAGTATTAATAATTTGATAACTTCACCTCCTTAAGTTAATATGTTAAAATTAAATTCATAAAATTTAAGTGATAATAAAATTTTTAAGTGATGCTTAAATTCTAAAATGAAACTAATCAAGTCATCAATTGCTTTGTCAGATCATATCACACATGATTTTATTTGAAATTCTAAGCTCTTATCTAAAATGGTATTTAAGAAGCCCTGTTTAATATGAAATTCATTTAACCTAGATCTTCTCTAACATGAAAACCAGCGTTTTTTATTTTTGACACTAATCTATATTTGGGGGTATAAAATGAATTCAAATTTAGGGGATTTAATAAGAAGACTCCGTAAAGAGAAAAAAATGACATTGAAGGAAGTCTCCGAAAAAACGGATTTATCTATAAGCTTCTTATCCCAAGTAGAACGTTCTCTCTGTTCCATTACGTTACTCTCCCTGCGAAAAATATCTGAAGCTCTTGGTGTTAGTCCAAGTTATTTCTTTCCTGACACAATACAAACTGATAAAAATATGATCAGACGAGCAACTGATAAACAAGTAAAACATAAGTCATCCTTTACTTATTCAGATCTATCTGGTGATGTATCAAATCCCTTGTTTGTGCCAATTCTAGTTACCTTATTACCCGGAGATAAAAAAGGCACACCTTTTTCTCATGATGGCCAAGAATTTATTTATGTTGTCGATGGCACCATGACTATCATTTTTGATGATATTGAATACGACCTTTACCCCGGGGATAGCATTCATATAGATTCAACCAGACCTCACAACTGGTTTAACAACACGGACAAACCTGCTAACTTTATATATGTTAGTGCAGCTGCCTCTCGTGATTGATTTTTAGACCGCCTTTTTGATGCTAATTTGACGCGGGTAACTATTGTTGAGTTTGAAGACTGGGAAAATGGACATCCAAAGAAAAGCCAACAACTAAGTTCACTTCGGGTAGATCATTGACTCCTAGTGAGTTTTTTAATTAATATAAGTATTCTGTGCAATTGTCATATGACACTTGGTTACAAGGAAAAACTATTTTAGTAACATTGACAAACGAGTGAGATGCTTATACAAGCATCGATGTTAAGGGGAATTTAAGAAATTAAACTATTTTCATAAAAGTTTTGTCTTAGAAATTTTTTTGTTTGAACCATTCAATTTCTGAGGCGTTTTTCATTTTAATCGGCGAGATGACTGTAGAGGAGGGATCAAATGAAAGCAATTATTAAAGATGTACTTTGCATTATAATAGGAGCCTTTTTTGTTGCTGCATCGATTCATTTCTTTGTGATACCAAATAAATTAGGAGACGGAAGTACGATTGGTATCGCTTTGGTTTTATATTATTTATTTCATATTCCTGCGAGTATCAGCACATTTGTCATTAATCTTATTTTTATTGCCCTGGCCTGCAAATTTTTAAGTAAACGGAAGATTCTTTATACGATACTGGGCACGGTAATGACCTCTGTTTTCCTTAGTGTCGTAAGTTTTATTCCGTTTGCCGTTCACGACATGATTTTAGGAATTGTGTTTGGTGCTGTGTTAATGGGAGCAGGATTAGCTCTTATTTTCATTGCTGATGGATCAGCTGGCGGAACGACCCTTTTGGCTTATTTATTAAATTATACAAAAGGCTACAACATCTCAAAAAGCATGTTCTATATGGACAGCGTCATTATTTTCGCTGCCGTATTTGCCATTGGTATCAATAACATGTTGTATACGTTTATCTTTGTGTTTTTGTGTGCCAAAATAGTTGATTTAGTCATTGAGGGTTTCCACAATAAGAAAGCACTCACCATAATGTCTGATAAATATGAAGAAATTGCCCAAGTCATTACTCGGAAATACGGAAATGCCGCTACCATTTTTTACGGCTACGGATACTATGTTAATAAAGACAAACGAATTATCTACGTTGTAATTAAAAAGAACGAGCTGTTGAAAATCAAAAAGCATATACAACAAATCGATCCCAAATCTTTTATTGTCATCCACGAGGTAAAAGAAGCGGTAGGAGGGAAATTCGGTTTTTCGGGTTTGCCTTCTGTTAGTAATGAGAGGTAGAAGAAATTGTTTAAAGGGGCTGTCCAGAAAGTCATCTTGATTGACTTTCTGGAGCCCTTCTTTATTTTTATATAATAAAACAAAAAATCGTCTCTTTCTGTAAAATGAAGTTAATAAAAAAGACAGCCTGAACCCGGACCGCAAATTACACAATATAGAAGACTATTGGATTAGATAAATACTACACATGCAATTTTCATCTTAAAACATTACATTCCAAGTATCCGGTCCGACAATACCATCAGCAGCTAAACTATGCCGTTTTTGATAAGCTTTAACTGCACGTTCGGTTGCAGGACCGTAAATACCGTCTGCTACAACACCTACAGCTCGCTGGATCCGTTCCATATCTTTGCCGCAGAAACCACGTTTAATAAGGTGCCCAGGGTAAGGAACGACTGAGGATCGGGAAGTTTTCTTTTTCACAGACTTTTTGTAGTTTTCGAGCTTGCTATCAGTAACAGGTCCATAAATGCCGTCAGCAGTGATACCTACGGCTTTCTGGAATACTTTAACGGTATCAACCACTTCATTTCCATAGTCACCATCAGCTCCGTATTTAGGCAATTTGAAACCTGCCGCAATTAGTTTTTTCTGCAATTCTTTGACTGCTGCACCTTTAGAGCTTTTTCTTAGCACTTTTTCAGGATTAGAAGTTGCGGCATCTTTAACTCCGGTTTTAGGAGCTTCGACTTTCACGCTGCCGCCAGTCCACGCATTATATACCTTTTTGACATCAGAAATGAATCTTTCCCATGATATCCCGTGGGGCTGTAACCAACTCTGTGGATCATAACGCCTTTTCGGATCCAATACTTTATGAGAAACTATGTCCTTTTTAGGATTTAAACCGAATTTTCGGCATAGATATGCAAAATACCATATATAGCGATCATACGCCTTGGCAAAGCTTCCAGTACGGCATAACTCTACACCGATAGCCCTTGTGTTGGCATCAGCTCCAAACATAATATTATCCATTGGTTTCTGGAACTGGACATGAAATGCTTGCTCATTTAGTGGTATGATCTCAAGTATTTTTGTATCATCGATGAACGCATGGGCAGATGAAGCAATCACATGACGGTTAAAATAGGTAAAATGATCGTCAGCATCTGCTGAGTTATTTCCAGTTTCATGAGCAACGATAAACAAAACTTTGCCTGTTAACGGTAAACCAGAACGTGATTTTCCTTTTGCAATGATTCTGTGTTCGATTGAATATTTCGTTGAAATAGCCATAATGACACTCTCCTTTTTATTTAGTCTCCGTCAAAGAATGTTTTTGATTTTGTTTTTAAACTAACGGGCGAGTTATTCTCTATGTGTTAAAATATGGTTAGATAATTTAGGAAAAGGAAGGTGTATCTATTGAAGAAGCTTGTCTTACTCCTATTACTATTGATTAATGTTTTTTACATAGTTAATTACCTAATCAATTTTGAATTTATTTCATTAAGTTATTTTTGGTTAGTTTCATTTATCATCAGTTTGGTTCTATCCACTCTTTATTTATTTCGTTCGAGGAAGCAATCCGGTTATAATCCTTATTTATCAGTTGCAGTTTTAGTTGCTAGTATTAGTTCAATAGGAGCCTATGGTTTTAAATACTTTATTGCAAACCTTATGGGATAACAGGATTCTACGAACGGGCACCTTAATCAAATAAAGATTCAAAAAAGGACCCGTTTGAGGTCCTTTTTTGGTGGATCAACATTATGTTTAACATAGCCTTTAAATATAAAAGTCACCCTGTGGCAGTTTATTTCCCGATTTTATCTTTTTCTTCTTCATTGTCATCTTTCAATTGACTGAATCGATCCGAAAGGAATTTAGGGACTTTGATGTCCAATCGACCAAGGTTTTCAATCAAAGAAATGCCTTCTGTTCCTATTAAAAACATCAAAATAGCATATCTAACGAACTTTCCTTCATTGCCTAAAATAATGTCTAACTGCGTGGCCACGATGACCAAGGAAAACATTGCTCCTTTTTTCATCAATCCTTTGAAAGCTGATTTTGAAGAAACCTTTTTGTCGTAGAATGCTGCAGTCACACCTGTTACATAGTCCAATGTCAAAATGATCACAAAAGCAATTAGCAAATTATCAATGCCCCCAAGCAAATAGGCGATGGAAGAAACTCCACCGCCCGTAATAGCAACCCATAATGTATCTGTGTTATGTTTCATTTTCTCTCACCTTTCGTTTGTTTAGTTGTGCCCCTTTTTTGATCCGCCTCCTTAAAGGCAAAATAAAAAAGCACTTATTCAGCGCTTTTTGCTTCATCCTTATTCAATTCTTCGATTTCCTTTTTCAGTGTTTCGATTTCCTGCTTTAATTGCTTGTTTTCAACCTCTTTATTGGTTGCTATCGCTCTATAGGTTGCACGATCTCCGCTGAGATTCATGATTTGAAGCTTTAAATCATCAATCATCAAATCAACTGTACTTTTTTGCGACATTTTTATCCTCCTTATGGTTTCATCATGATTACATCTACAAACACATACTCACTTGAGCTGAAATTTCTTTTTCCGGCAACTACAATATCAAATGATGTATCGCTGACATTTTCTGTGTAAACTAAATTTATGTCGTTGACCGATACGCTGCCAGTTTGCCAACGGATGACCGGAATAACTCTTGGCGTGTATCCTAAATTATGATTAATTTTTCTTCTCATACGGTTAATTGCTGGATTCAAGCCATATATGGTGTATTGCGCAGGTCTGGCTGTATTTGCTGTATGAACAGGAGATCCATTAGATTCAATACTACCGTTTACATCAAGGTATCCGTTAACCCATAAAGGAGATTGAATATGAACATATCCTAGTTCTGTTCCGTCACCGTTTCTACCTTCAATGGATAAAACTCCTTCGGATGAAGTTAATGCTATGTTCCCATTGATATAGTAACTCTCCCCACCTTGTGTAGCCCATCCAGAAGGGAATAAAATAGAACTACCTGACAACGGATGATATTCTTCGGGTTCTAATATCAAATCAGATGAAGTTATTTTTCCATTGAACGTTCCTGTAGCACCTTCTAAGTTACCTTTAAAAGTAACATTACCATTAACATCAACAATAAAATTATTATTAACATTTAGACCATTAAGAGACTTAATGTGTTTTGCTTCCACATAGCCATTGAGAGCAATTTTCTCCGCTTGAATTTGGACTTGTTCAGCCGTTTGATTGATTGACGAAATAACGTTGTTTTTCTCGACTCTTTGTTGGATTTGATCTGCATGAATCGTAATGCTTGATTCAGCGCTACTCATCCGACTGGTTAAATCATCCATGTCTACATCATAATCAGATTGCTTTACTCGTAGACTCACTTCATTATCCAATTCTGTGATATTGGATTCTGCTATGGATAAACGATTGTCTATTCCATTTACAGAATTAACGCTTGGCGTGAATTGTTCCCATGCTGATCCTGTCCAACGGAAGAATGTGAAATCGGTTGTTCGTATCCACAATTGACCAACAACAAACCCGCCGCCGGAAGGTTCTTGATCTTGCCTAAATATCGATAACTCCCTTTGGGAAATGGCTTCTTCTACCTGTTCAACCTGTCCATTCGTATAGTCAATTGCATTATTTTCTGCATCGATCGCTCGTTGGTCATCTGTATATTTTGCTGCCTTCACCCAATCTGCAGCAGCGTAAGACTCACCTTCTTGTTTAGCCGTCTGACAACTCAAAATGTCCCCATTGGTGCCTTGTGTCCATATGTCACCTGGCTCATAAGGTGGTGATGGCTGATTGACAAATACTCGCCTTTTGGAGTCGGCCGTATCTTGTGCTTTCGACGCATCCGAAAGAGCCTTCGTTACATCCGTATCTGTAATTCGTATCCATTGATAAACGCTGTTATTTAATGCGAAACGATAGGTATATCCTGACGACGTATTGTAGAAAAGGTCGCCTAAATGGTTATTCTTTTCCTCATCCGTTGACCACAGATTGGCAGGTTCATTTGACATGGATGGGTCATAATCATAAAACCATGTCGTGATACTGCCATCGATTTGGTTTTGAATGGCTGACATGTCCTGATTATAGATGACGGTTTGCACATAATTTTCTAACTGAGAGTTGGTATATTGATTCGCTTCATCTCTTGCATTGTTAGCCTTATCTTGTGCGCCTCCTGGCGTTTCCGCGTTAATATCCTTGGCTTCGAGTGGAGAAAAAGGGATCCAGCCGCTGCCGTCCCAGCTGTGTGGAACATCAATAGGGCCACCTGTTTTAATCCAGATGATCGTTGGTTTTCCGGCCGGAGGATTTGGGCTTTTAACAACCCTCGTTGCATAGAGAGATTGAAGGTCCTTCCACAGCCGCATGACATCCTCTTTTTCGTACTCGATGACTTCGCCAAGGGCATACGTTTTTTTCGATTTATCAAAAATAGATCGGTCGATTTGGATGACTCTCGAATCCAGGTACATTTCAGGCTCAAAAGATTCATCTTTAATTTTTACCGTATCTCCGATTCTTGTTAATTCATGTTCGTAGCCCAAAATATGTTCAAGTGAAGCCCCTTCCACCTCATAATTCACAGCTGCCGCAATCCGTTTGTTTAACTCCGTTTCTCCCAGTTGGGTTAGCCGTTCAAGCGTCATATCTTGATCGTTTGACTCGGGCTCATATATCTCAATGAGATGCTGCCCTTTTCGATTCCAATTCTGGAAAGCTTCGTTGTTTGTAACCGTGACGGTTAGCCGCGTTCCATCTTCTTTTTCGGGACCGATACAGTAGAGAGCTGTAACCACCCGGCTGGGATCAATGGTACGTTTAATCTCGATTAAATCTTTGCCAAATGTTATTTCTTTCCCGCGATTCATTCCTTGTTTTTTCAAAAAATCAACATAACGGCCAGTCACTTTATCACCGTCCGTTGTCACTCGGAAGACCAATTCGACATCAAATAACGATGCAATAACTCTTAATGCCTCGTATGCACTCAAATGCTTTTCAATCATCCATTTCCGGATGCCGGAATATTCGACGATTCCTACTTGCCATTCAAGTCCTTCGAGTACAAAATCTGCTGCACTTTCTAACGTTTGTCCGTCCCGTTCTGCAGGAGCAATGACTTTCGATTTTTGCAAATCTGTGTAGGAAGCAATCGAATAGATTTCTGTTTGCTTGCTTACACGACTTTCATAAATCTTATCAACGATAAATTCCCTGTAGTCACCTTCTTCTGCTGGTATCAGAATCCGAGAACGTCCCTGAACCTTGTCTATTCCGTCAGCATCACTAGGAGCGATGAAATCGAATGTTTCTTCATTGAGAGAACGTGAATGATTATCTTCCAAGACTAGATCGACCCATCCGACAAGGTCATCCGTTTGATGATGTAATACATGTATCATTTAAAACGATCCCTCCACCTGACTTTCACATGATCAATTGCCTCAGTCGGATTGAAAATCAATGTATTCATCCCTTTTGCCAATTCAAAAAAGCGAGCGCCAAAGTCTTTTCTCATGAACAACTCCCCATTTTTATAGATTCGTGAGGCTTTGTGGTCAAATGTAAAAGTGTCTCCGGCTCCCCCGATGTATTCGACACCATTTTCTTGTTGATTGACGGTAGATACTTCTGCCCCCCGAAATCGAGCGATACCGGGAGTATTTGTATTATTGGCTCCGATGTGTAATCCAACAGCAGCTAAATCTTCTTGAAATTCATTATTTAAATCATTAAATGAGAAAGCGTATTTTTCACTTGTATAGATCTTTCCATCTTCCCCTATTCTTTGCTGTGCTACATGTGCGACAAAGCTTTGTCCCACTTTTTCTATGTCGATATATCCTAAGAAACTTCGGAACTTCCATTTTTGATTGACGAAATAGGTTGATTTGCCACCGCTTCTAATATTGACCTCGACTTCGACTTCTGAGGAAGCATGCCTCACTAGTGCCACAAGCTTTCCAATCGGTTGCCCGGATGTATTGAGCAGATAAGCTTCGCATCTTGTGAGTTGCCCATGATTTGAACTCACATTGAAATAAACACGAAAATAATAATCGGATAGCACCGACCCGATGGATTGCATGACAGCCGGACCATGCCATGCAATCCCCGTTCCATAATCAGTTGCGACGAAATCACCATTTTGGACGGTCATTGTTCCTGTCTTTATGCCGCCATCTGGAACATATGAGGCAGATGCCCACCCGGTCATGGTTGGAGTAGATTCCCACACTTTTTGATATTTATCATACGGTGTATCTTCTGTTGATTCGGACGTACCTACACGCATGTAATCATTCTCACCAGCGATATCCAAATAGGTTACTTTGTCTTTAAGAGTAACTTCAAATGTTGGTGGTGTCGCTGCAGCTCCGGAATTTTTAAGTACGATTCCACTTTGTAATGTCTCCTGATTATAGTAGCCAACCGCTTCTGTTGCTCTGTACTTGTAGGGATCAGGGCAAACAAAATTCAGTTCTGCTTGATAAGTACCTTTATTTTCATATCCTTCAGATACATTTTGAAAAATTGCATAATAGATCCGATCTGGCTCGTCTGAAAAAATAAGAGGAGCTGGCTCCTCTGTGTGTAAAATTACGTTCAGTTCTTCTAGTTTTTTTCGTAGTTCAAATTCATCTGCAAAACTAAAAAAACAATCAATATTGATCGGACGTACAGGAGTGTTTGTTTTCCTTAGATATCCCCCAGCTCGTCCAGGAACAGAAAGCATATCAATTTCACGGCCAAATATACCTCTTCCACTGTCTGTTTTCACATAAAAATATTGTGTGATCTCAATATCGTTAAACCATACTTTAAACGTATTAGGTAACATTTCTTGTGTGATCATCTAAATGTTACCCTCCTTTGTTCGTCAACATTTTGAAATTCTGTTACGTGATTCTTAACGCCTCGGCCTACTTCTCTTCCATCCATTTCAACAATGATCGGTTGGTCAGGAAGTTCAAATTTTTCTACCTCTGCATTGATATCATTACTGATTTTTCCTAAATCACCGCTGTTTAGTTGTGAATTAATTGATGTATCATAGGCAAATTGAGTGCGTTGAGGTTCGATCATAACGGCCTGTGCCATTTTATTCGCGGTTTTAGTAACAGGATTCATCATGTAGTTGAGACCCTTTATTGCTCCTTTTCCGACCATTTTCATAGCCCAAATTGTGAATTTTGAAGGAGAATGGATGTCTAGAGCTCCTGTTATAGCGTTTTTAATTCCTCCAGCGATACCCTGTGCTTTTTGCCAAACAGAATTGGCCATGCTTCCTATACCTTTAATTAAGCCGTTGATAATGTCCTTACCAATCTGCACAAGGTCGATACCAGTAAGGAAATCCACGGCTGTGTTCCAAATTTTTCGGATGGTACTAAGCGTTTTTTCCATCGCTCCCTGTACCGCACTTTTTGCTTTGTTAAATTTATCTTTTATCCAGCTGTAGACCTTTCCAGCGGACTGTGATGTCCATTTTGTGACCATCCGCCAACAAGACTGTATGGCAAGCCAGATACCCGTCCAGATTTGCACTGTCCATTTTTTCACTGTTTCCCAGTTGGCAATGATTAAAATAACGAGTGCAACCACTGTTGCAATGACCCATCCAATCGGTCCCATTGCGATAAACCACGCCGCTGCAACTCTTGCAGCGTGTAACAAGGCTTGTACACCTACCCAAGCCCATCTCGCAACAAATACAGCTGCTGTTTTGATCATGTTTGCGGTCATTTTGCCCATGGATACTATGACACTCCAAGTAGCCGCTGCCGCCTTAACCGCAAAATTCTTGATCGAGGTACCCATTAACGTAAATGCTGTTCTTGTGGTCATTCCTGCAGGTAAAAAAGCGCCAATAATCATTGAACTGATCTTTACAACAGTTCCTCCTAATCCAGTAAATAAGGAGGTTGCCGCAATAATCGAAGGTGCCAGTGCAGTTAAGACACCGCCTAATGTAATAAGCACGGCAATAATATTCCCGATAAGTGGGTGCGCCTCCATCATACTGTTCATCCAGCTTAAAAACGGCGTAAGGACACCAAGAATAGCTTGGCCAACAGGAGCTAAACCAATTGATAGATTCAAAATGAGTCTTGTGATCTCGCCAATTAGGGCGATAACAGTTGGGGCATTATCTTTTACATAGCCAATAAACTCCTGAAATTGTTGATTCGAGGATAGGGTTTCACCCCATTCTCGGAATCTAGCAGTTAGGTTTTGAATACCGGTCATCATGTCAGCTGATAAAGGAGCAAATGCCGTGAACATGCCAATAAAACCCATGCTGAGGTCACCTACAATTGATAAAAGCTTAGGACCGTTCGTTGTTACATAGTTAATAAAGTCCTGAAACCCTTTTGATTTCCCAATCCCGGATGTCCATTCAGCAAACCTCTCCGTCATGCCGAGCAAACCGTTTTGCATGTTGGTTGATAATGGACCAAACGCGACCATAAGGTTCATAAACCCACGCATAACGTTCATTCCGGCTTTTCCTAGCGACTCCATGGCAGGACCTACTGATTTTCCCATCCAGTCAAAGAAATTACGTATATCGTCTGTGTTGAGTGTCTGATTCAATGAATCTACCAAGTTATCGACTGCGCTTGTGGCAGCTGTGAATGTAGGTTTAAGATAATTTAGGATAGTTGATAGAGCGTCAAGGGATTTGGCGAAAATATCGACGGTTTTTGCTTCAAGTGGCTTTGTGATCCCCTGCCAGACACTTTTAAGATTCTGCATAGACTTATAAGCTCTTACTTGCTCTTTATTCATGTTCGCCATAATGGCCGCTTGTTCTTGTAAGAGTTTCGCACGCTTTTTCGCGTCATTCTCTAAAGAAAGCTTTTCTTGAATTTTTTGAATGTCCTCTGAGGCCTTGAATACATCTTGTAAATTTGTAACAGCTACGGCTCCAAAGGCTGCTGCGCCGACACCTGCTAACCCGAAAGATGTTCCTAACCCTGCTGCACCGCCGGCGACAACACCGAGCATCGGTCCAAGTGAACCAATAGCGCCTGCTAATGATGCCACGGCAGGAACGGCTGCCGAACTTATGGATATTGCTATGCCTTGGAAGGTATTTCGTCCGATCGTGTCAAAGGTTCGTATCATATTGGCTAGTCGATCCATACGCCGAGTAAACTTCTCTGTCCTGGCTTCTACGTTTACAACAACATTCGTCGCAGTTCGCCTCATTGTCCGATGAACTTCAGCCATTCTACGCCTAAATTCACTGATTCTAGCACCTACAAACGCCTGAAGTCTTTCGTTCATTTGATCAACCTCCTTTCTAAGAGGATGAGAGTTTCTTGCTATATTCTTTTAAGGCAGCTTTAGCCTTTCTGTATTTCTCAAGTGATACAACCGGCTCCCTTGCTTCTTTCCAGTTTTTCATGTCTTTTTCAATTCGGTTATGAGCACGATCCACATCAAACATTTTTCTTTCTGAGGCCTGTTTCGCATTTTGTGCATAGCGATTGAACATGGCAGCTTTTGCAAGCATTTCAATCTCATCAGCTTGTCGATGCCTGGAGCCACGCAAAAAAGCCCAGAACTCATTAGGTGTCCAGGACAGGATTAATTCTGTATCATAAACCTGTAAATACCGTGCTGCATCTGCAAAAATATCGTTGTAATTTATTCGAGTAGCTCTTTTCTTCTTTCTGTGTACATTTCCTTGGCTGCTTTCGCTTGCTTGATCTCTTTCTCGTCGTTTTCGTCCGCCATTTTCTCGATCATATCGATGTTCTTCCAGTACTCTTTCAACTGGAGTTTGAAAAAACCCGAACTATCCAACGCCTTGAAAGCTTCTTTGAATAGCCGTTCATCCGCTCCATCCTCATGTTCCATGATCTCTTCTAAAGCTTCTGTTATGAGATCAACGCTTGGTTGCTCTTTTTTGCTGTAATGAGCCGTTGCACAATCCCAGAAGGCTAGCAGGCCGCTAGGTTTATAGCTCATAAGCTTTTGATAGATGCTTTCTAAGCCTGTTAATTCATTTTCACCGCCATACTTTTTATCAGCGATCATTTCAAATTTAAATGTTGCTTTCGCCTCATATTGATTATCTCCAATTGTTAAAAATGCCATTATGGTTTCCTCCTGATATTTTGAATTAGAAAAAAGACTAGCAAGCGCTAGCCTTTTAAGGTGTGGTTGGTTTTCCTGTCTCGTCCGGTGTTTCAAAGTCGTATTGAGCCATTTCGAGTACTTCTGAAGGAAGAGGATCAATTTCCCCTTTTTGTGATACATTTTGAATTTGTAAGGTAGTAGACATCTCTACAAAACCATCTGTCGGTTCGCTCATTTCAATACTTTCAATTACCGCATAACTGAATCTAGCCTCATGTTTTCCGTTTGCATTAAGCTTTGTATTAACACGCCATACCTTGATATCTTGATCATTGTCATAAGAATCATCGATGGCATTTTGTCCAGCATCTCCATTTTCGAAGAATAATGTTAAATCAATGTTTTCACTCTTACTACCGGGTGCAACGGCTCGTCCTGACTTCGTTTGCTCATCGATCAATTCTTTTTCTCGGTTCCATGTGCCTTCTGTCTGAAAAGCTGGCAATAAAGCATCAGAACCAACCGTTGCATTGATGGGCTGAACAAGATAAATAATATCTTTCCCTCTTTGTGGCATTGTCTTCACTCCTTAATTATTGATATAAAAGCGCAATTCCAAAATCCCGTGTTTCGTCTTCCCATCAATGTCGATAATCACGTTCATTTGCTCACGCCTGAAATCTTGCAATTTAAAACCGCCCCCAATTTGAAGAGGCGGTCCGCTAAGTGATTCAAGTATTAAATTAAGTATTTCGAAAGCTTCCTTTTTCCCCTGATAAGCACTCCAACAATGGATTGACAGGACGATATTTTCTCCGAATGATGACTTTGTATCAAAGACTCTCATCGTTGGTTCGCCTATTGATAAATAGGGAAATGGAGTATTTTCCGGGACAGCGTCATAAATACGGTTGCCAACCTTAGACGACAAGGCAGCATCATTCGAAAGTCGCTGAAATAAAGCTTTCTGAAGCTCAAATAAGGCTGTTCTCATATCTCTTACCCCAACCTTCTCATTTCTCGTTCAAAGTGATCTCTTCCTTGTTCAAGAGCTGGTCTCCAGAAAGGTTGAGCAGGCATGCCTCGAGTAAAAGTCCACTGTTGTGTTTTCTCGTTAAAATACACCCATGGATCAGTACGTCCGCCTCCTGGACCAGTAGCATATACGCCTGTACCAAACTCTACCCACAAACTATAATCTGCCCCAGATATTATCTCTGCTGTCAGTCCGCTATTATAGTACTTTACTTCAATTGAACTTCTAAGGTTTCCGCCATCTATTTCAGCAACTGGTGCCAAAGCCTTGGCTTGTGAGACAATAATCTCAGAAGTCTCCGCGACAATCCGTTTCACCTCACGTATGACGTACCTCTCAAACCGACTAATAGCCCGTTCAAAGCCCCTGTCACCATAACCGGTGATCCCGATTCTAACCATTCGCATCACCAAAGGTGCATTCGATCATCATTACCTCGTGTTCACCGCCTTGATCCATGGGACGCGTCTTGATGGCTAGTGTCTCACCTTCGTCTTCGTAAATAACGCGCATTTCCGGCTTAATATCTGTTCGATACGGATAATAAACCTCATACTCGATAGGATTTCTTGTCTGAGACGACTGACCGAATTCTCGGCTTGAGATAGGCGTAACAAGTGCCTCACTAGTGTCATAGGTGTCCCAACCAGTTTCCCAACCTCCTGCGCCGTCTAAGACATTTGTTTGATGTACGAATGTGATAGTATGTGGAAATTGTTCATAAGCCTCAATCATACGAATCTCAGCCTTTTATATGGCCTCAGAAGCTTTATCACGCTCTCAGGTAACTCGGTATTGTATGAATAAGACACGTTACCCGTTGTCCGGCTTCTGATCGTGCTTGAGCCCATATTAAACTCACATGCTTTAGCAATAAACAAAATAATTCCTGCAGGCATATTGTACTCTAGTGAAAATTCTTGATTACATTTATCACTAACGAATTCTGTTAGCAATGGAATCATAGTTTTTAAATATTCATCATGCTTATCCGTTTTCGGTTGTAGAATCTCCTTAACCTTTGCTAGCATCTCCTGTTCCGTCAATTGGATCACCTACTGTAGCTTTAAAATAAAGTTTGATTTAAAAAATAAAAAAAATTCATTTTGATTTGAAAAACAATTGATCAAAATGAATTCTTTCTTGGTCATTTATTATTGTGCTTCTTTAAAAAGTACTCCGTTTGTCAAAACTAAAGATATGATAGTTGTAAGCCTACTCCAACTTCTTGTATGGCTGCAACTGTTGAAAGAGCTAATTTAGAGTTTAAATCTGTACAATGGCAAGCATGAAGTTTAGTAGGTTTAAGTTCATTTATATATTGGACTGTTTTTTCTAATTGCTTTTTTGTTGGGTTTAAAAGGTGAAATCCTCCAATAATATCAACTACTCTTTCTTCCTGACATACTTCTTTAGCATAATCAATAATGTTACATATCCCAGAATGTGCACACCCTACGATAATAACTAGCCCTTCTGAAGATTTATAAACTATTGCTGTATCATCCTTAATGTAGTCATTAATTTCCCCTTGATCTGTAACAACTTTTCCTATAAAATCATTTCCTTCAAAATCAAATATTCTTTTAATTTCACCTAGAAATACTAATCGATCAGTCAGCCATAATGGATCCTTAGTTAAACGAATTGGAAAGTGTTTACTTAACTTTTCATGGGATATGATACTTCCTATCTCTCCTACAGGATCAACTAGTTTTGTATTAAAAATCAACGGATGCCCAATAACTGTAGGAGTGTTGTACATCATTTTCTCATTTTTAGCTTCCATGTGGAGTCTAATTAAATGAGTTAATCCCCATGTATGATCTACATGTCCGTGTGATAATGCGACATAATCGAGGTCTCTTAAATCAATGTTCATTTTTTCTGCATTCTTTATAAAAACTTCAGAATATCCGGTATCAAAAAGAATACGCTTGTCATCTTCTTCAATAAAAAAAGATAATGCTGGTTCCCCTAAAAAATATCGATCAATAAAAGTATTATTATCTACTAAAACGGATAATTTCATATAACACCCACCTTATTTTATTTATTATAACAAAGTAAAGCGAGATGAGTTTTATATAGTTAACCGTTATTCAAGATGATTTTATTCATTCGACGACACCAGCATCTCTAAATGCATCTTCCTTACTTTTCTCTAGTGACAGGGAATCCCCTTTCTTAAAGCGTTCCCCATTCAAATTGACATTCTTTAATAAAGTAACTTTCACCTTTCTTGTTCTAGATTCTTTATTTTCTTCTGCCATAATCATAACCTCCTAGATTAATTGACTTGAGCAATAAAGATGTTATCGATAGATTCAAAGGATGGTAGGACAATCTCAGAGACGATCGTATTCACGTTTACTGGATGTGGTTCTTTGACAGATGTAATGGCTACACCAGTATTAACAATGCGGACATTAGCATCTGTGTTGCCTGCCATAAGATCAGATTCCTCTGGAGTTGTACCAAAGTACGTGTTTCCTAAAGCACCATCAGGAATTAATGTAAAGAAATCATCTGGGAAGAAACCTTTCGTCGTTTTATCCTCTGTGATAAATTTCTTGTTATAAATAGCGAATGTCACATCAACTTTCGAACTGAAATATTGCTTTAACATGGCATCTGTCATGATGATGTTTTGTCCACCTGTTGGATTCATGTCTAAGCGAATACTTTTATTTTGCATGAGATAGCCCCACGTTTTTCGAGTAAGAATAGCTCGTGTTGGACGTGTTCCTGTGTCTTCTTCTACTTTATCCTGCCAAGCGATAATATCTTCAACAGGACGAGAATTTTCGGTATCAGACCATCTGGCACCGTCTAGCAACTGTTCTTTGTGTTCATCGGACATTTTGTAGTCATATGTGTAATTTACACGATTAGCAACAATATCAATTTTACCCGATGATAAAAGTTGCATAATCATACGTTCAGGTTGAACAGCTGCTCCGTTCACAAGGCCTGAGACATCATCATATATACGATTTACAATCGTTTTCGCCATGTCATTCATGTTTGATGCAGCGAGTGTATTCAATTGTTGACGATCACGTTCACCGATTCGCATAGATTCACGGAAAAACGGCATTTCTGTTTGGACATCTGTAAATCCAATCCGATCACGAAGAGTCGCTTTGGAATCAAATTCAGATGGCATCAAAGCAACTGGTAAACCGTTTGCCCCTTTTATCCAGCTTAAATCTAAGCCAAGTTGTTTCTTTGCCGGGAATAGTGTTGCTCCAAGGTATGGGATGCGGTTTGATGCCTTCTCACTGTAGTAAGAGGCAATATAATCAGCGCTAACAAGATCGAAAATGTTCATATTCTATCAATCCTTTCTTATTTCAAAAATGTAATTTGTTTTAGTGCTGCTTTTTCTTCGGCTGTTGGTTCGGCTGGAATTTTAGTAGAATCGATAAAGCCGTGAATCAATGCTGCTCCAGGTGCAGGACCATGAGTCACATCGACATCATTAAAAAGAACACCTTCTGCATTAGAAACAGCTGGTGTTCCGCTGGTTGTTGCTTTAACAGCTTGTGTTGATGGATTAGCTGAAAAACCTCCACCAATGATTGTTCCGGCAGGGACAATTTTCTTTCCGTCTGCATTAGCTTCAATCCCTGCATCACTCATGGTCACCGCCACGTTAACGTAATGATCAGGAAATTTAAGAATCTCAGTTTTGTTGGTAAACGTTCTTTCAACGAATTTCATCTATTAATTCCTCCTTATTCAAAATAAGATTTTTGAGCATCTTCAAGCCCTTTGTTGTTTTCTGCAAAATCCTTAGCTAGTTGTTTCCCGTAATCGGCACCTTCACCCGAACCACTTTGACCTGGTAATTGGCGACCTGAATCCTTGAATTTTTTATCAACGGCAGCTTGTACACCTTTGCTATACACCTCTTCAAACTTTGCAAGGTTAGCCGTTGTCGTTTCCTCATCATCACCAATAAAAAAGTCAATAATGCCGTCTGGAAGGTTCTTTTCTTTTGCAACCTTCAAGGCTTTATTGACTAATGATTCACGGTTACGTGCTTTTTCAGCGTCTTCAATTTGTTTACGGAGTTTTTCAATTTCTTTTTGTTCTTGTGATTTCTCTGGATTACGCTTTTTTACTTCTTCCTCGATCAACGATTCCAGGTTGTTTTGCTTCCACGTTTCAAGCCCCTTCGTAAAATAGCTATCTAAACGTGGTTGAATGAGTCGTTTTCCATCGGCAGTATCCAAGAAACCTTTCACCTTATCAGCTGATACGGCAGAAAGTTCTCCAAGATACGCTTTGACATCGTCTTGATCTTTATTTTCAGCAAGAAACTTCTTAACATCTTCTAATTTCATTTATTTTCCTCCTTTGCCCTCTACAGTTCTCGCCTGTTATGAGTGCATAAAAAATAAGCCTTTTTACGCCATGCTTAGGGCAAGTTAAAAAATGAATCAACTTATCTTTTTTCAAACCCATTTAGGTGATAAATACAACCCTTTTTATGTTAGTGGTTGAATACTTGATATTGAGATATACCTATCAGGAATAGTTATTCCCCTATTTCTTCTTAATACTTGAACAACTGGGGCTAAATGTCCTCCTATGTAGTCCTTTATTGGAATGTAAGAGTTGACGTAGGCTTGGGTAGCTTCATAACCATTTTGGCAATGATACCCCAACCCTAAAGGTTGTTTTCCTGTTATTCTCCAGTATTTACACTCTATTACATGTGCGTAATCTGCTATATAAATACCTGGATAATCAAAGGGAACTTCAATTCGCAAAAGTACATTACCAATATAATTCTGAACTGACTCAATACCAAGATTGCCAAAATAAATGTTTTGTTTTAGCCACTTAGGAAAAGGCTCAAGGAACCCTTCTACAAGATAACAGTGCTCAAATTCTTGGGGTGGTTTTGGGCAAGCAACTGGTCTATAAGAGTAAAGACCATTACTAAAAATACTTTCTAGCTTATCTTCTTTAGTAAAATGATAAAAAACAATATTACTATTGGGTAAAGTCTCTACTAACTGTGTGTCCGTTTGGAACCCTTTTTCTCCTAACGTCATGCCCTTATTCGTTAAGAATTCATCAGCTAAACGTTCCTTTTGACCCAATTCAATCACCCTATCTATAATTCCTTTTCTTCATTAAGTAAGCCTCATCTTACAACTATAAATTATAGACTAAATTCAGTAGCATGTAGTCCATTAATATGCTTCGGTCATATCTTTAAGCACTAAAGAAACAACTTAATTGTTATAACAAGAACCTGTTATCAAGCCATGCTTCATAAGACATCCAAGGAACCTTCATACTTGGAGGACTGATTTCTTTTGTAGCAAGCTTTTCGGCCTGTTTCTCAGTAAATCCATCAGCTAACAATCGATCCATTCTATCAGCTATTTTCTGCTGATACTTGGGATCTTCATAGTTACGAGCACGTCTTACCTCCGGAAACTTGCCATTCACAAGGAAAATAACAGCACATCTGCAGTTGATATCCTCTGAAGCAACACCGAATAGATGCGGTCCCTTTGTCTTTAATCCCCGGATATGAAAATAACCCTCATCATCAGCCTTTTGTCCATCTAAGCTTCTGTGAGAGCTTCTTGTATGAGAATCTAAGGTAGAATTCCACGCCTTTTCCAAGTCAGCATACTTAGAAGCTTGGTCTGCACTATCTAAACGGCTGACGGTTTGCACCCTTCCCCCTTCGGTAACAGCGACGTTCCTGGCTTTGTTCCGGCTAAAATTGACGGTGTTTTCAATTCTCCTTGCCATTCTTGAATAATCTTCACCAGCAAGCAATCCCTGTGTGATTTCAATACCTATTCTTCTTACAATCTCGTTCCGATGTGTTTCCATCAACTTCGGCAATGTGAGCTTGGGAATCGGATTTCGAATAGCTGTTTTAAGCAATTGTGCTGAAGGAATCGAGTAATTCATCAACTGCTGGCTTTCAAACTCATAGAGAAAAGCAGAACGAAGATAGTTTTCCAAGTAGGTTTTCTCCATCAATTCTTGCATAGATTGGAGCAAATACTTGTAATGCTCCGTCATCTGTTCGGAAATGAGAGCCATTTCCTTCTGATAACGATTGAATTTATTTAAGGCAGTTATCGTAAGTTCTCCACCTTCCGAATACTTTCGATACATCTCGGCTATTTGAGCCAGAATGTCCTTCAATCGCTTGGCAAACGCCTTGTCAATGTCCTTTTCAGCCGTTTGAATCATTTGGTCTAATAGTTTATCGATCTCCTGCTGGTTCCTGGTCACTGTCATCTTCACCGCCTAACGGTTGCAAATGACGGGCGTATTCATCTTGTTCCTCTTCCATTTTCCTTATCTCAAATTGTACGTCATCGACAAATGAGAGCTTGCTCAAACGAGTTTCTTCACTCACTTGTCCCCTAAGTGCAGCTGTTGCCTGTGCTTCTTCAAGGACGTTTTCAGGAAGGTTTCTCTTAAAGCTAAACCAAACTTTCAAATAATCTTCTTGTGCCACCCCATTCCGTTTACTCCATGCTGAAAATAAGACTTTAAATTGATACCTTAGCGTTGAAGTCATCTTTCTCTCTAAGGTGATACATTTATTTTCTAATGCTTGCAACTTGTATTTAATAGCAACACCTGAACTATTACCAGAAAAGCTTTCGTCATCAAAATTTACTGACTTTGAAAGACGGATGATGTTCTTCTCTAACCGATCTAAATGGTGCTCGATCAATGCATCGTTGATATCTTTCGTCAAATACGAAACATCATCTTTTTCATCAAATAATTCGATGATTCCTGACTTCTTCATACGCTCAAGCGTATCTTCATCGGCTCCCATTCCCTTTAAAATGAGATAAGCCAAACGATATTGTTCTATCTCATTACTTGCATCTGACAATGTTCGATTGTAGGCATCAATCAGAGTTAGAACACGTTCTGCATCCCCCATTAATTCTTTGTTGTTGGCAAGGCCGAATAGAGGATTGAAGTCAAACATATGCGCTTTTTGCTCACTAAGCTGCAGTTCTCCACTTTCATTAGATCGAAAGAAATAAACCGTCGAATCATCGTAAAATTCCGCAGCTTGAAACCCATTGGCATCCTTGTAATACCAAAGCGAATAGGTAGGCTCGCTTATGTTGTCGCCTAGAAAAATAACCTGCCAAGGATCGATATTCTTGATTCGCTCATTGCCTTCGGTATCGATGTAGATTAGCCTTGCTGCCTTACCACAAATTGCGGCCATCTTTCCAAGTTCTGAGTCCTCATCCTCCACATGATTGCGCACATTAAACGAATCGATCATGTCATTGATCGGTGAAGTAGTTCCCGGTTCCCTTTTATCATCAAACTCATATGTGATCGGATGGCCAAACATGTAACCAATCTTTGTATCGACAATTTCGGCATCAAAAGCATTTGCTAACCGATTATTAACCTTATCGTCTATCCTTTGAATTTTTTCTTTTTCCGACAAGTCCATTTTAAAAGGCGTCCGTTCTAAGATCGGTACGCCTTCTGGTTCTGATTTATATCGTTCATAGAGTTTTTTAATTCGATCGTGATCTTTTTTATCTGCTGAGATCAATTCCATAACAATCTCTTTTGTGATCCCTGTGTTTTTGATCTTGTCAATGTACCGATTTAGGTTCATTAGTCTCCCCTCCTTCGTGATGGTCTATTGTGTGTGTAAATGGCATAACGGATGGAGTCTAATACGTCATCCCATAACTTCACAGGTTCACCAGTCGTTTCATTCCAGACATATAAAAAGATCTCTTTTTTGAAGAGATCCACTTTATCTTTCACGATATATAATTTGTTTAATTTTAAGAGCCTCGCCACTTCTTCGATTCCTGAAATAATAGATTTATCAGCGTTGAATGCTCTAATATGTTCACGTCTAAAACGTTTCACATGTTCAGGACGTGCTGAATCACAATAAAAATTAATATTTCCATAGCGTTCTTTAATACCTTTAGCGATTTTAACCCAATAATCAATCTCTTCATGCTGTTTGGCGTGTTCTTCTAGTACGTAAAAGTCACCTTGATCATCCTCACCAATGACAACAATGGAACCAGGATGTTCGTAACCCCAGTCAACACCAGCAAAATGTTTAACAAATCGTTTATTCTCAATCTCTTTTGATGATACATAATGAATCTTCTGATAAAAATCCTTATAAATAACACCTTCTGCTGCGACCCATTGACCAAATATGTCACGGTCTGTAAACATTCCTGTGGGTGTTGATGCAACAATGCTTTCCACATATTCAGGATCCAAAAAAATATTGTCGTAGAGAGTGAAGTGAAATGCTCTGATATTTAAATGGCCACTGGCTAGTGTTTGCCCATCTTTATCGATGTAATCTTCTTTAACAGAATGCGCCGGGTTCTCAGGGTTGGTATCCATAATGATTCTTGCACCTTTATAAGAGCAACGAGAAATAACCTCTTTCACGAAGGAATCATGTAAGGCTGTACCTTCGTTCATTAAAGCACCTGCTGCTGTAAAGCCCCTTGCTTTTTTCCATGAATCTGATTTCGATCCATCAAACACATAGATTTTATTACCAAACAATTCAAAGGCATTTGTCTTATCAAGCTTAATATCTTTGCCGATGATACCTTCCATGTCGTTTAGGATGTTACGCCAAATACTAGAATAAGTCGCGCCACCAATGATGAATGATAATCCCTTCGCCTCAAATTTAGCCACAAGAGCCAAAAACAAGAGGATAGCAACATAAGTCTTTCCAGCACGCTTTGCGCCACTGAGAATGAGTATTTTTGGATCTTCAACACGAACACTCTCGACAACATCAATCTGCTTTGGAGTTAATTCCATTGACTAACCCCCTTAAAGCAGCAGCAACATCCTTTTGGGTTTCTTCGTCACCTTCTGATTTGTTGAGTTTGTTGATTTCAGCTTTCGTTTTCTCGATACCAAGTCTCATTTGTTCCAGCTTCAATCTTCTTTCATCATCCTCATGTGCTAGCTCATTAAACTGCTTGATCAAACTTCTAAGTTCGCTCATCGCCCGTGATTGGGCATTTAGGAAAGTAGCATGACGATCCCAGGCAAATTGAATCTCATATTCTTCTTCAGATGCCATATCAGACTCTTTCGTTTTCTTGAGCTCTTTTGTTAGTTCATCTTTATCCTGCACAAACATAATTTGCTGTGCCCGAATGATGGCAGCATACTGAATCTGTATCTGATCCCAAATTAAATCAGCTGCCGAACGCTCATCCATGCTTTCTATGATCTCAAGCGTGTCCTCTGGTAGATACTTTGAGAACATGCCGTGAGTTTTAGCAAAGCTGTTGCGTTTTGGGAATTTGTTTGACGGATTAGGATTTCCACTCCGATTTACTTGTTTTTTACGTTTTTTAGGAGTTGCATCCCTAATCTGATTGGTTGCATCCTTTTTGGTTGAGGTTGCATTTCTCGACCATCCTTCACGGCTCTTTCTGCTTTTTAGAGTACCAAGTTTAACACCGTATTTTTCAGCTAGAGCCTTTAATGTGATGGATGAATTCTCATATTCTTCTCTAATCTGCTGCCAGTTCATCTACATTCACCTGCCGCCTCCTTCTTAATTAAGTTTGTTTTAGAAAGGATATTCCCTCTAATCTGATCCATACTCAAGCCGAAGCCGCCAAATGTCTATCCTAAGATTTACCGGAATATATAAAAAAGCACCCATGAGAACTCAGGATGCTTTTATCTTTCATTACTATTTGATAAATCTTGTCTTAGCTGTTCACGCCTTTCTTCATCACCTATCCTGTTGCTCTCCGGACGTAAACTTACGTCGTCTTCATTAGCTATAAAAAAAACAGCCATCAGGAGTTTAACAATTCGATAAGTTGATATAACAAAAAACAAGACAAAGAAAAACCAACTATAGAATAAAATCTTCGCACAAATTGTTTTTTCATCTAAAAAGATTTGCATTACACATGATAGGGCTACCACCAGCAGTCCAACTGCAAACGATTCATTAAAGTAATATTTTAAGATTGACGATCCTTTTCGATTAAAAATAGCCTTAACTATGGCACTGTCTTTTATGCTCAATAAAATACCTAATAGCGCTCCCAAAAAACCAAGTAAAATTGCACTGAAATTCACAGTGCCTTCTAGTACTTTATCTAAATTTTTAATATTATTGTCCACGCCGAGCATATATAAAATAAATACTGCTATAGCACATATAACTACAGGAATAATTAAATGGGCAACATTTATTTTAATATTTTCATTGTTACCGGCCATGTACATTCTCCCAATCTATTAATTTCTTAAATAGGAACTAATAACTCTTTGCCTATTTTTACACTCTTCGTTAGCACTATATATAATCCACATTTCTTTTGCTATAGCATGATGACTCAAGTGCTCTCGCCTCTCCATTCTAAAAGTACAAAAATCATGTGCTTTATGAGCAAAGAGATCAATTAATTCAACCCTTGTATCATCATCCTCTGGTCTTCTAACTAATTCTGCTCTTGAAAAGTATTCACTATTTTCCTCAATATCTGACAGATTATCTGAAATAGTATCTGTATTTAAAGAGCTTTTTGTATTCCCTACAGTAATTGTGACTTGCGCATTTACTCCATCAAATTTCTCAAAATTCGAGAGAATTGATCCAAGAGGTGATTTAAATTTATCGATTAGCCGTTGTGAACTTTCGACTGTTTTCAAATCAGCAAATCTCAAATTAATTTTTCTGTACTCTGATGACTTTTTAGCCATCTCAAAAACATTCGGAGGACAAATTGGTCTCAAATATATCGTTTCGTCTTCTGAATCCCAAAGTATATTTAGATATTCTTCAATGCCTTCTGGACCAAGACTGTACTTATTCCTTTGTAACATTAAAACATGATTAACTTCATCATATAGTGCAGTAGCTTCTTCTCCGATAAACTCATCATCTTCTAGCTCTAAGGGTTCAACTTTGGTTGTGACCGTTGCTGTTGCTGGAATAGTATCCCTAAGTCTTAGAAAATGCAAAAAATAAAATTTTAATTCGTCATCCCAATACGTATCATCTAGTCTAGCTTTTTCCTGACGATAATTAAACGTTCTTGCTTCTAATGATTTTTGTTTGGCTTTCCTCATCCACTGAGATAAGTCAAAAAGTCTATCCCTCTGTGCTTGTCTGTCATCTTTTTTTCTAAAAACTACATGATAATATTCAAATCTTATTTTTTTCTGGTTCATTTTACACCCCCGCCTAATTATCAGCTAAAATTGGAGTAAATGGAACTATTTTCGACATTTGTCGAACGATTTTCATGAGTGATATGACCTGCAATATGTTCTTAGCCAGCCGCAAGGTTGGCTCTTTTTTCGCACAAATAAACAGGGAAGCAGGAATAACCTGCCTCCCCGAACCCGCCTTTCATTTTACACTGCCTGGTGATGATGCCGCAATTTTGTCCCTTCTGTCCCATTTGTAACATTTGGAACATATTCTGTTAGCTGATCGACAATTGAATCTTTCAATCTGCCAATATGTGAATGTGATAACCCCATATGCATAGCAATCCACCTATAACTTTTCCCCTCAAGCAACCAGTGCAGCACCTCGATTTCCCGTTCTTCTTTAATGGCCGGCAGACGGTCCTGAATCACTTTCACCTTCTCCTCATACTGGGCTACTTTCTTGAACCGTTTTTCACGCCTGACGACCTCTCTAAAGACAGGATCGCTTGTGGTACCCTGTGGCTTAGGCTGTCCTGATTCTATGCCATATTGAGCCGTTAAGCCCTCTCCTGCGTCATTCATGGAGTCTCTTAATATCTTAATGCTGTTGATCATCCAGCTGTAATCTTTTAATATCTTCTCGATTTGTTGTCTATTCATGACTCTGCCCCCTATTATCGTTATTTTACCCTGTAAGCTCCTCCACGCTTTCGAGAAAGTATTTGTCTATCAACGCCCATCAAATCCCTGAGATCACGTTCAGAAAGATTCTCATCACGTTTTTTCGATACTTCTCGTTTCTTCACTGGCTTTTGCCTATTCGCCATCTGATATTTTTCTAATTCCTCCTGCAGCGTCCCCATAATTAACCCCCGATCAAATAAAAAAAGGACACCAATCCAAGCACTAAAAGTGCAAAGATCAGTGTCCTCCAGTTAGCTGGTAGAACTTTATGTTTTTTATTTTTGTTTCTGATTGCGGCGTAATTTTAAACCAGTACTAAAAACTACACTAAAACCTATAGAATAGATTAAACTTTTAACAATATCATCACTTTCCAGACTCCCATCAAAAATATAAAAGAAGAGCATTGAAATTATAAAAATACCAACAAGTAAAACCATTCCTAATTTTATATAACTATTCATTTGCTTCTCCTTTCTAGCAGGAATAAAAAGCTATCAGTTTATTTTACTGATAGCCTTTTAAAAAGTCATGGGCAAATTCGATCAGTAGCTTCGATACATCCTACTGCAAATATCAATGAACACATAAAATTACATCCGAGTTCTGGCATTTCAAAATTCTTTATTGCATCCCAAACGCAAACATAATAGCAAGCCCAAAAACCTGTTGCACCACACAGTAAACCGACACCAACCTCACAACTTCCATAGCCTTGTGTGCTTACATCTCCATTACTTTTTGATTCTTCTAATTGCTTTGTGAATTCTTTACTAGTTACTTTTTCACCAGTGGAAGTTGTAATCATATGATCACGATCGACAACGAAATCAGTAAGGGTTTTTCCATTAGCAACAATTTTCAGATTCTTTTTATCATTATCATGAGCAACATAAATCTTCTTTTCTAGTTTGATTTCCTTTGTTTTTAAATCAACACCATATTGAACTACAGCTAGATTCTTATTTGATTCCCTTGAAGGAATGTTTACAATTCCCGTACCATCTTCAAGAATTTCAACTCTAATCAATTTTTGATTAACTTTTTGAATTTCATTTTTTTTGGTTGCTTTAAATTGTTTAGAAGAGAATACAATCTGTTTGGCTTTAGAGATATCCTCCTTTGAACCTTTTGAATCAGGTAAATCTTCTCCATTAGGCAAAGCTTTTCCGCAGGTTGGACAATTGGCAGATTCATCAACTTTGGAACTCTCAGCTTGAACACTTAAGCTCGGCATTACTGAAACTAGTAATGCCATAAATGACAGAGCTACAATCTTCATTCTTTTTCTGAATATTGACATATCCTCAACCTCCTTTTTTTATACATTTTTCATGTTAACATACAAAAAAAGGTAAAAAAAGAAATGATGTGTTCATTATATGATTGGATTTATTTCATATTCCACCTTAAATTATTTTAGGTGGAATATGAAATAAAATTAAAACTCTTCCCCTTCGTCAAACTTAACGCGTTTCACCTTACCCTGGTGAGTAATGATCTTCGTCTCACCATGTGGGGGAAGCTTGGTCATTTTTGCGGTTCCTTTGCATACAACAATTGCAAAGTTTCCCTGCTCTTCCATCATATCAACTTCTAGTTTCATTGTACTAGGATCAATTTTCAATTCTTTCAGTCTCATAATGTTCCCCTCCTAATAAATGGCCAAAAGTCGATACTCATGCTGGTTTCAATAGCCCCCAACGTATCTGTTCTTCCACATCACCGGTCGATCACATCATTGATTCGAATAACCATTTTATATCTCTCTTGCTTGTCCATACCCCCTGACTCCTTTATTTTTTTACGGAATTTTTCGTATATAAAACCTCTCCTTAGTCAAAGCTTAATTTAGATAATACGAGGAGCATTTTAAAGATGAACAATTTATTGGATAAATTAGATTTAACTTCAAAAGGACTATGGTTTCCTATCGTTGTAACCATTTTGTTATTTATAACTGTTTTAATCGTTCCTAAAAAACATATTACCTGGAGAGAAGTATACATCACGTTTGGTATTTTGGGGTTTGCTACCTGGCTAAGTGATACTTTAGTTGCTAGAGTATTTGACCTTATCCATTTAGGTAATCCAAAGGAAGCTGGAATAGGCGATATACTATCCTACACCTTTATACCAACTTCACTGGGTGTATTGTTTTTTAATTTCTTTACTAAGAAAAACAAATGGAAATTGACAATATTTTTTACAGTACTCTCCCTATTAGTTGATATTGGAATGCAATTATCCGGGTATATGGCGTACAACGGCTGGAATTTAATTTATTCAATTATATTTTATCTCTTTGCCTTTAGATTTCTATTACCATTTCACATTAGACTTATTAGAGGAAACTGAAGTACTTTCATCCAATCAACCCCGGCAGCAAAACAACAATCCCAAATAGCAAAACGACCCCAGCCCCAGCGAATGCTGCCGTCAAAGCCTTTTCCCGTTTCGCCATTACCACACCATTAGTCACAACGAAATCTTTGTTTCGTTCAGCTAGAGCCACGATATATTCAGCTGGCACCTTATATTTCTTAGCCAGATAATCCACCGTCAGCACCTGATTTTTCGATGCCAGGACACTATGCAGAATTTGCGTTTGCAAAGACATCATTCGGGATCACCTGCCAGTGCTTTTAGTGCAACTTTGTACATTTGATCTGCACTATGGATCGATGGATTTGTTGTAATGTCAATCAAAGCTTTATAATAGCGTTCATTTTCTACGTTAACAGTCTTTTCAGCTTGCTCTATGAGATAATCAAATGACTCCTTCCTTATTTCCACGATGTACGTATCCTCAAATATCGTTGTACGTATGCTGGCTTCATTCACAATTTCCTGTAATTTATCCTCCATAAGTACCTCCAAATTGGATCAGAACCCTGTTACAATGAACTTCCTACCCGCTATAGTCCGGGCTCTGCTCGGGCTTTTTTATTTTTTTGACCAAATTTTTTGCTCAATCATGTCTAACGGCTTCGGCTTTTCCTCTGGAATTATCGGATGCTTGGCTATGTACGCCAGCCGTTCCTTTTCACTCATTTTCCATGTAATAACCTCGCCCGGAAGCTGATCATTTCTATTTTTTGTACTCATGCCGCAACCTCCTTCACTAAGACTTCAATACCAGGTGATTCCGCATAAACCTTGTAAACTGTCATACTGGCAACCTGGTTATCATCTGTCCAGATCAATTGATTAAGAGAGTCAAACAAACCCTTGGTTAAATTATCAATATCAGGCTTTTTACAATGACGAGTGCCGACGGCTTCTGCTTTCTTTTTGCCGCTCCAACTAGCCGGGATTGGCATGTTAAACCATATTTCCACATGAACCGGACCCGTAAAGAGCTTGTGCCCTTTCAGTTGCTGTTTCAACTGCCACTGGATAGCGCTTTTGTAAGCTAAGTACCTTTGAGCATTTTTATCTTTGAATTTGCCTTTATGTGTCATGCGAACGGCTCCCATCGGCACGATTGGAATGGTGAATTTGTTCACTCCACCGCCTCCTGTAGATATCCAAAAATGCTGCCTTTTCTTCCTGATAATTTTCCTGTATCCAGCCTGTCATAGATCAAGATGAATACATCCCTCGTCGATCTGCCCATTAACTTGGCAATCGTGTCGAGTGGTGCCCCATCTTTCCAAAGCTTATCGACCTCTTTGACCTGTTCCTCTCTCCACGCAAAATCCGCGTTTTCTAAGGCGATATAGAGCATTAAGCACTTTCCTTTCTCGCTGATTCAATTTCATCTATTTTCGCTTTCAACTGGTCAATGATTGGCTGCAGGTCCGTTTCTGTTGAGCAATTGGGGCAAGGAATAAACCGAACCCCAAAAGACAGCTGCTCGATAATTTTCTTTTCTCCGTTGCATAGTTCACACACTCTCTTTCCCCTCCTTCAAAAAGTGTCGTTTTCGGTAATCAGATCCGTTCATAATAACCGGCGTCGTGTTCTCCATGATCCTTGAGAATAGCCTCGCTCTATCTCTAGTTGCTTCGAAATCATCAGATTGCAAATTCGTGGTGAACACATTGTGTTTTCCAGAGCGTTGGTCCAGCAGTTCAAAGAGCTTTTGCGCTGACCATCCGTTTAAATCTCCTTCAGCTCCGATATCATCAAAAACAACCAAATCAGCAGCATACAGGGCTTTTACGAGTTGCTCTTCCGTTACCTCTGAATGATTGTTATATGTTCCCCTGATCTTTGTCAGAAGCTTCGGAATGGAGATGAAAATGGAACTATACCCCCGAGCCACCAGTGCTTTTGAAATCGATATGGACAGGTGGCTTTTCCCGGTTCCGAAAGTTCCTTGGAAAAAGAGGTTGGACGGCTGTTTAAGATCAAACTCTTTTACAAAATCCACTGCTGTTTTGAATGCCTCTGGAAACTTTAATTGGTCGAATGTCTTGAAATTTGCTTGTTCCAGTGATTTATTCACTAAGCTGTAATCCTTAAAAATCCGTTTCATCCTGGCTTGATCAGCTTCTTTTTGCTCTTGCTTCACTATTTCATATACCGGGCAATCGCAGCCAATCTTACTGGACACCGTTTTTCCTTTGCTTGGCCCTATCGCAATGACCGTTGTAAATTCCTTTACGATTTCACCACACCCCGGACATTTATACTGATTAGTGATCTTAGAATCCGTATTCGTATTTGCTCCCTTCTTGAGAGCTTCCCGGAAGCTTTTCAAATGTGCCGCCTCCTTTGTTTTTCAGTTTCATCAAGCCTCGCCGCGCTTCATGTTCATTCGTATTTCGCATGATGCCGAGAGTATAGCTTTCTTTTTTGTCATCGTGCTGCTCAACATGCTTCCACATGGCGTAATGAATCTGGTTGGCCGAGTATTTGTGAATCTTCTCAATGAATTTCACCAAGATGTTGGCCGATACCGTGCAAGTTGATCTGGTCAGTCGAATGCAATCAAAATATGAAACTATAATCTTTAAATTGGCCCCCTGTGGCAGAGCGTTGGTTTGCGAAGCAAAATCAACAAAGGTTTTAATATCCTCGATCGAGCTCAAATTTTTGTTTTTCACTGGAGCATCGACGATATATTCTTTTAATGTTTTATTGATGTTTATAATGCTGTTTATAAATGCTGTTATACTAATAAGATGTCCTTTCTCATGTCCCTCCTCTTGTCCCTTCTCATGTCCCTTGTTAATTTTCACATCATCTTCAACACTTGTTATATCAATGATCTCTGGAATATCCTCATGTCCATTGCCATTGTTTTTCATATCATCCTCATGTCCCTTCTCTTGTCCCTTAATTGAATCTTTTTTCTTGTAAAAAGTTAGGTTTTGAAGATTTTCGTAATCAACAATTGTGATCAAGGTTCCTCGTTTCTGAAGCAATGTTTCCTTGGTGATGTATTCTTCTTTCTCCAATCTTTTTAAAGAGAATGAAATCTCTTTTCTCGTCCAACCAAGTTCTTCTGATAAGTGAGTAATTTTGATTATCGTTTTCCCTTTTGATAATTCCGCCTTATCCCTGTATTCAGCCCTTGACAATAGGTACTGGTAAAGCATTTGATCCCTAACATATTTGAAGCGTAATCGGGGCTGGATCACGAACCCCGACGCCTGTATTCCACTTTCCATGCCCCGATCTCTCCTCATTTCTTTTTACAAATCGCCGTCATGCCCTCAATTCGTACCAGCTGCAGACCGGGCTCATTCTTGTTGAGATAACCTTGTATGTACGCCCGGAATAGCTTTTTCCTTTCGTGATAACCTTCAGTTAGCCAAACGTAACAGTATGGGATTGGGACTGTTTCTAGTTCTTCTTTCATCCGATCAACTCAGTAAAATGAATAATTCCATCCAGCTGCTTTGTCCTACGGCAATACCTGCATTTTTCACAACGCTCTGGCTTTTGGCCGCCATGTTTGACTTGGAGAATACGATCCATTTTCTTTTCGATATCCTCAAGCTCCACGGCCATTCGACTTTCATCGATATTGATCACTGCTTTATCCGGTGGATCTTCTTTAGAGACTCCGACAATCAAAGGTTCCAACCACTCAGACCGTCCAGTCATTCTCTTTTCAATCTCCGCATATAGCGCCATTTGACCGATATAGCCGTATGCTTCAACAAAAGAACAGTAACCCAACTCGTTGTCCCAAATCTTGCCCCGTAAGGCTCTAGTAGTCTTTAAATCAGCGAATCTTCCAGCGTCCGGATCATATACATCAATCTTTCCTTTCCAAGGGACACCGAACAGATCAGCTGTAATGATTTCCTCTTTTCTTCCTGTGAGAACAAACATACAAAGTGGATCATTTTGAATCGTTTCGATCATGATGTCTGCCAGCTGATATTGCTTATAAAGCTGACCTTTATTCGTGAATAAAGCTGGCGTATTCTGTTTAAACTCGTCAAACGCTTCTGGACCTTCTAACCAGGCATGAACATAAGACCCGAAGAGAAGGGCCTCACTGGAAGGCTCCGTGTACTCTCCGTTGATCTTCGCCATTGTGGCTGCTTCACATTCAAGGAAGCTCTTAAACTGTGAATTGGACATGTATTGCTGATCAATCTCGCGACTATAGTAATTTTTCTTGTTCAAATGCAGAAGGCTTTGCATCCTTAGCACCCTCTTTCGGCTTATCCTCTGCTTTCTTCTCAGCTTTTGATGACTCTTTTTTCTCAGGTTCAGGAGAAGATTGTTTCTGCTTAAAGGCTTCCTCTGTTTTTGATTTCGTAGCTGTACTTACTTTCGTATTGAAATAATCCTCTTTCTTGGCCATCCCATCACGTAGGGAAGTGTAAATCCTTCTGATCTTCAAGAAATCTTGCTCAGTAAAGGCATCAGCATTGCTACCGATATATTCCTCGATCATTTCCTTGGTCACGCCATATTCGGATTTAAAGGCGCTAAATGCTTTTCGTAAACGATCTTCCAAAGGCTCCGTATGTCCACTCATTAATGTCTTTTGGCACATATCAACGGCAGCATCTACAATGTCTCCTGGGATAACACCAAGGATGCAGGCTCTTACCCTTCTTGCACCTTGGTTCGCAACCATTTCGTAAATGTCTCTTGGATCCGTTAGTTTGCTAATATTGCCCCTTGCTTTCCTTTCGTGCTTGACCGTAAAAATCTTAGTTTGACGGGTATTTGTTTCAAGATCCCAAGCATAGGCCATAACTGAGGATTCACCATTTTTCTGTTTTAACTCCATGATTCCGTAATCGAGGTTTCCCCAGTTTTGAGCAAGTGCTTCAGCAAGTCGTATAGATGGACCAGAAACCTTCTGATTCCCTCTTGGATATTCGTACACTGCGCTCTCGGCCAATAGCTTACGGCCACAAGCCGTTTTGATCCGTTCGAAGGCTTGATACGTATCACGTGGGAACTTCTTCGCAATCACCATGGCAGCTTGTACCTCTTGAGCCTGTCTGCTCACCATAACCTCTGTCGTTACACTGGAAGCTTGCTGCTGAGGTGGCATGTAGTCTGAATAATCAACGGTAGATAATCCGTTCACGCTAAACCCACCTTTCTTTTATATGCCTCTGCACCGAGGCTCAAATACTCGTCATATTGCGCCTTGCTAGGGAATTGGAATACTGGTTTTCCTTTGCGGTAGCCGATTGATCCCCCTGCCAGTGTTAAACGTTGTTGAGCTTCCAAACGTCCGTCGAATGCAGTTGTGATTGATTTAGCCATGCTTTACCTCCTTGTGTTTTTCAAGGCAATACCGTACAATGGAAGTACGAATACAGTAACGGCATCACCTTCCTAGCTCGCATCTCCCCATGCGGGCTTTTATAATGTCTGAAACTTAAACCCATACTTCTCAGACAAAAACTTCTCTAAATCATCCTTTAAGACCATTTCGCCGTCTTCATCGATTACGACATCATCACCAATTAAAATCTCATTACCGAAATAATCAATGCCTTGATGTTCTTCCTGAGCTACCATATCGGCGTATCCAGTACGATTGATACTAGAGATTGCAGGATGTTCAATATTCACGTTTTCACCTTCTTTCTGATGCTTGAGTGCATCGCCGGACCAGCAAAGGTTTAAGTGAGGGGGATAAGTCCTTCACTGATCCGACGACAAACACAAGCTTGTCGCGCTCTACTGTGTGCGATATAATAGAGCTATCAATTATTCAAATTCTTTAACTTTATTGGCATTGAGTTGGCGCTCAGTGCTTTTTTTCTACCATTTCCACGTGTTCTCTGATTAATATGCAGGTTCGTTCGATCCCTAATGCATACCAGTATTGGTTTTCATCGATATTTGATCTGGATTTTTCGTCTTGAGCGTAAATTTCAAGCGTGTCAGCCAGCCAAAGCATTTCTTCTTTTAATGTCCTTTTCATTAATCGATCCCCCTTTTCAAGACAACTTCTACATCAATACCTCTTGCTTTAAGTACATATAAGGTGGACCTCAAGGCATCGTTGTTTTTCTTTATTTCTTGTAATCTTTTGATCTCTCGAATGCTGTTAGCCATGTCCTTACGGCACCTATCCATTTCTTCAATACTTCCCTCGAATAACTGTTGTTCCATTCTTAAAATCAATTCGTGTAAACATTTTTGATGCTGTGCTGCTTTTACATAATGTTTGGGTAAAAAGTCTTTTGCATTCATATCATGGCTGCTTCCTTTCTCTCTTGTTTTTGTGGCATTGCTACGTGTTGTACAATGGCTTTTCTTGTCCACTGATCAGCAACCTCAACCATATTGAGATCAAATTCTCTACTTGCTGCATAAAAGAATGTTTTCAATGCGTCATCAATATCGCTTACTTCTCCAAAATCGGCTATCGGTAATTCCGATCGTTTGCCGGGACGTTGATCTAACATCCAATCCTCAATGTTTTCTAAGGCCTGTAAGGCTTGCCTCATTTGAATTTTCAGATTGGTTATGGCCCTAGCAGGCTTATTGTTCAATTCCGGATTAACCGGTGCTGTTGCCATAGGATGAAGTTTGAAAAGATAATGAACAAGATCAATATGTTCGTATGCGTCCAATACGGTAAACCATTTGATTGCCATATCTGGCGTCACCCGGATAAGTCCATTTTCGATATTTGAAATCTCCCGCTGATCACGGCGCATCAGTTGTCCTTGTTGATACTGGGATAACCCTCTGTCTTTTCTGACATGCCGCATAATCAAAGGTAGATTTTTGAGATTATACGGATTGTTCGTCATGTGTTCGCCCCCTGATATACATCGTTTTTGGTGATATTCTTTTATTAAGGAAGGAATTAACGATCAATTGCCCCTATCATTGAGTTTTAAGTTTTTCGATAAAATTTAGTCGATTTGTCATCCAACCTCCTTCTTTTTTGGTACATCTGAATACTTTTCAGCAAGCAATTTCGCTAGATGACGGTATGCTAGTTCCTGGACCTGTTCGAAACGAGGACCTTTTATTACGTTTACTTTCAAAGTACTCACCTCCTTAAGCAGTTGTTTTCCGTAACTTTTTGTTGCTATCGATTTCAAAAAAAATAGTCCAATGAACTCCAAGTACAGGTGCTAATTTTTTTGCAAGAGCAACAGATGGTTGTCTTTCAGTTTTTTCGATCATGCCGTAATATTGTCTTGTAATACCAGTTCCAGATTTATCAACTACATCCTGCTGTGAAAAATGAAGCTTTTTTCGCGAATTCTTCAAAAGTTCACTCAACTCATTTTCTGTCATGATGTCACCTCCTGATATCATTAAGGGAACTTTTTGTTGCCTTTGCAATTTTAATTATACGCAATTTTTAGTTGCTGTCAACCGTTGTTTGCAACTTTTTATTGCGGGTCTTTTATGTAAACATTTTGTTGCGTATAATAGTAATTGGAAGGTGATTGATATGCCCGATAAAAAGCTTGGGGATAGGCTGAAAGAGCTAAGAATCGAAGCAAAGAAGACACAAGAATATATGGCTAAGTTTCTTGGATTGACAAGGCAAGGATATGCAAAGTATGAAAAAAATGAATCAGAGCCAGATTTAGAATCCCTTGAAAAATTAAGTGATTTCTTTGATGTTTCAATTGATTATTTAGTTCGTGGAGAAAGCTATCGCCAAACAGCTGAAAGAATTGTTGACGATCCTGAGGTTCGAGTTGCAGCAAGCGACGGAGAATTTACTAAGGAAGAGAAAATCAAGATGTTAGAATGGTTGCTCGAAGCCGAGAGAGGTAGAAAACCCGGCGATCAACAACCCAACAAACGAAACAAATAATGACATAAAGCCATTTTTAGTGTTTTTCTCAAAACAAAAGAACTGCTCGATATTGGTAATATTACTAATGAAGAGTTTTATACCAAGAAACAAATTCTTGGCTTATAAAAAGTTCTTTTTTTTAGCCATATAATAGGTCTTTTTGCATAGGTGATAATCACCAGTCCCGAATGGGGTTCCAAGCCCTTCCAACCTATCAGTCTAAGATAGACCGCGATAAAGGTAATTAAGTATGTGAATGATAAATTTTTAAAAGAGATAGCCCTATTACGGGCTTTTCTTTCCAGCTTAAAAAGAACGTACGTTCTCTTCTAATTAATCAATAAATTTATTTGGATTAGTTTGAATCTGATTACCGCTAATTCTGTAGTATAAGTTTTATCTTAGGGGGTTTTACGAGTGAAGCACTATACTTACAGTCATTTGGAAGATTGGATAGCAAATTTTTATAAGAAACTTAATATTTGCTTTCCAGAAGATTTGGATTTTGAAAACATCGCAAGAAAACTTGGAATCTGGATTCATTACAAGGATGTAAAAAGCCAGTTTATCGAAATAAATGGATTGTATAGTATTATCCTAGATAGCCGATTGCCAACAGCTCAGCAACGTATAGATTTTAGCCATGAAGTGTGCCACATTTTTAGACATGAAGGCGATCAATCTGAAATGCATGAAGAATGGATAAAATACCAAGAAAAACAAGCGCGTTATTTTGCATTTCATTTTTGCATCCCCACATTCATGCTTAAAGGGTTGGATTTACCTAAAAATCAACTTCATGCATCGCAACAGGTAGCTGACACGTTTGAAACAACTTGCACTTTTGCAAAAAAACGTTTGGGTATGTATTACAACAAGCTTTATTTTTATAATATTAGTACTGTACCATAACCAATACGCGCCCCCCTATAGTAATAAAACTTGAGATATTAATGCATCTTCGCGCCTTGAAAAAAACGAAAAAAGACGTCTCCCTGCATGATCCGATCGGCCAAGATAAAGAGGGGAATGAAATTTCCCTCATCGATGTCCTTAAATCAGAAAGCGAAGATGTGATCGATACGATTCAACTCAATATGGAGCTTGAGAAAGTCAAAAAATATATCGACATTTTGGATACCCGCGAAAAAGAAGTCATCGTCGGTCGTTTCGGACTTGATTTAAGGAAAGAAAAAACGCAGCGCGAAATCGCAAAGGAGCTGGGGATTTCGCGAAGCTACGTCTCCCGGATTGAAAAGCGGGCTCTGATGAAGATGTTTCATGAGTTTTATCGAGCGGAGAAAGAAAAGCGGAAAAAGGCTAAGGGGAAATGATTGTAAGGAGGCCGAAGCAAGAGCGCCTCTTGGGTTTGTCAAATAAAAATCCAATAAAGTACCCTATAACTGAATAACAGTATCTCTATTTGCAAAATCACCACAACCTCATAAAGAAGGCAGCCAATGAGGCTGCCTAATATCAAAAGATGGTTTGAATTTTTAAAAAGAAGGGGCTTACCCGTCAGTCAAATGACATTTGGGTCTGCCCCTATAAATTAATAATGAGATCTCATTTCGTTTGTGATGTATTACTTGTTCTGAATTTGTTTCATCCGGCAGAAAATTCAAAATAAAATATAGCCAGATTATGAAAAGTCTCCTTAAAGATTTATAAAACTTCAATAGCTTTAGATAGATGAAATGCAGACTATTAAATCTTTCTGCTTTAGCAAATGAATGGAGGAAAGAAGGGAGTTTAAGGCCAAGAATGATTACTTAAAGGGCGTTGCTGTACTTTTTATATACATAAGGGGAAGTCATTATGGAAAGTAGTGCACCATAGTTAAGGTTGAAAGTTACTTCGTCTCCTACTGCTAAGTTGCTTTTTTTGGCATCGAGCACGGTGTGATCGCTGCTTGAACCAAGAATTTCAATATCCAACGTTGGTATTAGTCCTGCTACCAGTACGTCTTGATTCCCCACTCCAAGAATAGCTCTACTTATTTGTCCACGATCTTGAAATTGCGGAAAGACTCCAAAAGCATTCTGACCTATTTCTCCGTAAGGTATAGATGGTTTTGTTTTCGATTCAATAACTTCTGTAACGAGAGTAAACGCATCAGTATATAATTCTGGAATTGCCATTCGGTTTAAGGTTTCACGTCCCAAATAAATAGATTCTCCCAACCGTAAGTTGTTAACTTTACCAACACTATCAGCTGTCATAAACCAATTATAATTGGCCGAGTTTCCACCTGATACATATGAAAGAGGAAGCAGAAATTTCGTTTCAACTGCGTTGGCCAGTATAGATAAATCATTCATTTTTTGTTCGTTTGGTTTGACTCCTCCAAAACAAGCAAAGTTTACACCTATCCCTACAATTTTAATCCCTTGGAGTTTCAAGACCTCTTGAATAAAAGTCTCAAGATTTACGGGCATTATCCCTTCTCTTAAATCTCCCATTTCAATCATTAGAATAATCTTCTGCACAGTGTTATATGCCAAAGCGGATTCGGATAATTTTTTAATAACGGAAAGTTCGGTATTAATGCTAATATCTGCATTTTTAATAACCGAATCAATTTCACTTAAAGCAGGTGATCTTAATAAAACAAAGTTTGCCTTAATTCCTGCATCACGCATTTTTTGGAGATTTACCAATTTCGAATCTGCGAGCATGTGAATACCTTGGTCCAATAATATCTTTGCTATTTCTGGAGCTCCGCAAACCGTTTTTGTAACCCCCATTATCCCGATATTTTTAGAGCCATATATTTCGACTAGCTTCGCTGCATTATGTGCAATTTTTGCAAGGTTGATTTCGACACGTGGTGTAAAAGGTATGGTCAATTAAATAATACGTTTTTCTGTTTACTTTTTAAGTTTGGGTAAGCATCAAAGATACATGCAATCAGTTTGTTGCACCCAAATTTGAGAACATCCGTCGTTGGAAGTTTAAGATCATCTTCATATTCCGATATTATTATACCCAGCTCTTCATCAGACATGTTTTCATGGTTGATGGTCACAGCGATCACTTTTGACTTTGAAAAGTTTTCAATGAGGTCAATCTCACTTTTTATCGTTGGCATTTTCATATAGCTGAAATCACCTAAATGTTCTCGTTTGGGCGCATGTTGAATGATGACTGCCCCAGGTCTTGAGCCTCTTAAAATCCCACACGAACTTATATATGCAGGATGGCTTAACGCCCCTTGGCCTTCAACGATGATAATATCGGGATTATCATTTTCATAAGCTTTCATGATCTGGTTTTCAATTTCACCTGTCATAAACTGAGAAGGAATAGCATCAATCGCAACACCGTATTTTGCGCCTTGTATTAAACCTGTTTGACCAGTTGCAATAAAAGCGACATTTAAGCCCTTTTCAAGTAAGGCATCTTCGAGAAGAACCGACGTTGTTCGCTTGCCTATTGCGCTATCCGTGCCAAGTATCGCTACGATGGGTGTATTAATGTTTAAAATCCGCCCTGAAAAAAGATGCATGTCCTTTTTTTGCGCAGGCTTTCTTACGTCATGGATTGTGATATCAAACTGTTTAGAATGATTGATAAATTCTTCATCATCCGTAAAAAATTCATGAAGAGGGTTAACGATATTCATTCCATGTTCCATTGCTTTAAAAAGGATATTTCTCTCATCCTTTTTCAAAAATGCCTCAGAAGGAGCTATTCCGTAAATGAATTGATCAGGAACACTCTGTAAATTTTTAAGAGCATGATTAAGGTTCTTGAATATAGTAATTCCATTTTTCTCTCCTAAAAGGTATTCACCGGCGTCCATACCAACCTTTGTACTATCAATAACTCCGACAATCTCATATTTCCTTGAGCTTCTAGTCAGTCCATTAGCTGTCTTTCCATCCATTGTACCAAATTTATTTTCACAATATACTATTGCTGTTTCTTTCATAAGGCTTTTCCTCCCCAAATCTATTTTTACTTCCGTCTTTACGCGTAAAAGAGATTTTACATTTTTGGTTAAGGAAAAAACACCTGTCCCATATAGAAAAGAAGCCTATAAGTTAGAAAATGTAATTTTTTTCAGAATATACAATATTCTACGCATGGTACAAGTATAGCATAGTTAAAAAATAAAGGTTTATATTGTTTTATTCCAAAGACTTGTGATAAAAATCAAGGATTACATCAAAAGGCAGGTTTGCATCAGCTTTTTATTAAGGATATAGGTACGAATGGTGGAGTAACTTCCTTTTATTCAGAACCGCAGACATTAGTGTAACTTTATCTTGCGTCATACCAAAAACTTATGACAAAATCATATTGAAAACCTAATGATTACAGAAGAATAGAAAAGATTTCAAAAGACAAATAACAAACACCTTTCATTGGTAGGAGGTGTTTTAGATTTGACCATGAATTCTTCTTCAACCTTTCTCGCCCGTTCACGTACAATCCTTCACAATCTCATCTATATTTTAAAATAAATACCCAGTTTTCTTTAAAGGTGTTGTTCAACAATCTGGTCTTAAAACAGAAATAAGCGCTGACCCTTGTTACAGGAAAGCGCCCTATTGTTGAATAAAAAAGAAAACTCTTTTCACATCCATTATATTGATAAATTACAGTATAGATTTCTTCTTTTATTAAACAATAATTGTAAATAATATATTTCTTTTCTATAACAATTTACTAAAGTAAACAATAAATGTATTATTAACTTGTTCAATTAAAAGTTGAGGTACAATTAGATAGAAAACATAAAAGATGAGTAGGTGACTTAATTTGATTGAGGTAAAAGCCTCTACACTAAGTAATGGAGAATTTAATAGAGGGGTATTCGCTACATGCGATATAGAAAAAGGGGAACTTATACATGAAGCACCTGTCATTCCTTATCCTAACGACCAGCATAAATACATTGAACAAACAATACTCACTGATTACGTTTTTGAGTATGGAATAAACCACACTGCAGTCGTTCTTGGTTATGGAATGCTGTTTAACCATTCATATGAACCCAATGCAACTTATGATATTAATTTTACAAATCACACGTTTGTATACTATGCTTTTACAGATATAAAAGCAGGAGAAGAAATTCTAATAAACTATAATGGCGATGTTGATGACAATGACCCACTTTGGTTTAATAAGGTTTAAAATAAAAAAATAATCAAGCGCATCCTCTCTTAAAGAAAGCGCCCAATCGTAATATAAGGTTAGCCAGTTTTATTAATGTACAAATCAGATAAATTACCAATTAATGGTTTATAATAAAGCTTGTACAAGATTTTTAGATAAAGACTTTTATAAAGCATTGTTGTTAATTTCTTTATTGTCATAATTGATCATGTGTTGCTTTAGAATAATGTTTGATCAATTTGATACTAATAACCTTGATAAACGAACAAAAAGAAAGAGCGTGTTTTGAAAAAAAATTGATCAAAACACGCTCTTTCTTTTATTTAGGCTAAACAACATATCGCATGCCTCAGAACCCTTTTTATAAAAATCACAATATACGTAATGGTTTCCCTTTTGATATGAAAAATATCATATAGAAATAAAGGGTTCTTATAGAGTTTTGATGAAATTTGTTATTTTTGACTTAAAAAAAGGAAAGTAATATTTATAGAAAATTTTTAAGGATAAAAATGAATGTAGAAATAGAATGACTATCAATGATAAGAAAAGAGGGAACTTATATATGCTAACAAATGATTTAGATTTCCGATTAGAACCACGTTTAAAAGAACTGTATGAACAACATAAAATAAGAGCGCAAAAGATAGACTGGGGTTATCATGAGTTTTTACCTTGGGATAAGGGAATGGACTTTAAAAGAGTTCCTTGGGACGAAAGTCAAGTTACTCTTCCTTCTGGTGTAATTACAGCCATTGAAACAGCTTTATTAACAGAAGTGAATTTGCCATGGTTTACAACTTATTTATCTGCGACTTTTAAAGGGTCCCTTTCTGTTATTACAGACTTTATTCATACTTGGACTTCAGAAGAGGATCAACATTCGAATTTATTGGAGACATATTTACTACTCACTCGGAGTGTGAATCCTAAACGATTACATGAATTAAGAAAGTCAGTCGTTGAGGGTGGATTTGAGCCTGATTTTCATACGCCAATCGAAGCGATGACATATACGACGCTACAAGAACTTGCAACGATGGTGTTTTACAATAATGTAGCCAAGGTTTCAAGTGAGCATGATCCAGATCTTGCTACATTATTACGCCGTCTTGCCAAAGATGAGACTCTTCATTATGCATTTTACCGGGATGTCATTCGAATACATTTGGAATTGGAACCTAATTATTGCTATCATATTGCCAATGTGATTATGAATTTTAAAATGCCAGGTGCTGTTATGCCTGATTTTGAAAATCGAATGGCTGTGATTGCAAAAGAAGCTAACTATGGGCCACTGCAATATTTTGATCAAGTACTTGATGTAGTAGTTGATTATTGGGGGTTAAAAAACTTAAGACCAATTGCACCTCTAGCTGAAAAAGCAAGAATTGAGATTTTGGAGTACCACGCAAGGTTGAAAAAAATACGGGATCGATTTGGTCGTTTTCAAGGAAAAACTGATCTATGTTAATTAGCCGAGGTTTCAGGATATACACGGAACAATTGACCTTCCCTTTTATTGGGAATCCGACACGTTCCCTATTCTTTTGATATTGTTTTTGCTTGATCTGATTTTCAAAGAAAAAGTTATTGACACCAAAGATAAACGCATGATAATATTAAATATTTGATAAAAAAACACATATGTGGTAACCTTAAAAAGGATCATATATGGAGGTGGATTATGTTTCAAATTGGCGATAACATTGTTTATCCAATGCACGGAGTAGGTATAATTGAAGCCATAGAAGAAAAAGAATTCTCAGGGGAAAAACAACAGTATTATGTCATAAAAATGTCAATCAGTAATATGCAAGTTATGATTCCAACGCGTAAAATATTGAGTTCAAGTATACGACCAGTTACTGATATACTTGCATTAAAACACATCATACACATTTTTCAGCATGGAGAATCAGATAGATTTCTACCGTGGAAACAAAGGTATAAAGTAAACACGGACAAAATAAAAACGGGTGAACTACAGGAAGGTGCTGAAGTTGTACGTGATTTAATGCGCATGAAGAAAGAAAAAGCACTTAATGCAAGCGAAAAAAAAATGTTGGATAATGCATATGAATTTTTGATTAGTGAACTGGAAGTAATTAAAGGAATTACTGAAAAACAAATAAAAAGTTTCTGTTAAGGTTAATTATAGATAATGTATTCATCCCAACAAATATTCTGAATTTTTCGGTAATATTATGATTAAAAGTAAATCATTTCAAAACATTCAACTTCTTCAACTTACTTTTAGAACATTACCTCTTTTGTTATTTCTACAATCTAATCCATTTTTATTATTTAAACTTCTTCTACGAACATTTGAAGTTTTATCAAAAAACTCGATAAAATAATCACTTGATATTTGTAATACCGATTCACACTGGCACGGACAAGGAGCCGTAAGGATGGAAGAGAGGTAGGGCTTTCATTGTTTTAGGTATATCTAAGTGATTATTTCTAGAAGAAAAAAACAATCAATCTCACCTCTATCTTTAAGAATTTCTTACATCCACTGTGACAGTGAATAGCACGCGAGTTGGCAACATCTAAATATATGGTCAACGATAAAAAATGACGGAATTTCTAGAACTAGAAACCATTTATCCATTTTAAAAGTCCCTCCAAACGGAAGGGCTTTTTTGATTACTCTTTTGTAATATACGAAGAAATGCCTTACTTTTTAAGTTCCTTGGTTAGTTTTTCTGCATTTTCTTTATCTTTAAATGCACCCGTTTGAACCTTATACAATTCCTCTTTATTATCGTCTTTCTTTGGTGGTCTTAACTCATGAACAGACTTGCCAGTGGTTGCTTTTACAATCGCATTAGCAATATCGTTCATTTTTGTATTTAGGATTTTCATATCGTTTTGCTATCAATAAAACATACCTCGATCAAAATGGCAGGAGCTGATGTATGGCAAATGTAAAATGTCGACTTTAGGAAAGCGTATAAGAGCGCTTAGAAATGATAAAAAATAACTCAAAAAGAGTTAGGTAAAATTTTAAAAGCTTCGGAAAGCACTATAGGCATGTACGAAAGAGATAAAAGAAAACCAGACTATGATACATTATTGAAAATCGCGGATTTCTTCGAGGTATCAACTGATTACCTTATAAGAGGCGAAAGTTATCGTCAAACTGCAGAAAGAATAGTCGACAATCCTGAAGTAAAAGTGGCAGCAAGCGATGGAGAATTTACTAAGGAAGAGAAAATCAAGATGCTAGAATGGTTGCTCGAAGCTGAAAGAGGACGTAAGCCTGGGGATGAACAGAAAAAGAAATAATGCAAAAATCCCTGGGCTTCAGTTCACCCAGCATATAGATGATACATAACTAAGTGAATTTTTTTATTTAAAAAATAGGGTTTTTGACCCAGATATATTAACCTACACATTTGAAAATTATGGGTGTTCAACTCCATTTATTTATAGCAAGCTCCCATCCAGCGTATCACTCTAAATGGATCTTGATAAAGATAATTATGCTTGTGAACGATAAACTGATTTAAAAAAGAGCCCGAATTAGGGCTTTTCAATTTATTTGCAATCTCTTAGAATAATACTTACGAATACTTTTTTGTTAGCCCCATCACTCTAATGTGGTAGGGCTGTTCTCTTTAATCAAACATCTGATTCAAGCGCTTATTCCCTTTTTCAGCACCGGTCACTATCTCATCAATCAATTCTTTTACAGTTGGAATATCGTTGATCAGGCCGATGACTTGTCCTGCCCATCCGAATCCTTCTTTTTCGTTTCCTTCGTAAATGTAGCTGCAATTAGCTTTTCCGCTGATTACCTCTCTTAAATCTTCGTAGGTTTCACCGGCTTTTTCCCGGGCAATTATTTGCTCAGTGTAATCTGACCTCAGAACGCGACCCGGTGATCGCAAGCTCTTTTTGATGATTACAGTATCCGTTTCATTAGCTTCAATAATCGCGTTTTTGTACACATCCCCAGCATGAACGCATTCTTTCGTGGCGATAAAGCGGGTTCCCATTTCGATTCCTTCTGCTCCGAGTGAAAGTGCTGCTAAGAATCCTCTTGCATCTCCAATTCCTCCGCTTGCCAGCACAGGGATGGATACTGACTCAACGACTCGCGGTATGAGAACCATTGTTCCAACTTCATCCAATCCTAAATGGCCGCCTCCTTCATTCCCTACAGCCATTACGGCATCTGCGCCAAGTTTTTCAGCTTTTTGCGCTTGTCTAGTGTTTGCAACCAAAACGAGTGTACGGATGTTTTCATCTTTCAGCCGTTCAAAAATCGGTGTCGGGTTTGCCCCGGTGATCTAGATAACAGGTACCTTCTCTTCAATGGCAACCTCGAGAAGGTCGGCGTAAGATTCCTCATACTGTCTGCCAATGGCGAAGTTGACACCAAACGGTTTATTGGTCAATGTTCGTATTTTTCTTATTTCATTTCGAAGCTTTTCCGGGTCTTTTAGAGACATCGCTGTAATTTGTCCGAGCCCTCCAGCATTAGAAACCGCAGCTGCAAGGTCGGCATAGGCTAAATAAGCGAGACCTCCTTGTACGATCGGATATTGAATTCCCAATATTTTCGTCACTCGTGTTTTCAATTGCTGACACTCCCTTAATTATTTGCTAAAAAATAATCTACACCTGTTCAAAAGGTAAGCTCACACTAACCTTGATTAATCAAATCTTCATAAAAAAACAATTATATCTACTAATCTCTTGAATCTGTGGTGGATATTTTATCTCTTATAGACCGCCAAATATGTATGATAGTGCATTTGATTTTATAAGTATAAACTCTATGAGTAATACCGAAGTAATGACTCGCAACCATTGTTTCTTATTCATTTTTAAAACTAGAAATAATATGATTACTGCCAAGATATCAAACCCAAGAGTGATTACAAACATATAAAAAAACGGATAGCCCTCTGAAACTAACAAACTAATAGGCAGTGCGGCACATAACGCTGCAATCCATCCGTTTCCTCTGCTAAACCATACGATATAGGCTCCTATTGGCGATGCTAACGCAATTAGACCCCAACGGATAAAGTAATAGGTTGGGAAAAAACCAAATAACCACATTGAAAAAATATAATATATCAACAGCATTCCGACAAAGAATACAAAAACTTTTAACGCTCCAATTCTCGGATTCCTGCTCCATACAGCAATAATTGTAGCCAACAGAATCCATATACCTAATCTGGTGGTTATATCACTGATAACACACCATACATTTCCAATTATCCCGTTTGACGGAATCGTATCGCTATATTTGGCTTTAAAGCCAAGAAGCATGCCTAAAGCAAATAATGACAGCAATTGTAAAGTCTTTTACTGTATTGTTGCTGAAGCCAATTGCTCTCCCCTTATTTTGTTCAAAGTTTCTTTTTTAAACAAATACAAAGACCTCCTCGTCCACGATTACACAATATTCACCAAAGCAAATGAAAGGTGTATGTGTAGTTATTGTTATTAATACTATGATAAATACAAATCTTCTTTATGATTGCAAAATGAATTATTCTAAATATAACAAAGATTCAAAAGGAGGAGAATAAATGGAAAACGTAAAAGTACTAAATAATGATGTAGTTATCCCTTCAACAGGAATCGGTTTATGGCAGGTCAGGAACAAAGATCAAGTAGAAACGACTCTCTCTCACGCTTATGAGACAGGTTACAGGTTAATCGATACCGCAGCAGCATACGGGAATGAAAAGGAAGTCGGGAAAACAATTAAGAATCTCGTCCTGCCGAGAGAAGAACTATTTATAACTACTAAACTATGGAATTCAGATCAAGGATATCAATCTACATTGCAGGCGTTTAAGAAAAGCATGAAGCTCCTTCAGCTTGATTATTTGGATCTATACTTAATTCATTGGGCTGTTCAAGATAAATTTTTAGATAGCTGGAGAGCGATGGAGAAATTATATGAAGAAGGATATATCAGAGCCATCGGTGTATGTAATTTCCAAATCAGCCATTTGGATCAACTGATTTCCAATTGTAATGTGCTGCCTGTGATCAACCAAATTGAATATCATCCTTATTTAGTCCAAAATAATTTACACGATTATTGTCTAAACAAAAACATACAAGTAGAAGCATGGAGTCCATTAGGGCAAGGCAGTCTTGTACACGATCGTTCTCTTTTGGCTATAGCTGAAAAATACAATAAATCAGTTGCACAAGTTATCCTTAAGTGGCATATGCACAAAGGAATCATTCCTATACCTAAATCTTCAAACCCTAAAAGAATCAAGGAAAATTTTAATATTTTTGACTTCTCACTTAATAATGAAGATATTGTTTCAATTAACAAATTAAACGAAAATCGCCGGTTTGGACCGCATCCTGATCACTTTCATTTAGTATTTGGATAAGTGGAGAATGATTTCATTCGCATTATTAAGCATTTTATCATTCATTTTTGAAACACCGCTGGATTGAACAAATAAATCTAAAATAGCTAAAAATGAAAAAGCTGCCTGTCTCACAGGCAGCTCCCACTTATCATGATGGGCTGAGATTTTGATAAATGATATCTGTGTTGAAAAGTTCATAGATATAGAACCAGCATGAATTGTTTTTCACGATCTTGTATTTTTTCAAAGGAGATCTCTTGCCGATCGTAAATCCAAATGATTTGATTTGTTGCGGACTAATCCATCCGCTAAACAAAATGTCTCTTCGATACTCTGTACTTTTAATTAACTTTCCAATAGGTACTTCACCATTATTTAAGTCAATCGATAAACCGTTTGAGAAAAGAGACAAATCATAATATACGATGTTTTCAGAGATCATCTCATTACCGATCATTAAACTGGTTCTTCTTTTGATAAACGGTCCATTACCGGTAAATGCTATTTTCACCTCTGGAGGCAATTGTTCTTCCGGAACGACCGTATGGCTGATTAATTGCAGCTCCAGTTCAGATTGAGTCATGCTTTCCAACGCTAATGTTGTCGAACCGTCAATTTTTAAAAGCACATTTAAAAGAGGTTCAAGCAGAACGCTTTGTTCTTTTTGTGTCGTGCTCATGCCGTGCCCTCCTTTATGATGTTACAGCGGCAACGCTTGCTGTTTCATTTTTCAGGATTTGCGCAAGATATTTTTTATAGGTTCCATTAGGCATGGCGGAAATATTTTTCGTTAACGTATCTATTGAGATATAACCCATTTTATACGCAATTTCCTCCAAGCAGGCAATTTTGTTTCCTTGTCTTTTTTCCAACGTTCCGACAAAATTGCTTGCATCTAACAAGCTATCGGGCGTTCCTGTATCAAGCCAGGCACTTCCGCGGCCAAATAACTTTACCTTCAGCTGACCTCTTTGCAAATAATACAAGTTGACATCGGTGATTTCCAGCTCGCCTCTAGCGGAAGGAGTCAGTCCTTTGGCAATGTCAACGATTTTATTGTCATAAAAATACACACCAGGGATGGCATAATTAGATTTAGGGACTTGAGGTTTTTCTTCGATATCAATTACATTGCCTGCCTGATCAAAGCTTACGACTCCATATCGCTCAGGGTCATTCACTTGATAGCCGAACACGATGCCCCCCTCTTCTAATTCTGTGCAATCCTTCAACAATTTAGAGAAACCGTCCCCGTAAAAAATATTGTCGCCTAATGTAAGGCATACAGAATCTCTGTTAATAAAGTCTTCAGCAAGAGTGAAGGCTTGAGCAATTCCCTCTGGTTTTTCTTGTTCGATATAAGTGATTGAAAGTCCCAGATGTTCACCGCTTCCGAGCAATTGTTTATAGGACGGTAAATCTTTTGGTGATGATATTAAAGCGATCTCCCGAATGCCAGCCAGCATTAACGTAGATAACGGATAAAAAATCATTGGCTTGTCATAAATGCTCATTAAATGTTTATTCGTCACTCTTGTTAGAGGGTAAAGACGGGTGCCATTCCCTCCTGCTAATAAAATTCCTTTCATCGATTGCCCACCTCTCTATTAGAATAATTAAGCTTGATCCAGCCTTGATAATCGCCAGAGCTGACTTTTTCTATCCAATCTTGATGGTCCAAATACCATTTAACGGTTTTCTTCATTCCGGATTCAATCGTTTCTTCCGGAGACCAGCCTAATGTATTTTTGATTTTGCTTGCATCAATCGCATATCTGAAATCATGTCCAGGCCTGTCTTTCACATAAGTTATTTGTTCTAAATATCTTGATGAGTCAACCCCTGTGAATGCTGAAAGATTATCGGCAATCACACGGACGACTTCAAGATTCGTCAATTCGTTGTTGCCACCAACATTATAAGTTTCTCCGACCTCACTATTGTGAATGATGTGCCATATCGCTTGACAATGATCCTCCACGTACAGCCAATCTCTAATATTTTGCCCGTTTCCATATATAGGTATAGGTTTTCCGTTTAGAAAATTGGAAAGTGTCATCGGAATGAGCTTCTCAGGAAATTGATAGGGACCATAATTGTTTGAGCAATTTGAAATTGTCACCGGCAAATCATACGTATGAAAATAAGCACGCACTAAGTGATCACTGCTTGCTTTTGAAGCAGAGTAAGGACTGTTGGGATGATAAGGAGTTGTTTCAGTAAAATACCCTGATTCTTTCAAACTCCCATATACTTCATCCGTGCTTACATGATGAAAAAGGCAGTGTTCTTTATCTTTCCAAAAATTCCTTGCCAGCTCCAGCAAATTGAATGTGCCAAGAATATTTGTCTTCATAAAATGAAGAGGGCTTAGAATGCTTCTGTCAACGTGGCTTTCAGCTGCAAAATGAATGATGACATCAGGGTTCCATTCACTGAATACTTGTTTCAAGCCATTATAATCTTGAATATCGACATTTCTAAAATGATAATTTTCGTGGCTTTCTATGTTTTCAACATTGAGTAAATTCCCGGAATAGCCAAGATTATCTATATTTATAAAGATGTCATCTTTTTGCTTGGGGACAATATAATTTAAAAAATTTGCTCCGATAAAGCCCGCCCCGCCAGTTACTAAATAAATCACTATAATTCCTCCTTTTGGAATTCGTATGTGCAGTTTGATTTATTACGTAATGATCGCAACCCAATAAGGATTTAGATTTCTTTCAAGCATATAAGAGGCTTGCAAACAGATAAATCCTTCATCTGTCGTATCAGACGGTGCGTTAATCGCTCTTGAAAATCCGCCGTCTTTAGACTGGTGCTGACTGAGCCAGGTTTTACATTCTTCCAATTTCTTTGGCAATTCTCCCAATAGGTAAAGGGCGGCTATCGCGTGATAGCTTCCAACAAAACTTTCGACCGATCCCGGCTTGTACATAAATCCTCCAGTATCTGTCTGACAGCTTTGCAGCCATTGGATGGTCTTGTTTAATTCAGCTGGTTGATGTTCTAAAACCAGGATGGTGTCGACTGCACGAAAAACTGAAAAGGTATCTGAAGGTGCATTCGGCCTTACACCATAACCTCCGTCATCGTTTTGGCAGGAAGCACAAAAAACTAAACATTCCGCTTCATCTAATGGCTTCGTTCCTAGTGCGTGTAAAGCTAATACCGCTAAATTTGTATGCCACACGTCACTTGGATAACCTTTCGAATTTCCAAATCCACCATCAGAATTTTGGCAATTTTGAATAAATTGTATGCATTTTTCTTTATTCGGTACACTTGATCCTAAGATGAAAGCAGTCAAGACGACACAATAAGTGGTGAACACCTCACTCAAATGGCCCGCTTGCTCTGCAAAGCCCCCATCTTGATTTTGGCAATCAAACATTCCTTTCAGAATCGATTCTCTGTCTTGTTCTGTGATCTCTTCACCCATTACTGTAAGATCTGAAACAACATGCAAGGCTGAAAAGTTTTGTGGAGAAGTATCAGAACGAAAGCCCAAAGGTGACCGGTAAGGCGTGAGTCCGAATCCTGAACCTGATCTTGTCTTACTCAGCCAAGATAAATATAGAGCTTTATCAATTTGCAAATTCATTTCTTTTCCATATGAAACCTTTGTTAAATCAAAATCCAATTGCTTTACATCAAGAGGTGATTTTTTCTTATACTCTGTTGTGGTGTTGCGTCCTGGGACGATAGATTGACTCAGACTGTAACAAAGCAAGGTGAGAGCTTGGGTTTTCGTGTGCTTTTCGTGGAGCGGAAGGTAACCCGTATTACCAGCGTAGAACGCCCCGGCTGTATGATGCGGTACCATAAAATGACGAATGAGAGGGACTGTCGGGTCTACTGGTGTAGAAAACCAATTGCCCTGACCGATGAATACGCCGCCGGACTCATCAATAAACCGGCTGACTTCCGAAGCCAACTCCTGAGTCAGCATCTGAAAAGATTCATTAGGATATAACTGATGCAATTGATCGGCGCATAATAGTAACAACGTCTGATCCATAGTTAATTTCACTGGAAACGGAGATTCTTCATTTCCGTAATACGATTGAAGCGGGTCGACCTTCACTTTTCCTGATACATCGCTTTTATTCCAATACCCGCCCAAAAACGGATGCTTAAAACGGTCAGTGATATACATAAAATACTGCTTCGCTTTTTCAAATAACTCTTCATTTTCTAATAAACGCCCAGCTTTGATGAATGCTAATGCCGCAGCTGCATGGGAAAATGCTTTTTTGCCCTTGTTTTTCATCGGTGTTTGATCAATTAGCAAATTTTCGTACAATCCTCCGAAATCTTGATCTTCAAAGTATGCCAAGTTTTTCACAAAGATGTTCAAAAGATTTTTATACTCTTGATCTTCTGTGATCTGAAAGGCCTTTTCTGCAGCGAACATCCCGTAAATAAAACTTAAAACCGATTTGTCATAACTAATAGGTTCATTTAATTGCTCATTCAAAATCGAAGGCGCGTTCTTAGATAGAACTTTTTCATTGATAAGCTGAAAGAGCGATAGGCCTTTTTGGATCAGCATTTCATCCTCTACATATTCACCTAATCTCAACAAACCATAGGATGCCAACAGTTGAATATGCGTGTGCCTAACTCTTCCTACACTATGCACAATACCAAATCTATCAATCATTTCATGAAAAGACCCCGTCGAATCATCATAAAACTTATTTAAAATGCTCACCATCTCTTGCAATGAATCTTTTTCTGCTCCTGCTTCGGCAAGCGCAATGAGAGCAAAGATTTGATCTTCCAAACGCTTATCATCACAGACAATATTATCTTCGCCTTCGATTGCTGTATAGAACCCGTTCCATTGTTTGTCATACAGACGCTTGATTAAGAATTCTTTTATTGGATCTGCTGTCAGTACTGTCGACATGTTTCACACCTCAATTTAAAATTTTTTGGTTTTCTTGAAGAGCAACACTTAATATATAGTCAGAAGCTTTTGAAGCTCCATTTGAATCTTCATATACATTTTTATAAATCGATGTGACCAGATCTTTATTGTTTATCGTACTATCAACTTTTTCAACCAATGAATCGAGGTCAAATCCGTAATGTGTTTGATAGCCCAGTTTGTCGAGGCGAAGATAAGCTTCTGCTTCATGGTATTCTTTGAATGATGCTAAGCAGAAAATTGCCGGTATCCCCATAGCTGAGATTTCAGTAACAGTGATCCATCCAGGATGAGAAAGTAAAACATTGCTCTTTTTCAGGAGTGGAATCCAGTTACTTATATAAGGCAAGGATAAAATACCTTCAGGAACCACTAAATTTTCTCTGGCCAACAATACCATTTGAGCTTGCGGATAATCTTTTTTAATTTTCTGAAACATATCAATGTATAAATCTAGTAATTTTTTCTTGTTTTCTTTGAACATTGTAGTACCACTTACAGTAGCAGTGATTAACGGGAATGCTTCCTCGTTTATGCCTAAAGATGAGAGAAATGATGGATCTTCTTTTTGTTCGATCGATCTGATCATAGGACCGACAAAATGGGCTTTACCCTCATCAAAAAATGTCTTGATTAATGAATTACGATCCATTTCTTCTACATATGGTTTATCAGTAAGTATAAGCTCAGTGTTATTTCCTAACCATTTAAACAACTCGTTCATTGACGTTCTGGCGGAATCGAGCTCAGCCTCATTTAAACGGAAGCCGCCTTTTTTTAATAATTCATTAGAAACATCAACCAACGTAAAATTAAATCTTTCAGTGACAAAAACATGTTTAATGTTAAGCATACAAGCAGCAATGCTGGCATTAATATTGTAATCGCTAACGACTACATCAGGTTTGTTCTCAGAAAATAAGGACATGTATTTCAAAATGACAGACCCGTTAAAAAAGGTATCTGAAAAATATTGATTAATCATTGTTTGCCACGTAAGCTCTTCTTCCAGATGCGATTTTTTCGAATAATTTACGACTCTTTCAGGATTAAAATTGATCACTTGTGCTCCGATGTTCTCAATTAATGGCGTAAACGTGTCTTGAAGAGAGCTAAGCACGATTGTTACATCTGCGTCTTTATTCTCTGTCAGCTTACAGGCTATCGAATACATCCTCATATTGTGGCCGGTTCCTGTAGGATTCGGAACCATAAAAATTTTAGTCATATCCTCTCTCCTTTCAAACACTTTTATTGATTAAGCTGTTTGCTTTTATGCGCGTTCCGCTTTTGATTGACACCCCGCCAAAAATAATAGCCTGGTCTTCAATTACGACATTGTCTCCGATTAAAACCGGTTTTGTCACCATTGGCAGAGACAGTTTCTTGTAATCATGGGAGGTCGAAAGAATATGGACTCCCTTACCAATTACAGTATTGTCACCTATAGTAACCCTTCCTCCACCTTCAATGATTGAATCGTCACCGACAACTGCCTGGTTGCCGATTGTGATCCCTCCATCTGTAATCAAGGTACCAGAGGCGCTGTAGATGCGTTTTCCGATCATGATTACATTTTCACCGATTATTTGTGTTCCTTTTACATTCAGATCTGCATCTATAAATTGATTACGTCCGTCTTTAAGTTGACTATCGCCATATTGCTTATTTTTTAATAGTTTTTGCTGACTCGTTAAAAAAGATCTAAATTCAGGCGCCCCGTCTTTCTCAACTTTTCTTTCCTTTAAGAACCGAGCCGGATTACCGACAACTATACTGTATGGCGGTACATCTTCATATACAGCACTGCCCGCACCCACAATAGCTCCCTCTCCAATTGTAATGCCTCCATCAATATAAACGCCTGCTCCAATCCACGCATACTTCTCAATTGTGGTCTGCCTATGTCCATTTCCAACACTTACTTTAGAAGCAATTTGTACGGCTTGACCGACTTTTGCATTTTCAAAGGAGCACCGAAATCCGATAAAAACATCTTTTCCAATCGTTGTGTTGATTAAGGTTGTTTCACGCCTGATCCACGAATAGTGGTCAACAGTAGAACTAAACAACTTTACTCCAGGTTCAATAAGGGGATAAGCTTCATTAGCAATAAAATCATTCATTCGATTTAACTCGCTTTCATATACGTCCAGTATTTGCTTCACCTCCTTTAACTTGAGAATACCATTTAATAGAATTCCCAACTTCTAATAAACATTAAGATTCAGCATTAATTTTTTTATAGATTGCTTTCTTGAAGCACATGTTTTTCTTTGCTTTTTAATAGATATCCCTTTCCTCTTTCGTTAATTAAAATTTTGGGCTGGCACGGATTTTCCTCAATTTTTTCTCTGATTTTTTTGATGTATACGTATAATACCGCTGGACCCGTAGTATCAAGGTAGTCGATTAATTCATCAGATGTTAGGGGTTTTTTTGATGTCACTAAGCAATAAAGAAGTTTAAATTCGATGGTGGAGAGAGAAATTCTATCGTTGCCGTTCTGAATACAATGGTTCGCTATGTCGAATATCAAGCCTTGTCTAAGGATAAACGCCGTTTGATGTTCTACCGTTATCTCGTCTTTGAGTTGGCCGACTCCATTTTTCAAGGCGTTTACTGTATCGGAGATATTTTGCTGCTTAGTAGAATCAATCAGCATGACAGGACAGCTCGTGATTTTCAGTATATTGTGTATCGAATTAGAATCTTGATGGGCAGAAGGAAAATCAAATATTAATAGTCGGGGAGAAATTTTGTTAATCAAGGGAAGATCGTGTGTATTAAATATTTTAAATTTAAACGCAGACAATGAGATTTCGAGAATCCATACTAAATATTCATTTTCTGTAATAACAATCGCTTCATACATTTCCTTATTCCTCCAATTTCATCATTACTTCTTATGATAAACAAATCCTCAATCATTCTCTTAGATTGATTTTTTGTGTTATTAATAGATTTTCATTTGAACATGCTCTTGTCCCTTTAACCTCTCTTTTTCAAGCAATTAAATGGGATCAGGGCCATAAAGCACTACAAAGCGATAATAATGAAGTAAGATAAGAAAATAGTTTTGGTCTAACGATTGACAATATGGAATCCAGACTGTGGTTCAGTAATCTTCATTCTAAGGCTGCTTGTTCTGCACATTCGCTTGTGAAGGCGCCGCAAAAGGAATACTGAGCAACTTAGCCTTTGTTCACTCATCTTATTTTAGGTAAACCCACTCTAGCTCTTGGGCAATAGATCCCCCACCCAGGATCCCTGCGGCAGGGGACTTACTTCCCAAATAAGATTTATTAAAAAAATAAAATTTGATATAAATAGGCATATTGTCCCAATCTATTTACGATTGATTGAAGCTGTATATTCCCGCAAAGAAAGCGTGCCATTAAATGGCACGCTTTAATGTACAGATAGTAGCTGATTGAGTTTAGAAATCGTATTCTCTTTTTCCAAAGGTCTGTAAATGGTCAGTTTTAAATCGGGAGAATCGTATATTTGGAGCGTTGCATGCTCCATAAACATAGTACCGACAACCGGGTGATGTATTTCTTTTTCACCGATAGGGGTACCTAATATTTCATGATGATTCCACCATTGGCGAAACTCGGCACTTTTTTCTGTCAATTCATCGATCAGTTCTTTGATCCACTCTTCTCCGATGAATCGGGTTGCTGTTGATCGAAATTGAGCAAGCAGTTTTTTTGCGTGGCCTTCCCAATCTGCAAGAAGGTTTTGATATTCCTCAGAACAAAAACAGCGCCAAATCGCGTTCTTTTCCTTCTTATTCATGCGTTTAAAATCTCCGAAAACCACACATGCAGCTTCATTCCAAGAAATAATATCCCATTTCTCATCCGTCACGTAAACAGGACAATCTTTTAAATGATGGATAAAGTTTTGCACGACTGGGTGTAAGGTTTGTTTTGAGCTATTATGATCATCCAGAGGAATATGCTGCCCTGCTAAAAGAAAAACATGCCTCTTTTCCTCATAGTTCAATCTGAGCACTCGTGATATGCTTTCCAAAACCTGTGTCGATACCTGAATATCTCTTCCTTGTTCCAGCCATGTATACCAGGTTAGCCCGATTCCAGAAAGCTGAGCCATTTCTTCTCTTCTGAGACCCTTTGTTTTTCTTCTCGTGCCTAACGGTAACCCATATTCTTGAGGAGATAATTTAGACCTTCTTAATTTCAAGAAGTCACCGAGTTCTTTTCTTTTTTCTTTTTTTCCATCCAATACAATCACTCCTCCTAATTGATGAGAATAATTAATATAATGAATTTCCTTATATTATTCTACATGAAAAAGGAGCAGAATGAATTTGATTATGACATTTTTTCACAATACAGAAAAAGATTATGTTTAACTTGGCGACGGAACAGTAATGTTCAACAAGTCAGCGATCGTTTCCCCTAATACTCTTCTTTCTATATCTTTGCTGGGTGCGTATCTTTTTACAGCTTCAATAGCGAGATACGGGTCCCCGTAAGGGTAATCAGAGCTGAACATCGTTCTGTCTGGTACTTCCTTCATCGCCAATGACAAAGCAAACGTCGTATAAAAAGCAGAAATGTCCAGGTACCCGTTTGGTATGTCTTTAACCATCTGGATCGTTTCCAGCCAATTTAACCCACCAAGATGACCAAAAACGACCGGAACCTTTGAAAACTGTTTCGTTAATTCGACGAGTTCCTTAATATCGTTAATGCTAAGCGGAGAAAATGTATGAATCCAAATCGGAAGGCCATTTAACTCATTTGCCGATTCGAAAACTGGCTGCAGCAGTTTAATTGAATTGGGGCCAAGCGTAAACTCACCCAAACCTTTGAGATTATTCTTTACAATTTTCGACTCGATCCATTCACCAGTATCTTGCGCCGACATGCCGACAGGAACCGGGCCAAAGCCAATAAAACGTTCAGGGAACCGATTAACTGTATCCACCAATTCTTGTAATGACCGTTCTCTTGCTTCTTTTCCGTTGATCTGATTATTTAATATTTTCTGCAGCATTCCCATTTCTTCAATGAACTCATCGTAAGACTCGCTTTTTTCAGGATGAATAAGTGTAGAAAAAAGAATCGTCATGTCAACATTTGCGTCTTTCATTATTTCAATGTGTTTGTTATTTGGAATGATTACGTGTGAATGGCTGTCGATTATCATAATTTACCTCCGCTTTTGTTAAATTTTATTTTACTGCCTGTTTTTCATTTCTTTCCGCAAACACTTCTGAGGCAACTGTTAAAATTGTATTTAAGCCGTTAGGAAATCCTGAGTAAATAATCATCTGCATCATGACTTCGATGATTTCTTCTTGTGTCCATCCTACATTTAATGCTCCGTTAATATAAAATTTTAACTGTTCTGTATTTCCAAGCGCTGTTAATCCTGCTACTGTAGCTAACAGCCTGGATTTCAAATCAAGGCCTGGTCTTGAAAAAATCTGGCCGTAATTAAACTCCACTGCCAATGTTCCTAGATCAGGAGCAACCGATTCTTTGAAGCTGTTTACAATTGCTTCATAATTATCCTTATCAATTTGCTCTAACACTTCTAACCCTTTTTTATAATTTTCACTAGTTTGCATGATTCATCAATCTCCCTTTTTATGATTTTGCATTCATTTCTTGCGCTGGGCTCATAGAGGTAATCAGTGAGGTGAAGGCTATGCCAATCATGATAATACCGAGTACACAAACGCCAATCCAATGAAAGTTGGTCCAAGCTAATACTCCTAAATACGAGCCTAACGCTCCGCCCAAGAAAGTCGAAACCATATAGATCCCGTTGAGCCGGCTGCGCATTTCAGCTGATAACTGAAGATGATTGCCTGGCATGCCACCTGATTGGCTTGTGTTCCCATCGTAACCAATAAGGCGCCTATAATGATTGCAATTAAAAACGATTGACCTGCCAAGAACAGAACAAAAGCAAGTAATGAAAGTGACATGCAAAGCGTATTAGCAAAACTAGCCCCTTTGCTGTCGATAATACGTCCTATGATAGGTGTGGCAAACGCTCCCCCGATTCCGACAAGTCCAATCATGCCGGCTACTTGGCTTCCATAAGAATAAGGAGGATCGCTTAACAAAAATACCAAAGTCGTCCAAAATAAACTGAAGGCACCAAACATTAATCCTTGGCTCAAACAAGCTTTTCTTAATACTTTTTCTTGTAAAAACAGGGGTCCCAGAGAAGAAAGAAGCTTTCCATAGTTAACAGTGTTCGCGCCCTTGCTTTTGGGAAGATAAAAACGGATTAATACCATGATAATGATGGTGGCAGCACACGTTATCCAGTACATCGTTCTCCAGCCATACTGTGTATCTACTATTCCGCTTATTAACCTTGCTCCCAATATTCCGCACACCAATCCGATTGCAACATTCCCTAGCACCTTCCCTCTTTCTTTTTCGCTAGAAAGCCCCGCTGCAAAAGGAACGATAATCTGAGGAATAATGGTGAAGAAGCCCAATAATAAATTTGCAATCACCAGCCATGGAAAATTCACAGCAAGTGCTGCAGCGGCTGAGCATAAACATACTAAGAGCAGCAAATTCAGAATTAAACGACGTCTCTCAAAAATGTCGCCAAGAGGAACTAGCATTAAATTCCCTGCTGCATACCCTACTTGAGCTAATGTAGCAATAATACCTGCCTGTGCAGCTGTAACATGAAAAGTATTTCCCATGCTTACCAGCAGCGTTTGATTCAAATAGACATTGGCTACAGTAAACCCGCAGGTGACTGCCATAAGAAAGACCAATCCTCTTGAAATGCCAGATGACTTTGCTCCATTGACGTTATCCATATTGTCACCCCCTTACGCTATCTGAATCATAATCCATGCCGAATACAGAGTAATAGGAGTGTATTTATCCCAGTATTATTAATACCATTATTGAGAGTAATTATATAAAAAAACTTAAAATTTGTAGGAAAAAACAACCAAAATTAGATGTTTTTCTGAACGATTGATTTTGTGGATTGAATTACATTATTTTCAAATATGCTTAAGTGATGAAAGACCTTGTTGTTTTAATAATGACAGCGGATAACTTTTTTGTGGATGGAAAAATAAAATCATTATACTCCTCAAATTTATTTAGCAGATGGCCACTTAAAATAATTGGTAAATAATTACACTCGGGATTAATGTACGATTTTCTTGTTCTTTAAATTCATTCTTTCGTACTATTATTCTCATAGATGTAATAAACAAAAGAACGGCTACTATAAGCAGCCGCTCTTTTCACTTCTGACACTAATCGAACATTAATGGCCTGGCAATTTTATTAATTGCTGCCCCGTCGACCATTAATGTTTGGCCGCTAACATAGGCAGCTTCATTTGATACCATAAATAAGCAGGCATTTGCAATGTCTTCAACGGTACCGATACGTCCAAAAGGCTGGAATTCAAGAGTTTGCCGGAATCCTTCCTCTGGATCCTCAAGGCTTGCAAAGGTTTGCCGCAATAGCGGAGTATCGACAGTGCTCGGACAAACCGCATTAACTCGAATGTTTAATGGCCCGCAATCTAAAGCCATTTGTCTCGTTAATGCTGTTAATCCACCCTTTGATGCAGCATATGCAGCCAGTCGGGTAATCGT